>CAZKNR010000128.1:0-66524 GCA_964553925.1 uncultured Acidobacteriota bacterium
TTCCGCGAGCTCATGTCCGGTGTCCAGGCGATGGGTGAGCACCGGACGGGCCGCCTCACGCTTCGAACCCATGACGTCGAGCCCATCATACTCCCGCCCGTTGGCCCGAAGTTCGTTCGCCAGACTCGGGAAGCGTTGCACATGTCGCGCCAGGTCTTCGCCTTCAAGCTTGGCGTCAATCCCAGAACTCTCGAGCGCTGGGAGCAGGGCCGCAGCAAGCCCAACGAACAGGCTGCCGCGCTCATTTGGCTCGTTCGGAAATATCCGGACACCCTCGAGCGACTCGAGTCTCTGAGAGTTCCAGCGTGAGCGGCGGTCGCTTCAGCACGGGATCCACATCTCGACCAAGAGAGCGATCGCGGGTGGCCGTTGCTCTGAGCGGCTCATGAGCCGACCGCTGAATGCTGACCTCTGTGCCTGGCGACCTCAAAACAACCGCTTTTGCGGGTCGACCGGGGTGAAACCGAAGTGGCGATAGGCGCGCTCGGTCGCGACTCGCCCGCGCGGCGTGCGTTCGAGAAATCCAATCTGGATTAGATAGGGCTCGTAGACGTCTTCGATGGTGTCGGCTTCCTCGCCCACCACCGCCGCCACCGTTGACAGGCCCACGGGGTTGCCTGAGAACTTGTCCATGAGGGTGAAGAGGATACTGCGGTCCATCTCGTCGAATCCCATCTCGTCGACTTCGAGAAGGGTGAGGGCGTCTTGTGCCACGGTTTCGGTGATGGCGCCGTCGGCTTTCACCTGGGCGAAGTCCCGCACCCGCCGGAGCAGCCGGTTCGCGATGCGCGGGGTCCCGCGCGAGCGGCGGGCGATGGCGCGCGCGGCCGGCTGCTGAATCGAGACACCCAGAATTCGGGCGGAGCGCAGGATGACGCGCTCGAGGTCGTCCTCGGTATAGAAGTCGAGACGGTGGACGATGCCGAAGCGGCCGCGAAGAGGCGACGTCAGCAGCCCCGCGCGGGTCGTCGCTCCGATGAGAGTGAATTGCGAGATGGGAATCTTGACCGACTTCGCCGATGGACCCTGACCGATGATGATGTCGAGCTTGAAGTCCTCCATCGCCGGATAGAGCACCTCCTCGATCGCGGGATGGAGCCGATGGATCTCGTCGATGAAGAGAACGTCCCGGGGCTCGAGGTTCGTGAGGAGAGCGACCAGGTCGCCCGCTTTCTCGATGAGGGGCCCGGCGGTGGTCTTGATCCCCACCTGGAGCTCGTTCGCGACCACATAGGCGAGCGTGGTCTTTCCCAGGCCCGGAGGGCCGTAGGTCAGGAGATGATCCATCGCCTCCCCGCGCTCGCGGGCGGCTACGACCGCGATCTCGAGCTGCGCCAGGATTTTTTTCTGACCCACGTACTCCGAGAACCGCCGCGGCCGGAGGCTCAGCTCGAGAGACTGATCCTCGTCGGTGCGGCCCAGGGTAACGAGGCGCTCGGTCATGTTCTCGTGGAGTCTACCGCCGGCTTCGATCAGACTTCCAGCCCGATTCCGCGCATGAGCTCGAGGGCGTTCGACTTCTTCACCACTCCATCCCGCATGCGGAAGTCGAACCGGATCTTGCCGTCCTCGATGTGATCCTCGAAGTGGACGTTGATGGCACGGCCGGGCATGGTCTCCGCGAGCTGGGAAAGCGCCAGGTCGTGGGTGGTGATGAGGCCGAGCGCGTCCCTTTCGACGAGGCCCCGGACCACGGCCTCGGCGCCGATGCGGCGGTCGTGGGAGTTCGTCCCGTGGAGGATCTCGTCGAGAAGGAAGACCACCGGGATCTCTCCCTTCGCGAGCTCCATCACCTGCCGCAGGCGAAGGATCTCGGCGTAGAAGTGCGAGATGCCCTCCTGGAGCGAGTCCTCGACGCGGATGGAAGCGGCGACTCGAAGGCGGGAGAGCGTGAGCCTTCTCGCCCGCACCGGGGCCCCGGCAAGTGCCAGGACCGCGTTGACTCCGACGGACCGGAGGAGCGTGCTCTTTCCCGACATGTTCGATCCCGAGACCACGAGGAGCCGGAGGTCCCCTCCGAGCTTCACGTCGTTGCGCACCAGGCGGTCCGGCGGGATCAAGGGATGACCGAGACCCTCCGCCTCGAAGAGCGCCTTCTCCGCGTTCTCCTCGGGCGTCGTGGGGAAGACGTCCTCGGGGTTCTCGAAGCCGTAGCTCGCGAGTGCGAGGAGCGCGTCGAGCTCGCCCACCGCCTCGAGCCACCGCGAAACCTGAGGTCCCGAGACGCGCCGCCAGGCCTCGATGGCGAACGCGAACTGCGTTCCCCAGAGAAGGAGGGCGGCGATCGGAGCGAAGAGCTGATTTCTCCGGGCGTCGAGATACTCGATGAGACGCGCGAGACGCCGGATTCTTGCCGATGCCCCGTCGTCGTCGGACCGGAGCCGGCTCTGAAGCGAGAGCAAGTGATTCGAGACGAAGCTCTGGCTCTCGAGAACGCCGAGGAGGGAGGCGAGAATGGCGAGATCCCGGGCGGGAGCCTCGGCGGCGGAGAGGACGGCGCTCGTTCGAGGACGAAAGAAGAGTGCGAAGGAGGCGCTCACTGCGACAGACGCGAGAAACACCGCGCGGTCCACCCGGGAGGCAAGCCACAAGATCGCGAGCGCCGTGGTCGCGGCGCCGAGGGCGAACGCCGTCCACCTAAGGGCGGCCGATGCGAGGAGAAGCGGCCCACCTGCCCACCTCTCCAGGGCCTCGGGATCGGAAATCTCGTCCTCTTCCGCGGGCTCCGACGCGACTCTCTCTCGAAGGTCGGCGAGCGGCCGCAGCTCGGAGACGGCCTCCTGCCGCAGACGAACCTCCTCGAGAGTCGCGGGGGCTTTCAGCCAGGAGGCGAGGGTCTTCGTTCCCCAGGGGCTCACCGTGATATCGAGAAGCTCGAAGAGCGAGCCCTTGCCGAAGAGGTCGAGATCCCGCGCGTAAGGATGGTCCCGATCGAAGAACCGCTCGCCCGTCCTTCCCTTCCCCTGCCAGGTCCCTTCGAGCCTTTCGATCCCCCGGAGGTAGAAACGCTCGGCGCGCTCGGCGCGCGTCAGAGCGTCGTGGAGGCGCAGGTGAACGGCAAGAAGCGCTCCGAAGAGAACCACGGGCACGAGGAGAACGGGCCAGCTCGAAGGCGTACGCTCCCAGACGAACCACAGCAGGGCGACGAAGGCGACGACCGCCGCGAGCCGGGCGTACGAGACGAGAGCCACCTTTCGTTTGCGCAGGGCTCTTTCGCGCTCGCGCTCTAGATGCCTCTCCCGGTACAGGGCGAGGACCTCGGATCGGCTCATCACCCGGAGAGCTTCCGCAGCACCCGTTTCAGCGCTCCTTCGAAAGAGATCTCCGGCTCTTCGCGGAGCGCCGCCTCGACGCTCTTCTCCGCCGAGGGTCGCGGGAACCCGAGGTTCGCGAGCGCCGAGAGCACGTCTTCCCGGAGCGCTTCGGCGCGGCTCAGCGGAGCTTTGGAAGCATCCTCCGACCCGACGGGACCGAGCTCGGCCATCTTGTCGCGGAGCTCGACCACGAGTCTTTCCGCGGTCTTTTTCCCGACACCGGGGATCGAGCTCAAGCGCCTCAGGTCGGACGAGCGTATCGCATCGACCAGCGCTTTCGGCTCGAGACCCGACATGACCTTCAGCGCGAGGGCCGGGCCGACGCCGTTCACGCCGATCAGGCGCTGAAAAAGGCGCTCCTCGGTTACGCTCGCGAAGCCGTAAAGGGCGAGGACGTCTTCGCGCACGTGGGTGTACACGTGGAGCGACACCTCCGACCCTTCCTCGGGAAGCTCGTAATACGTGGACACGGGAATGAAGAGCTTGTAGCCCACGCCGTTAACGAGCACCACGAGCTGGCTCGGCGACTTCCGGGTGAGGCGGCCTTCGAGGTAGGCGATCAAAGCGCCTTCGACACTTTCTCGAGGTAGCGCATCCGGTGAGCGTGGCAGAGTGCCACCGCGAGCGCGTCGGCGACGTCGTTGGGCTCGGGCGGCTCCTTGAGCCCGAGGAGGAGCGCGACCATCTTCTGGACCTGCTGTTTGTCGGCGCGCCCGTAGCCCACCACCGCCTGCTTCACCTCGAGCGGCGAGTACTCGAAGACCGCGAGCCCCCGGGCGACCCCGGCGATGAGCGTCACCCCGCGCACGTGGCCGAGCCTCAAGGCGCTCTTCACGTTCGTGGCGTAAAACAGGTCCTCCACCACCACTTCCCCGGGCCGGGTTCGATCGAGAACCTCGACGATGCCCTGGTGGATGAAGTGGAGCTTCTCGGGGAAAGAAAAGCTCGCGGGTGTTTTGATGACGCCGTACTCGACCACCGAATGCCGATGGCCGTCGGAATCGATGGCACCGAAGCCCGTTGCCTGAGTGCCTGGGTCGATCCCGAGGATTCGCACCACGTCACTTCGACATCGCTGCTTCGATCTCTTTTTCCTCGATGTCGAAGTTCGCCCAGACGTGCGTCAGGTCGTCGTGCTCCTCGAGGGCCTCCATGAGCTTCAGCATCTGCAGCGCCTGCTTGCCCTCGAGCTTCACGCTGGTCTGCGGGATCATTCCCAGCTCTTCCATCGCGATCGGAATCCCCTTGGCTTTGAGGGCGTCGCGAACGGCGGGGAACGCCTCGGGCGGGGTGAAGATCTCCCAGTTGCTCTCGTCTTCCTTGACGTCCTCGCCTCCGGCCTCGAGAACGATCTCGAGGAGCGTCTCCTCGGGGGCGTCCTTGCGCTCGACGACGATGTAGCCCTTCTTGTGGAACATCCATCCCACCGAGCCGGCTTCACCGAGGTTGCCTCCGTACTTGGCGAACGAATGACGGACCTCGCCCACCGTGCGGTTGCGGTTGTCGGTCGTCGCTTCGATGAAGACCGCGACTCCGCCAGGGCCGTAACCCTCGTAGCTCACCTCTTCCAGGTTGAAGCCTTCGAGCTCCCCCGTCCCTTTCTTGATGGCGCGCTCGATGTTGTCCTTGGGCATGTTCTCCGCCTTGGCCTTTTCGACGCCGAGGCGGAGGCGGGGGTTGAAGTTCACGTCACCGCCGCCGGTGCGGGCGGCGACGGTGATTTCCTTGATGATCTGGGTGAAGGCCTTGCCTCGCTTGGAGTCGATGGCGGCCTTCTTGTGCTTGATCGAATGCCACTTGGAATGTCCGGACATGGCGAAAATCCTAGCATGAGCGGAGGAATCCCTCCAGTGTGACGTCTGGACCTCGGGCTCTCAGGGCGCGTCAGTCCGCGCCCAGATGAAGACGGCGCTTTTGGGCGGGGAATGCCTCGTCGGCGCTTCTCTCGGGCGTAAGAAGAGAGACGGCTATGCCCACGACGAACGCGAGCGGGATGGTCACGAGCCCCGGGTTCCGAAGGGGGAAGTACGCCTCCTCGCGGCCGAGGACGCTCACCTGGATGGTAGGCGAGAGGTAGATCAGGACCAGCGCCGAGAGCGTTCCGGCGATCATGCTCGCCTGAGCGCCACGGGTAGTGAACGGCCGCCAGAAGATGGAGAGGACCAGCGCGGGGAAGTTGGCGCTCGCGGCGATGGCGAAGGCGAGGCCCACCATATAGGCGACGTTTTGCCCTTTGAACACCACGCCGAGGACGATGGCAAGGGCGCCGAGAAGGACCGTCGCGAGGCGCGCCACGACGAGCTGCTCGCGCTCGGGCGCCTCTCCCCGGCGCACCACGTTCACCCAGAGATCGTGCGAGAGCGCGGCCGCTCCCGAAAGCGTGAGGCCCGCCACCACCGCGAGGATGGTCGCGAACGCGACGGCGGAGATGAACCCGAGAAAGCCCCTTCCCCCGACCGCGGCCGCGAGAAGCGGCGCCGCCATGTTCCCGCCGGGGTCCGCCGCCCGGACCGCGTCTTGTCCCACGAGGACCATGGCCCCGAAGCCGAGAATGAACGTGAGCAGATAGAAAAAGCCGATGAAGGCGGTGGCGTAGCTGACGGAAGTTCTCGCCGTGCGGGCGTCGGGCACGGTATAGAAGCGCATGAGAATGTGCGGGAGCCCCGCGGTTCCGAGCATCAGCGCGAGGCCGAGAGAGATCGCATCGATAGGGTCGGAGACGAGCTGACCCGGGGCGAGGACGGCCTCGCCGTAGCGCTCCGCCGCGGCGGCGAAAAGCAGAAGCGGATTGAGTGAGAATCGCAGGAGTACCATGAGCGCCAGAAGAAAGGCGCCTCCCAGGAGGAGAACCGCTTTCACGATCTGGACCCAGGTCGTCGCGATCATCCCTCCGAAGAGCACGTAGAGAAGCATCACTCCGCCGGTGATGACCACCGCGACCTCGTAGGACAAGCCGAACAGAAGCCGAATCAGATTCCCCGCCCCCACCATCTGAGCGATGAGGTAGAAGGAAACGACGGAGAGGGTCCCGAAGGCCGCGGCGATTCGCACCGGGCGCTGCGAGAGCCGGTAGGCCACGACGTCGGCGAACGTGTACTTGCCGAGGTTCCGGAGGGGCTCGGCGATGAGGAACATCACGATGGGCCAGCCCACGAGAAATCCGATGGAGTAGATGAGGCCGTCGAACCCGGAGAGGGCGACGAGTCCGGCGATGCCGAGAAAGCTCGCGGCGCTCATGTAGTCCCCGGCGAGCGCGAGCCCGTTCTGAAGTCCGGTGACGCTTCGCCCCGCCGCGTAGAAGTGCTCCGCCGTCCGGGTCTTCCGCGCCGCCCAGTAGGTGATGCCGAGGGTGAGACCGATGAAAGCGAAGAAGAACCCGATGGCCACGGGATCGACCCCGCCCATCAATCCTGTCCTCGAAGAGAGCTCACGGTGCGATCGTAGTGACCGTTGGCCCAGCGAACGTAAATCCAGATGAAGATCCAGGCGGAGACGATCACGAGCGCCCCCAGAAGGATCCCGAGGCTCAGGCCGGGAACGACTATCGTCCCGAGAAGGGGCTTCGCGAAGGCCACCAGAAGGATGAAGCTGAAGTAAACCGCCATCATCGCCGCGGTGAGCGTCAGAGCGAGCCGCCATTGGGCGGAGGCGAGGTCCGAGAGCGCGGTCTTATGGTCTTTCATGAGAGGCATGAGAGGGGAGTTCAGTCGTCGAAGACGAACGTCGGCTCCTGGTAGTAGCGCACCTTGTGCTCGGAGACCTTGTGCCGCATCTCCTCCACGAGCCACCGCCGCTTCTCTTCGAGCGGGAGGTTCGACTTCAGGAGGGGCAGCCGAAGGTTGAATCCGAGCACACGGCGGGGAACGAGGATGCGGGTGACCCCTGATGGAAGGAGATGGCCTCCCTCGGCGACCGCGCGCACGTCGGACTTGGCGAAATCGGGGAACGAGACCAGGGCTCCGAAGTGGGGATGGTGCTGCCGCAGCGCGGCCACGTCCGAATGGTTCACCCGGTCCATGCGCGCTTCCCCGCGGTAGTAGACGCCGACCACGGCATGGAGGTTCTCGACGCGGGCGGCGAGGCTCCCCCGATCGTAGAGATGAAGGGATCGATCCTCCGCCGTGGTGACCGTCGCGAGGAATCCCTCTTGGTTCGCGGAATCCTCGGGGCGGCCCTCTCTCACGGACACGCCGGGAATCTCCCGCGCCTTCAACAGGAGCTCCCGCGCCTCGATGTCACGGACCACGTGGTTCCAGTGCCGGACTTCGAGATTCTCGTTCTCGAAGGGCTCGACCTGAACGATCAAGTGGGGGATGTCGAGGTTCTGTACGGCGGAGACCCGATTGGCCCCGTCGAGGAGAAGGAACCGGTCGCTTCCCGGGAGGCTCGCGACGATGGGAGGGTTCTTCAGGATCCCGTCGGCGGAGAGGCGGTCGATGAGGCGGGTCACCCTCTCGAGGTCGACCCTCTCGTGCAGGAGGAGGTCGGCCACGGGAACGATCCTGAGATCGGGAAAACCCCCGGACGGCTCGGTCATCACTGATTACTGACTAGTGTTTTGCGCCGGCGGGTCTTTCGCCGCGCGGCATCGACCAGCTCGTCGATCGCCTCCTGCGGCAAGCCGTCTATCGCCCGGAGAATCTCGGCCGCCTGGCGGGGCTGGCGGTAGATGATTCGTCTCAGATCGCTCCCGACCCGTCCGGCGAGAGCGAGGAACTCGTCGGGATCCTGATCGAGGGCCCTCGCGATCCGCACCACTTTGGATTCGGCGGGAGGCGGAAAGACGTCACGCTCGATGGGTGCGAGGTACGTAGGGCTCATCCCGACGCTTCTCGCGAACTTTGCGATGCTGATGTTTTTCTCTTCACGGAGCTTCCGGAGCATCCTTCCGAACTTCATCACCGCGGCCTCCCTCCGGCGCCGGGAGACACGGTCGAGACGTTCCCGACGGCGGGACGGCGAAACCGGCTTCTCGGCGGCGCCATGAATGATTCGCTCTCTGGGAAGAGCAGGGCGCAAACGACGCGGAGCGGATTCTATTGAAGGCGGGCTCGGCCGGTCAAGAAGAGCCCTGCTCGAGTTTGCCGCGCGTCTCTACGGCTCCAACCAATCGGTAAGGTGGACCAGGGTCCCTCCCTCCGCCTTGCTCAGCTTGACGGCGTTCAAGCCCAGGTGGTTCTCCCCGTCGAAGTTGATCGGGTGAGACAGGAAGTTCTCGTCCCAATCGTGGATGGTCTCGAGCGACACGAGGAGCTTGAGGCGCGTGAGCTCTGGTCCCGAGCGCTTCAGCCCTTCGACGAGGACCTCGGCGCGGGAGAGGCCCCAGAGGGCGTAGGTTCCGAAATGCAGGCCTTCGCCGTACTTCTCGATGATTGCCAGCGCCCGTACCGCTCCCGGCTCGCTCGAGTCCGGCTCGGGGATGCTCGAAGCGACGATCGCCCCTTCCCAGCCGGCGCCGGCGAGGTCGAACATCACGGGGTCCGCGAGAATCTGGCTTCCGACGATCTGGGGCTTGTAGCCCTCGATGGCTCCCATGCCCTTCACCAGCGCCGCGGCGCCCTCGGCGATCGTCCAGACGAAGATCAATTCGACTCCGTCATCCTTGAACTTTTGGGCGGCGGCCGACAGATCGGAATCGCCCACCTTGTACGTTTGCGCGACCGCGATCTCCTTGCCGGTATTCCGCAGACCGAGGCGCAGGCCCTCCTGGCCCTCGCGGCCGAAGGCGTCGTCCTGGTAGAGGAGTCCGTACTTCGTGGCCGGGAGATTCTCGGAGGCGTACTTCGCGAGAATCCTTCCCTCGGTTACGTAGGACGGAAAGGTCGAGAACACGTACGCGTTCATCGGAGACGTCAGAGCCCGGGCGCCGGAGCCGGGATTGATCCACGGGAGGAACTCGTTCGCGATGTAATCCTTGACCGCGAGACAATTCGCGGTGCCGCTCCCGCCGAGGATCGCGAACACCTTCTCTACCTCCACCAGCTCCTTGGCCACCGCGGGAGTCTTCGACGGGTCGTACGCGTCGTCCTTCATGAGAAGGCGCAGCTTTCGTCCGTGGACTCCGCCCTCTTCTTCGTTCACGTAACGGAAGTAAGCTTCCATCGCTTTGGCGATGCTCGACAGGTGGGATGCGGGCCCGGTCAAAGGCGCCCAAGTGCCGATTAGAATCTCGTCGTCCGTGACGCCGACTTCGGTGGCTCCGCAGGAGCCGAGCGCGAGAGCGGTGCTGATTGCGAGAATTAGCGAAGCCCAAGCTGGGCCGGTGGTGTTCTTTGGTTCCATTTTCATACCGATGGTTGCTGATTGGATTCTGGCGAGGCCCCGATGGGACCTTCCGAAGCGAGCCATCCTAGCACGACAATGATATAATCTTCTCGATTTCCCACAGTTTCACCGAACATAAGAGGAACTCGACCATGAGCGACGACTTGGAAGTCGAAGACGACATCTTCCTCGAGGAAGGGGTGCTCTACTGCAGCTGCGGAGCACCCATCGAAGCCGATGATGCCTCCGGGATGATCGAGCGCGCGTCCGGGCGCGAGTTCGTGACTTGCCCTCAGTGCGACATGAAACACTTCGCCGAGAGCGGCCGCTTCCGGCTCGACGAATAGAGGGCGGTCCGACGGAGGCGGGAGCGCCTCGGTTGCACTCGAGACGCTCCCCGTCTGGGCCCGACGTAGCGCCGGTCAGCCAAGCGGAAACCAGTAAACGACGGGCTCGGCTTGAGGGAGCCTCCGGAAGACTAGTACGCGGACTCGAACTCGTCGTCGTTATCGTCGGCGAGACCGCCCTCGGGCTCTTCGAAGCCGCCCTCCGGAGCCGATTCACCGCCCCAAGAACCGCCCTCGCCACCCGTGGTTTCCCAAGGCGGCGTTGCCGGGGCGGCCGGAGCCGCAGGTTTTGGAGTGGTAGCGGCCTTCTTGGGCGCAGCCGGCTTGGCTTTCTTCGCGGACTTTGACTTTTTAGCCTTCGCCGTCTTCTTGGCCGCTTTCTTGGTGGCCTTTTTGGCGGCTTTCTTGCCGGCTTTCTTCGTCGCCTTGCGCTTCGAAGCCTTCTTCGTGGCCTTCCGGGCGGCCTTCTTTTTCGTGGTCTTTTTCTTTTTCTTTTTCATTTGAGCTGCCTACCTCCATCGAGCGCCGAATCGCTTCCGTGACATTCCGTGACATTGGCTTTGGAACGGCATCCACTGACCCGCGGTCGAGAATAACATTGTCGCTTGTCAACGTCACCTCGGACCACCCGTGAGCCCCCGTTCGTTCTTCGCGTTCGCATTCGCCTCCGAACCCGGACCGGCGTCTCGATCTGAACCTTCGATTTGTGAGAGTCTTGGCACGATGCATTCATCGAAGTGAGTTCGGGCGGGGATTCTAGTCGGCATTGCGTCGGGCTGTCAAAGGTGTTTCTAATAGCCGGGTGCGGCAAATCCGCGAACCCGGCGCGAGCGGAGAAAGAGATACGGAAAGAGCAAACATGGAGCGAGTCCTCACCTACAGCCGGTTCGTGAAGATCGAGCACACGCTCTTCTCGTTCCCGATCCTCCTGAGCGGGGCGCTTCTCGCTCGGGGAGAGCTCTCCCTCCGGACGCTCCTCCTGATCCTCGCGGCGGGCACCGGCGCGAGGACCGCGGCGCTCGGCTTGAACCGCATTCTCGACCGCGAAATCGATGGGCAGAACCCGCGCACGGAAAAACGCGAGCTTCCTTCGGGCGCCATGTCGGCGACGGAGGCCTGGGCCGTGACCGGTGCCGGGGTCGCTGTCTTTCTCGCCGCGGCCTGCGGGATTTCGCCCCGGTGCCTCCTGCTGGCCCCGATTCCCCTCGCGATCTTCCTCATGTATCCGCTTCTCAAGCGCTTCACGATTCTGGCCCATCTCGGGGTCGGCGCGGCACTCGCCATGGCGCCGCTCGGCGCCTGGTACGCGGTGCAGCTCGACTTTGGTGATTTCGGGAGCGCCTTGCTGCTCTCCCTTTTCACGCTCTTCTGGGTGGCCGGGTTCGACATCATTTACGCGACGCTCGACCAGGATTTCGATCGGTCCAAAGGACTCCACTCGCTGCCGTCTCGGCTCGGCAAGGATCGGGCGCTTCGGGTCTCGGCCGCGTTCCATGCCGCCGCCTTCCTTCTCCTCGGAATCCTGTACCTGCGCGCTCTCGAGGGTCCCCTCGCAGCGCTATTCCTCGGTCTCATCGGCGCGCTCCTGAAAGCCGAGCACACCCTCGCGAGCGACGTCGACCTCGCGTTCTTCAAGATCAACGCCGTGGTGGGATTCGCGGTCTTGGGGTTCATCGCTCTCGGCCTCTATCCTCCCTTCGTGTCCTGATGCGCTACGTCGTCGGAATCACCGGATCCTCGGGGGTCATCTACGGGGTGAAATTTCTCGAGCGTTGTCCCGGCGAAAAATTCCTCATCGTGTCCGAGTGGGGCCGGCGGGTGCTGGACCACGAGCTCGGTCTCACCGTCGACGATCTCGCGCCCTACGTGAAAGCCGTCTTCCGCGACGACGACCTCGCGGCTCCTTTTTCCTCGGGCTCCAATCGCCACGATGGCCTCATCCTCCTCCCTTGCAGCGTCTCGACCCTCGGGAAGATCGCGAGCGGGATCGCTGACACTCTCGTGACCCGGGCGGCGCAAGTCGCGCTCAAGGAGAGGATGCGCCTGGTCGTTGGTATCCGCGAGACCCCGCTCTCCTCCATCGCTCTCGAGAACGCGCTGAAGCTCTCGCGGGAGGGCGCCATCGTCATGCCCGTCTCCCCTCCCTGGTACAAGAACCCCGAGTCGATGGACGACGTGGTGAACGGATTCGTCGACAAGGTGCTCCCGCTCATCGGGGTCGGAGTCGCCGGCGGCTGGAGATCGGAGGAGATTTCCTGAAACTGGCGGCCACCGGGTGGGTGTGTAAGAATCTCGTTCGAGAGTCCCCATGCCGCTAGCCGTAGAAGACATCGTTTTCCACGACCAGGCCCTGGTCCCGGTTTGGGACAAGGTTCGGAGTCGGGAACGCCTCGATTTCGACGACGGCCTTGCCGTCCTGAAGAGCTGGGATCTGACCGCCATCGGAAAGATGGCGGACTTCGTCAAGCGCGGCAAGTCCGGCAACGACGTGTTCTTCGTCATGAACCGGCAGATCAATCCCACGAACCTCTGCGTCCTCGACTGCGTGTTCTGCGACTTTGCCGCGAGACCCGGCGACGCCCACGCCTACGAGATGACCATCGAAGAGATCCTGGGAAAGCTGACGCCGGAGCTTTCGGAAGTCCACATCGTCGGCGGTCTCCACCCCAAGTGGAAGTTCGAGCAGTACCTCGGGATCATGGAAGCGATCCACGAGGCCTACCCCACGATCCAGATCAAGGCCTGGACCGCGGTCGAGATCGACTGGTTCGCTCGTATCGCGAAGTTGGAAGTACCCGAGGTTCTCGAGCGGCTCCAGGAGGCCGGGCTTCAGTCTCTCCCCGGAGGCGGCGCCGAGGTTTTCTCCGAGAGAGTCCGGGAGGCGACCTTCAAGCACAAGATGGGTGCCGAAAGGTGGCTCGAGATTCACCGCATCGCCCACCGGATGGGGATTCCCTCGAACGCGACGCTCCTCTACGGGCACATCGAGACGTACGAGGAGCGGGTCTCTCACATGATGCGGCTGCGAGAGGCGGAGGACGAGAGTCCGGGGTTCCTCTCCTTCATTCCGCTAGCGCTCCAGCCGGGTGCCACGGGGCTCGCCGAGCGGCAGGCGTCCGCCATCGAGGACCTGCGAACGGTGGCCGCGGCGCGGCTTCTCCTCGACAACTTTCCCCACATCAAATCCTACTGGATCATGCTCGGCGAAGAGATCGCGTCGGTGGCGCTGAACTTCGGCGCGAGCGATCTCGACGGCACCATCGGCGAGGAGCGCATCGCCCACTACGCGCAGGCGAAGAGCGCCGTCGGTCTCGCCCGCGACAAGCTGGTCGAGATGATCCGCGAGGCGGGTAAGCGTCCGGTGGAGCGCGACGCCCTCTATAACGTCGTTGAAGCCTACGACTAAACCCCATGCGCTTGGTCGTGGGTCAGATCTCGTACCTGAACAGCCAGCCGTTCTATCCGCTCCTCCTTGGGGAGCACCGGCTCATCCCCACACCCCCGAGCGAGCTCGGCCGCATGGCGTCCCGGGGCGAGATCGACGCGGGGCTCCTCGCGACCGCCGACTATCTGGTGAACGCCGAGCGCTACGAGCCGGTGGGCGGGCTCGGGGTCGCGAATCGCGAGGAAGTGCGAAGCATCCTTCTCGCGAGCAAACGGCCGATCGAAGCGCTCGACGGCGCGCTCGTGGGAATCACCGAAGAGACATCGACTTCGGCGCGGCTCTTGAGGCTCGTCCTCGAAGACCGCTACGCCGTTTGCCCTCGGGCCTACGTGCGCGGCGCGAGGACCGAGACGGACGCGTTTCTCGTCATCGGAAACGAGGCGTTGAGCCAGAACGTGAGGCCCACCCCCGGCTTCCCCCATCGCTACGATCTTGCTTCGGAGTGGTGGGCCTGGACAGGGCTTCCCTTCGTCTTCGCCCTCTGGGCCATCCGCCGATCCCTTCCGGAGAACGTGAAGCGAAGATTTGAAGATCTCCTCTCTCGCTCGTTCGAGCTCGGCATGTCCCAGGTCGACGAGATCGCGGCGGAGTTCGCGGGGGAGCTCGGCCGCGCCGAAGATCTCGCTTCCTATCTGCGGAATTTCCACTACCGGCTCGGACCCGAGGAGATGCGCGGACTCGCGGAGTTCCGGCGCCTGGTGCTCGAGCGCGACCTGCTGAGGCCGATGTGACGATGAACTCCACCGCCGATCGCTTTGGCGCCATACGGGAGAAAGTCCGGAGCGAGAGACGGCTCGACCGGGACGAGGGATTATTCCTTCTCGGGGAAGCACCGCTTCTCGACCTGGGACAGCTCGCGATGGAGGCCAGGAGGCGGCGCTTTCCCGACCCCGTCGTCACCTTCGTCATCGACACCAACCCGAACTACACCAATGCCTGCAACGTCGATTGCACGTTCTGCGCTTTCTATCGGCCCCCGGGACACCACGAGGCCTACACCCACACCATCTCCGAGATGATGGAGAAGATCGATCGGGCGGTCGAGCGCGGCGTCACCACCGTCCTGATGCAGGGAGGGGTCAACCCCGATCTTCCCTTCGATTACTACGTCGAAATGGTCCGGACGGTGAAGGAAAGATTTCCCGGCGTCACTCCCCACTTCTGGTCCGCCGCCGAGATCGACGGTATGGCCCAGGTCTCGGGCCTGCCGGTCCGGGAGGTGCTGAAGCGGCTGAAAGAGGCGGGACAGAGCACTCTTCCGGGCGGGGGCGCCGAGATTCTTTCCGAGCGCGTGCGGCGAAAGATCTCCCACAAGAAAGGCATGGGCGCGAGCTGGCTCGACGTGCACCGCGAGGCCCATTCGCTCGGCTTCCGTTCGACGGCGACGATGATGTACGGCCACGTCGAGACCGACGAGGACGTGGTCGAGCACCTCGACGGAATTCGCGCCCTCCAGGACGAATTCCACGGGTTCACCGCTTTCGTCCCCTGGAGCTTCAAGCCGGGCAACACCCCTCTCGAGAAGAAGTACCCGCGCCACGCCGGTCCCAACCAGTACCTGCGCATGCTCGCGGCGTCGCGGCTCTACCTCGACAACTTCGATCACGTGCAGGCCTCGTGGTTCTCCGAAGGAAAGAAGACGGGCCAGGTCGCGCTTCACTGGGGCGCGGACGACTTCGGAGGAACTCTGTTCGAAGAAAACGTCCACAGGGCGACGGGCTTCGTGAACCAGACCACGACGGACGAAATCAAGATCCTCATTCGAGAAGCCGGCTTCCGCCCCGCCCAAAGAACGACGACCTACGAGATCCTGGAATACTTCTAGGTTTTTCCGGGTTTATTCCGCTTTCAATGGGCGGGTCATTAGCTCCCGCATGACTTCCTCAGGAGTAGTCTCGCCTCGGAGCAGCCGTTCCATCTGAAGGACGATCGGCATCTCGACGCCGTGCTCCTTCGCGAGGGCCACCGCCGCGTGAGTGGTTCTGACGCCCTCGGCGACCTGCTCCATCCCCGCAAGGATGTCCTCGAGCGAGCGGCCCTTTCCGAGCTCGATCCCGACTTGCCGGTTGCGTGAGAGATGGCCGGTGCAGGTGAGCACCAGGTCTCCCATGCCCGCGAGCCCGGCGAGCGTTTCTCGCCGCCCTCCCATCGTCTCTGCCAGGCGCGAGATTTCGGCGAGCCCCCGGGTCATGAGCGCCGCTTTCGGATTGTGCCCGAGACCGAGGCCGGTCGCGACCCCGGCCGCGAGGGCGATCACGTTCTTGAGCGCTCCGCCGAGCTCCACGCCGAGGACGTCGTCGTTGGTGTAGATACGGAAGCTCGGTGTCGAGAAACACGCCTGGATCTCTTTCGCGCCTTCGAGAGCCGCGCACGCGGCGACCAGCGCCGTCGGCTCTCCGAGGGCGACCTCGCGGGCGAAAGTCGGCCCCGAGAGGACCACGGGGACGGCGCCTTCGAGCGTTTGCGAGATCACCTCGCTCATGCGGAAGTGGGTCGTCTCCTCGAGACCTTTGGTCGCGCTGATGACGCTCGCGATATCCCGAGCAAAAGGCGCGATCTCGGATGCGATCGGGCGCATGTAGGGCGAGGGCACGGCGAGAACGAGGACTTCGGCGCCGCGAGCGGCCTCCTCGAGACTCCCGGTCGTCCTCAGGCTCGCGGGGAGCGAGATTCCCGGGAGAAAACGCTCGTTCTCACGGCGCTCGCCGATTGAGCGCCGCACGTCCTCTTCACGGCACCAGAGGACGACCTCGAGCCCGTTCTCGGAAAGGATTTTGGCGAGAGCGGTTCCCCATCCACCCGCCCCGATGACGGCGATCTTCACGTCTTCCGGGCTTCCTCCTTTACTCCTCGTCGCCGAAGAAGAAGAAATCCCCGCACTGTTTCGAGCAGAACGTGCGCCCGTTACGGTCGGCCGCACATTCGTTGCAGTAATACTTGAAGCAGATCACGCATTTCTTGATGGTGCGGTCTGGTTCGGTCGCCTCGCAGCGCCAGCACTTGTCGTCCATGGCTCTCGTCCTCTCGCCAGGCGGGTGAGTTTGACAGCTTTCTAGAAACTCTTCTATCATGATACACTTAGACGGAACTCCAGGCGAGCGCGAGAGCGTCATCCAGAATCGACTCGGTCCAATTTTGCGCCGAAGGAGTGGTGTCCTCGAGCGATGCTGACTTCGAAAGTCATCCGAACCATCGACCGGTACCGAATGGTCCATCCGGGCGACCGCGTGCTCGTCGGCCTTTCCGGCGGCGCCGATTCGGTCGCGCTCACGGAGCTCCTCGTCGAGCTGAAACCTCGCTTCGGGATCTCGCTGGTCCTCGCCCACTTGAACCACGGCCTGCGCGCGGAGGCCTCCGAGGACGAAGCTTTTTGCCACTCGCTTTCGGAAAGGCTGTCGCTTCCCTTCGTGTCGGGCCGGGTCGACGTCTTCGAGCGAGCGCGCAAGAACAAACGCTCGATCGAAGCCGAGGGCCGCAACGCCCGCTATGAGTTTCTGGAAGCCCAGGCGGCGCATTTCGGCGCCCAGAGAATCGCCGTCGGCCATACCCTCGACGATCAGGCGGAGACGTTTCTCCTGCGTCTTCTCCGCGGCTCGGGCTCGCGTGGACTTGGAGCGATTCATCCGGTCAGGGCGATCAAGGCGGTCACGGCCGTCAAGGACGGCGGAATCGTTCGCCCCCTGATCGAAGTACGGAGGCGGGAGATCGAACGCTACCTCGAAGAGAGAGGGGCGAGTTTTCGTGAAGATCCATCGAACGCCGACCCCAGGTTCACCCGGAACCGAATCCGACACGAGGAGCTCCCGCGGCTTTCGTCGGCATACAACCCCCGGCTCGTCGAGACTCTTGCCCGCAGCGCGTCGCTCCTCAGGGACGAGGAGGAGTGGATGGAGGCGGAAACGAGGGAGGCTTTCGACGGATTGGCCGCCGTATCGCGGGACGAGATCCGGCTCGACAAGAAAGCGCTCTCTCGCCACCCGCTCGCTCTCCGGCGCCGTTTGATCCGCCTCGCGATCGAGCGGCTTCGGGGACTCGGCAACGTCTCTCACCGTCACATCGAGGACGTCCTGGCCTTGGCGGAGGAGGGTCAAAGCGGCCGCGAGCTGCACCTTCCGGAGCTCGTGGTCGAGCTCTCCTTCGACCAGATGCGATTTCGTCTGGGTTCGACGGCGCGGGCGTGGAAAGCGCGCGAACGGGGCTATAATGGCTTCGAGTACCTATTGTCGATTCCATCCCGAGTCCGGATTCCAGAGGGCCTCGGAACCCTCTCGACACGGATCGAGGAGCCGAATCGAGCGCTGCCGGATCGAGAGCTGCCGAATCGAGATGCCCCACTACCCTTTGGGAATGCGGTCATGGTGGGATTCGACGGACGCGTGCCGGAGCTCAAGGTGAGAAGCCCCAGGCCAGGGGACCGGTTCCACCCTCTGGGAGCGCCCGGGTCGAAGCCGCTCTCGCGCTATCTTATGGACAGGAAAGTGTCACGAGACTCGAGGTCGCGGGTTCCGCTTTTGGTGCGCGGTCTTTCGAGTCTCGGTGATTCTGGTGAGGAGATCCTCTGGGTGGTAGGACATGGAGTTTCCGAAGCATCCCGGGTTTCGCCCGGCTCGTCCCGGCTCTCGTTTCGTTGGGAGACCGTATGAGCGCCGGCGACGGACTCCGGGTGCTCTTCACCGAGGAGGAGATCCGCGGGCGGGTGAAGGAGCTCGGGCTCAGGATCACCCGGGACTTCGCCCCGGAGAACGTGGCTTCGGTCGGGATCCTTCCCAACTCCATGGTGTTCATGGCGGACCTGATACGGTCGATCGATCTCCCGCTCACCTGCGATTTCCTCAAGGTGGGCTCGTCGGATGCCCGCCGCGTCGATATCGCGTTCGGAAACGCGACCGATTTCAGCGGCCGCGACGTATTGTTGATCCAGGGAGTCGTCGATACCGGGGTCACGCTCTCGTTCATCACCGGACACATCCAGGAGACGTGGAAACCCCGGTCGCTGAAAGTGGTGGCGCTCATCAACCGAGAGGCGCACCGGAAAGTCGACTGTCCCGTGGACTACGCCTGCTTCGAGCTCGAACAAGAGGGCTTCGTCGCGGGCTACGGACTGGGTTATGAGGAGCAGCATCGCGGAGCCCCGTTCATCGGCTTCGCGGCTTCGTAGCTCCCTTCGAATTATGACCTCGAGAAATCTTTCGATTCGGAGGCACCCTTGAACTCCACCATGAAGAACTTGATGTTCTGGATGGTCGCGGCCCTCGTGATCTTTCTGTTTTGGACCGTGCAGTCGCGCATCCAGAAGAACGAACACGTACTGAGCTTTTCCGACTTCATGGCTCAGCTCGAGAGGGGTTCCGTCGCCAAGGTGATCATGACCGGATCCGGCGCCGGGAGTCAGATCACGGGAGAGTTCAAGAACGCCCAGACGTTCCGGACGTTCGCTCCTCCCCAGATCGAGAACCTGGTGAATATCATGCTGGACAAGGGCGTCGAAGTGAGCGCGCGGGACGCCAATAGCTCCTCTTGGCTCGGTCACATCATCAGCTGGACCCCCATCGTCATCATGATCGCCTTCCTCATCTTTTTCATGAGGCAGATGCAGGGCTCGGGTAACCGGGCGCTCTCTTTCGGCAAGAGCAAGGCCAAGCTCAGCAGCAGCCAGCAGAAGAAAGTGACTTTCAAGGACGTCGCCGGAGTCGACGAAGCGAAAGAGGAGCTCCAGGAGATCATCGACTTCCTGCGCGAGCCCCAGAAGTTCCAGAAGCTCGGCGGGAGAATCCCCAAGGGCGTCCTCCTCATGGGACCTCCGGGAACGGGAAAGACCCTCCTCGCCCGCGCCATCTCGGGTGAGGCCAACGTGCCGTTTTTTTCCATCAGCGGCTCGGACTTCGTCGAGATGTTCGTGGGTGTCGGCGCCAGCCGGGTTCGGGACCTCTTCGAGCAGGGCAAGAAGAACGCCCCTTGCATCATCTTCATCGACGAGATCGACGCCGTCGGACGGCACCGCGGAGCCGGACTCGGCGGCGGCCACGACGAGCGGGAGCAGACCCTGAACCAGCTGCTGGTGGAGATGGACGGCTTCGAATCGAACGAGGGGGTCATCCTCATCGCCGCCACCAACCGGCCCGACGTGCTCGACCCCGCTCTCCTCCGGCCGGGCCGCTTCGACCGCCGGGTGGTGGTCTCGCTTCCCGACGTCGCTGGCCGCGAGGGAATCCTCAAGGTCCACACCAGCCGCATTCCGCTCGCGAACGACGTGAACCTTTCCATTCTCGCGCGGGGCACTCCGGGCTTCTCCGGCGCCGATCTGGCCAACATGGTGAACGAAGCGGCGCTGAGCGCCGCCCGGCGCGGGCAGAAGGTCGTGAAGATGGCGGACTTCGAGGAAGCCAAGGACAAGGTGCTGATGGGCTCGGAGCGGCGCTCCCTCATCATGAGCGACCACGAGAAGCGGACCACCGCCTATCACGAAGCGGGCCACGCGCTGGTCGCGGTTTTCATCAAAGAGGCCGATCCCATCCACAAGGTGACGATCATCCCGCGCGGCATGGCGATGGGCGTCACCATGCTCCTTCCCGAATCCGATCGATACAGCCACGACCGCGACTACGTCGAGGCGATGATCGCGGTGAAGATGGGCGGGCGGATCGCGGAGGAGCTCGTCCTCAATCAGCTGACCACGGGCGCCCACGACGACCTCGAGAAGGCGACGGAGCTCGCCCGCAAGATGGTGTGCGAATGGGGGATGAGCGAGAAGATGGGTCCCCTCACTTTCGGAAGGCGGGAGGAGCAGATCTTCCTCGGGCGGGACATCGCGAGACATCAGGATTACTCCGAGGACACCGCACTCAGGATCGACCAGGAGGTCAAGCGCATCGTCGAACAGAATTACGCGCGCGCCCGGCACATCCTGACGGAGCACCGGCCGCCCCTGCAGAGGGTGGCGGAGGCCCTCCTCGAGCGCGAGGTGCTCGACGCCGAGGATGTCCGGATGCTGGTCGAGGGACTGCCGCTGAAGCCGCGTGAATCCGTGGACGAAGTGGCCCCGGAAAGAGCGGAAGCCAAGGAGCCGAAGGAGAAGGAGCGGAAGGCCACCCTCACCCCTCCCATCCTGCAAAATCCGGGCAGCGTCACCCAATCATAGCTACGCTTACCGAGCGAAGGATTTACTAAGCTAGCGAGCTAGCTCAGCCGCGGCTTCGTCGAGGCGCTCGGTGATTTTATCGAAAGGCCGGAAGTGCGCGCTCTGACCTTCCGAGCGAAGAACGAGAGACTGAAGCTCGGGGAGACGACCGCCCTCATGGGAGTGGTGAACGTCACCCCCGATTCTTTCTACGCGGGAAGCCGTCGTCTCGACCCCGACGAGGCGCTCGCCTTCGCCCTCAATCTGGCGGAAGCGGGCGCGGACATCGTCGATATCGGGGGCGAGTCGACCCGTCCGGGTGCCTCCGAAACCGCCGTCGAGGAAGAGATCCGTCGAGTGGTGCCGGTGGTTTTGCGCCTTCGCCCTCTATCTCGCGTCCTCATCTCCGTCGATACCCGAAGGGCGGCAGTGGCGGAACGGGCGCTCGACGCCGGGGCGGACATCGTCAACGACGTCTCCGCTCTTGCCGATTCCCGAATGGCGGCGGTCGTCGCCCGCGCGAAAGCGGGTCTGGTGCTCACGCACATGAAGGGAGCGCCCTCGACGATGCAGGCTTCGCCTTCCTATCGAGACGTGGTCGCCGAGGTCACGGAGTATCTCGGGCGCGCGATCGAAAAAGCGGAATCGTCCGGGGTCGCGAGCGAATCCATCCTCGTCGACCCCGGCATCGGCTTCGGAAAGACTCTGGAGCACAATCTCACTCTCCTCAGAAACCTCGCGGCGCTCTCGCAGCTTTCGAAGCCCATCCTCGTCGGGACCTCGCGCAAGAGCTTCCTCGGACAGATCCTTTCGGCGGCACCCGCCCGCGACGCCGGGAGCGACGAGGAAGAACGGATTTTCGCCACCGCGGCGAGCGTCGCCTGCGCGGTGCTCCTGGGGGCCTCCGTGGTGCGGGTCCACGACGTCCGCGAAATGCGCCAGGTGGTAGCGGTCGCCGATGCCATCAAGAACCTAAGTGCTTCGGGCGTGCCTTTCCCACGGGGCGTGGCGCTGTCCGAGGGGACCCCATGAGCGGCTACGCGGACGAGCTCGTCCAGTTCCTCGAGGCGCTCGGGCAAAGGCTCTCGTGGATCGCGGTCCTCGATATCGCCATCGTCAGCTATCTCGTCTACAAGCTCCTCCAGCTCATCCGCGGAAGCCGCGCCTTCCAGATGGTCGTGGGGACAGTCGTGCTCGTGGCCTTCTTCTTCGCCTCGCAGTGGGCGGAGCTTTCGACCGTCAACTGGATCCTCCAAAAATCGCTCGCTTACATCGGCTTCGCCATCATCGTGCTCTACCAGCAGGAGCTCCGTAAGGCGCTCGCTTCGATCGGGCAAGCGCCGCTCTTCCGGTTCCTGAATCCTTCGTCGAGCCAGGAAACGCTCGATGAAATCGCGTTCGCGGTTTCGAGCCTCGCGCAGCGGCGCATGGGGGCCATCGTCGTCCTCGAGCGCGACATCGGGCTCCGGGGATACGTCGAGGGCGGCATCCTTCTGGATGCCGTCGTCAATTACGACCTGCTGCTTTCGATCTTCAATCCCAAGTCTCCTCTCCACGACGGCGCTGTCATCATCCAGGGAGATCGAATCGCCGCCGCGGCGTCGTTTCTCCCCATCTCCATCAACCCCCAGCTCTCGAAGGAGCTCGGCACCCGGCACCGGGCGGCGATCGGAATCACCGAGGACACCGACGCCGTCGCCATCGTGGTCTCGGAGGAAACGGGGATGGTGAGCCTGGTGGAAGACGGTGCCATGGTCTCCGGTCTCGAGGCGGAGTCCTTCCGATCGCGGCTCAAGGAGGCCATGGGGCAGGCGGAGGCGCCGGTTGCGGCTCGCGAGTCCGCGGAAGCGCCAAAAACAGCTGGAGAAGCCGCGGCCGAAGACACCGCGGAGGCGAGCTTGGGGAAGCGATGAGAGAGCATCTGGGTCAGAAGGCGATCTCGCTTTTTCTGGGCTTTTCCCTGTGGTACGCGGTGGCGCGCGAGCAGGAGGCGGAGTTCTCGCTCTCCATTCCCATCGAGCTCCGGGACCTCCCCGAGGGGCTCGAGGTGATCGAAGAGTCCGTGCAACAGGCCGAGGTCCGGCTTCGCGGCCCCGCGGAGATTCTCCGCCGGCTCACCCCAAAGGACGTCAACATCGGGGTCGACCTCGAGGATGCCGAGCCGGGAGAGCGGATCGCCTATCTCACCCCGCGAGAGGTCGGGGCGCCGTTCGGAGCCAGGGTGATGAGAGTCACTCCGACCAGCGTCCGGGTCGTGCTCGATCGCACCGTGGAGAGGACCGTCGAGGTGATTCCCCGGGTCGTAGGCTCGCCCGCCGAAGGCTTCGAGCTCTACCAAATCGATCTCTCGCCGGAAACAATCGACGTCGTAGGCCCCGCCTCCCACGTTTCCGGCCTCGAGCAAGTGACGACCGAGCCGGTCTCCGTGGACGGGCTTCGAGAGCCTTACTCCCGTCTGGTGCGGGTCGAGCTCGACCCGCTGGTGAGGATCGAACGGGAGCTGAACGTCGCCCTCACCCTCGAGGTACGCGAGGAGCACCGGCGCCGCGAGCTCTCGGGGGTGGCCGTAAGGAGCCTTCCGGAAGACAAAGCCGCCAGACTCACGCCGGGCACGGTCAAGGTCCGGCTCGAGGGCCCGAAGAGCCTCGTCGACCAGCTCCGGGCCGAGGACCTTCTCGCCCAAGTTCAGCTCTCGGATCTCCCGCCCGGACGACACTCCGTGGCTCCGGCCATCGTCTTCTCTTCTCCCGAAGCGAGCTCGATCGAGATTCTCTCGATCGAGCCCGAACAGATTCGAGTTCTCATACAATGAAACAATGGGTTTGGAGCAAGTGCAAGAAAGGGGGATGGGGAGATGGGAGGAGATAGGGAGATCAATCAGGACCGATCGGACCAATTTATCCCCCTATCTCCTCCTGTCCCCATATCCCCCTTGTATTGGATTTCCTTAGCGTAATTGAGGAGCGAAGTACTAAGTGAAGTTGTTTGGAACCGACGGAATTCGCGGCATTGCCTACGAGCCTCCTCTCGACCGCGCCACAGTGACCCGGATCGGTCTCGCCCTCGCGCGGAATCTCGACGCTCGTAGCCCGAGAGTGCTCCTCGGCCGCGATACTCGCCGGAGCGGACCCGATCTGGAGCGGTGGCTCATGAGCGGGCTCGCGAAAGGCGGCGCCACTGCCGAGTCGGCGGGAGTGATCACGACGCCGGCCGTCGCTTTTCTCACCCGGAGCGAAGGGTTCGACGCGGGTGTCGTGCTCTCCGCTTCGCACAATCCGTATCGCGACAACGGCATCAAAGTGTTCACCGCGGCGGGGTCGAAATCGAGTGCGGATCTCGAGGCCCGGATCGCTCGCGACGTCGCCCGAGTGGAAAACGTTCCCGAGGCCGCGGAGACCCTCGAGACAAGCTCCGCCATCTCGGATCCCGACCCAAGGTTCGAGGAGCTCTACCTCGACCATCTGCTCGCGGCCGTCCCTCACGAAGCCAGGGCGCGGCTCCCGAAGAAGGAGATCGCGCTCGACTGCGCGAACGGAGCCGGATACCGTGTGGGCCCGCGGCTCCTGAGAGAGCTCGGGCTCGTGGTCCATCCGCTCTTCGCGGAACCGAACGGGGAGAACATCAACCAACAGTGCGGCTCGACCTCTATGAGCGCCGTAAGCTCCGCGGTGGTCGAGAGGGGATGCGATCTCGGGGCCGCCCTCGACGGCGACGGAGATCGCCTCCTGATGGTCGACGCAAGCGGCCGGGTGATCGACGGCGACGCGCTCCTCCTTCTTTGCGCCCGGCGCTTGAGGAAGGAAGGACGCGCCCGAGCCGTCGTGGCCACGGTGATGAGCAACATGGCTCTCGAGCGGGCCCTCGCCGAGGAAGGGATGGAGCTCTATCGCGCCCCGGTCGGCGACAAGTTCGTCGCCCAGGAAATGGCGGACCGTAATATCATCCTGGGCGGTGAGCAGTCGGGACACATCATCTTCGGCGACTACGGCTCGACGGGCGACGGTTTGCTGACACTCCTCCAGGTGTTGCGCGTGCTGGCCCTCGAGGGCCGGAGCCTCGGCGAGCTCGGGCGACTCGATCCGTTTCCCCAGGTGCTTCTGAACGTACGGGTGAAAGAGCGACCCGAGGTGAGGGACGTGCCGGCGCTCGCGCGGGCAATCGACGAAGCCGAAAGAAGGCTCGGAAGCCGCGGCCGGGTGCTGGTGCGTTACTCGGGCACCGAGCCCTTGCTGCGCATCATGATGGAGGGGCCCGAGCGGCCCGAGATCGAATCCCTGGCGAAGAGCGTCGAGGACGCCGCGAGGGCCTCGATCGGGGAGACGGCATGATCGAGCTCGGAGTCACGCTCAACGCCGTAGCGCTTCTCCGCGAGTCCCGGAAGACCAGGGGCCCGGATCCGGTGTTCGCCGCGTTCCTGGCGGAACAGGCAGGAGCTTCCGCGATCAACGTTCAGCTCAGGAGCGATCGGCGCCACATCCAGGAGCGGGACGTGCGTCTTCTGCGGGAGTCCGTGGGGGTGGAGCTCAACCTGGCGATTACGCCGAGCCAGGAGATGATTCGATTCGCCCTCACCGCGAAGCCGGATCGTGCGACCTTCATCCCCGAGAGGCTCGAGGCGGCGGGCGGCGGCGGATTGGACGTGCTCCTCAACACCCCTCAGCTCAAGGAGCGGATGCGGGAGATGCGAGAGAGCTCCATTCTCCCGGGAATCCTCATCGACCCCTCGATCGACCAGGTCAAGGCCGCGCATCAGGTGGGGGCCGCGGGGATTACCATCGCGACCGAGGCCTTCGCCGCGGCAAGCGACCAGGTGGGTCTCGCGCGCGACCGTGAGGCCATCGACCGGGAGCTTCAGAAGCTCTCGGATTGCGCCCGCCTCGGTTCCAAGCTGGATCTCCACGTCAGTGTCAGCCACGGACTGAACTTGCGTAAAGCGCGCCTTTTGCTGGACGTCCCGGGCCTCGCCCGGGTCGACGCCGGTCATGCCCTGGTTTCGAGAGCGGTCATGATCGGGTTTGCCGCCGCCGTCGAGGAGTGGGTCGAGCTTCTTCAAGGGCGGCCCAAAAATTGACGGTCTCGCATTTCTTTGCTAAATTCAATGACTTAGGGGGCTTCTGCGCCTCGAAGGATGACGTCTAGTTGAGCTCCAAACAGAAGCAATCTGAGGCCCCGGACGACAAGTCCGACAAGTCCACGGTCCGGGAGTACTTCGAGTCGATCTGCGTCGCTGTGATCCTCGCTCTCTTCGTGCGAACGTTCGTCTTCCAGGCGTTCAAGATTCCGACTGGATCGATGGAGGAGAACCTCCTCGTCGGGGACCATCTCATCGTCAACAAGATGCTCTACGCCCCTACGGCGACGGGACTCGAGCAGAAGCTCATGCCGGTCAGGAAAGTGAAGCGCAAGGACGTCGTGGTCTTCAAGTTCCCGAACGAGCCCGAGCGCGATTTCATCAAGCGGGTGGTCGCTCTTCCGGGAGAGCGCATCCGCATCGAGAACAAGAAGGTCTTCATCGACGGCGAGCCCCTGGACGAGCCCTACGCGCATTTCCTCGAGGTTCCGGGCACGGACGAGAACGTCTACTCCGACCCACGGGGAGACAACATGCACGAAATCGTCGTCCCTGAAGGGCACTACTTCGTCATGGGTGACAATCGCGACAACAGTCACGACAGCCGGTTCTGGGGCACCATGCCCGGAGACCTGCTCAAGGGGCGCGCGCTCATGATCTACTGGTCCTATAACGCGCCGGATGGAAAAGACGCTTACTTCAAGGAAGGCTGGGAGCGGGCCAAGGAAGTCCTGTCGGTCATTTGGTATTTCCGCACCCACACCCGCTGGAGTCGATTCTTTCATCTCGTGCGCTGACGGACCCATCTATGGGTGATGCAAAGCCTTCTCTGTACCAGGAGGAATGTCGATGAGAAGCATGAAAGGTGAGCGCGGCGCGATCACAATGGGCCTGGTCGTGGCGATTTTTATCGCCCTGTTTGCCGCCTACGAAGCGAAACAGTTCGGCCCAATCCTCCTGAGACAGTTTCAGTTCCAGGATTTCGCCATGGAGGCGGCGAAGTTCGGGGTGTCGAAGGATGCAAACGCCATCGCCAGCGAAATAGCATCCAAGGCGGCCGAGCTCCGATTACCCATCACTAAAGAGATGGTCAAAGTGGCGAAGTCGGGCACCCATGTCCGGATCCAGACGGTCTACGAGCTTTCCGTCGAATGGCTGCCCGGAAAACCCTACAAGTGGAAGGTGACCGTGGACGAGGAGAGCCAGATCTTCTAACTCAACTAAGCCGGGCTTTTGGAGCCGCCGCCGTCCGCGCGGCGCTTGAGAAACGACACCTTCTCGCGCTCGGCCTCGGTCTCGCTCATCAACTGAATCAGGTTGCGCAGGTTCGCGATGGCCGCGAGGATCGAGTTCAGGACTTGCCGTTTTTGCATCTTGAGCTCGAGGATGTCCTTCTCGATCTCGTGAGCTCGTGACTGCGCCGCCTCGACGAGACGGTCGGCGGCGAGCTCGGCCTCCTTGAGAAGCATCTGCGACTGCTTCCTGGCATTCTCTTTCAGCTCTTCCGAGGTTCGCTGGGCGGCGACCAGCGTGTTCTTCAGAATTTCCTCGCGCTGGTGATGCTCGGAGAGAAGTGCCGTCAGACGCCGCACTTCCTCCGACATTTTCTCGTTGTCGGAGCGCAAGTGCTCCATCTCCTCCGAGACGGCGTTGAGGAACATCCGCACTTCCGATCCGTCGAGACCGCGAAAGGTCCGTTGCTGGAACTCGTGCCGCTGGATGTCTAGTGGGGTTAGTTTCATCCTTACTCCTTATGGTCCGAATCTTGACGATACCGTCGGCGCCAGGGATTCACCCGCCGCGGAACGAGGGCCGAACAGCGCCGTCCCGACTCGAATGAACGTCGCGCCCTCTTCGATGGCGATCTCGAAATCGTGGCTCATTCCCATGGAGAGCTCCCGTCCCGCGAGACCTTGGCCGAAGGCCTCGGCGCCGAGCTCCCGGAGACGGCGAAAGTACGGCCGAACGGCTTCGGCGTCGGGCACGAACGGCGGAAGCACCATCAACCCGTCGACCCTGAGGCGCGGAAGCCCCGTCAGGCTCTCGAGCGTGGCAAGGAGCTCCTTCTCCGGGAGGCCGAACTTCGTAGGCTCAGAGGCGAGATCCACCTGGACCAGCACAGGCTGCACTTTGCCGATTTCCTCGGCGGCACGATCGATCTTGTGGCCGAGCTCGACGCTGTCGAGGGAGTGGATCCGGTCGAAAAGGGCGACCGCCTTCTTCACCTTGTTCTTTTGAAGGTGCCCCACCAGATGCCACTTGGGAGAGCTCCCATCGCGGGCCTCGAGTGCTTCGAGCGACGGGATCTTGCCTTCCGCCTCTTGCACCCGGTTCTCTCCAAGGTCGGTGACTCCCGCCTCGACCACGGTAGTCACTTCCTCGACGGTGCGGGTCTTCGTCACCGCGACCAGGGTGACGTCGCCGGGGCGTCTCCCCGCCCGGCGGCAGGCGCTTTCCATCCGATCGCGGATTCTGGCGAGACGAGAGGGGATCTCCATGTCAAAAACGTCAAAGACGGCGGTCGTTGTTCCGAGTGTCCGGCTAAAAGCGTGTGAGTTCAGCTATTATACGCGCACGAACTTCGCCGTGCAAAATACTCACATCTCGCCATAGGAGGCGCTGTAAGTCGGCGCCTCCCATACCCGGACCCGTCGCAGCGTAACTTCCCGGGGAAGCCTCTTTAGGAGCTCTCCATGGAAGAAGCGCGCGAGGTTTTCCGTCGTCGGGTTTTCACGATCGAACGGAGGGATCTCGTTGATGTGGCGGTGGTCGTAAGGTGCTATGACCTCTTTCAGCTTGGCCTCGAGCTCGAGGAAATCCAGCACCAGGCCGGCATCGGGAAGCCCCTCGGCGGCGACGAACGCCTCCACCCGGAAGTTGTGCCCATGGAGGGGCTCCAGATCGGCCTTGTATCCGCGAAGCTGGTGGGAAGCGGCGAATGTGGTCTCCGCCGAAATCTCGTAGCGCAGTGTCATGTCGTCAATCCGAAAAATCTCTCGACCTCGTCCCGATCGTGGGTGAGGCGATAGGGAGGAAGGCTGGAAAAGAAGCGCTTCCCATAGGCCATCGTGGAAAGCCGGCTGTCGAGAACCGCCACCACACCCCGATCGGACTTCGATCGGATGAGCCGGCCGAGTCCCTGCTTCAGGGTGAGAACGGCCATCGGCACCTGGTACTCCGCGAAGGCGTTGCCGCCGGTGCCCGTGACGAAGTCCATCCGCGCCGATACCAGCGGGTCGGAGGGGACGGCGAAAGGGAGCTTGTCGATCACCACCAACGAGAGCTGCTCGCCCATCACGTCCACCCCCTCCCAGAAGCTCGAAGTCGCGAGGAGGACCGCGCCCGGAGTCTCGCGGAAGGAGTCGAGGATCTCTCCCCGCGACGCCTCTCCCTGCACGAACAGCGGAAACGGCAGATCCGGCTCGAGCTCCTCCCGCACCGCGTGCAGGTTGGCAAAGCTCGTAAAGAGAAGGAAGGCCCGGCCGCGGCTAAGGTCGAGAAGGAGCCGGATCTCGTCCGCGGCGCTTTTCGTGAACCCCGGGTCTTTCGGCGGGGGAAGATGACGGGGGACGTAGAACAGGGCCTGCGAGCGGTAATCGAAGGGAGAAGGCAAAAGACGACCCCGGCCGGTCTCGACCCCGAGTCGTGAAGAAACATAGTCGAAGGATTCGTCGACCGCGAGCGTCGCCGAGGTCAGGACCACGGAGCGCTTCCGGTCGAGAAGCATGCTCCGCACCATGGGCGCGACGCGGATGGGCGACGAGCGGAGCGCGACCGACCGCTCGCGCCTCTCGCACCACGAGACCGCTTCGGGATCGGCGGCGCCCACGATCACCTGGAGATCGATGTCGATCTCCCCCGCCCGACGCGAGAGGGCGACTGTGCTGTCGTCCGGATCGGGAATCCCCTCGAGCCCCTCCCGGATCCGCGCAAGCTCCCGGCGAAAGCGGTCGATGGCGTGTTCTTGCTCGAGAGTGACGCTCTTCGGGCGGAGGCGATACCGGTCTTCCTTGCCGTCCCTCGGCCGGTACGACTGGAAGAGCTCCTGGCCCGCCCCTCGGAGCCGCTTGAGCTCGGAGACTGCCCGATTCGCTCTCGATCTCTCTTTGCGGCTGTTCCAGGCTTTTTCCGTGTCCCCTACGAGTTCTTCCACCGTCGCGCTCGACACGGTGAGCCCGAAGTTCGCCGTGGCCACGTCTTCGAGCTGGTGCGCCTCGTCGAGCACGAGATGATCGTAATCGGGAATGACCTCGCCGTAGGACCCCTGCCGCACCACCAGATCGGCGAACAGAAGGTGGTGGTTCACGACGATGATCTCGCTCTCCGCCGCCCGTTGCCGGATCTTCGTCACGTAGCAACGGTCGAAGTCCGGGCATTCCTTCCCGGTGCAGTTCTCGCTGCGCGCCGAGATGCCTTTCCAGAAATCGAGCTTCTCGGGAACGCCAGGGATCTCGGAGCGATCCCCGGTCTTCGTCATCTGGCTCCACCGCTGAAGGGTCTCGAAATGAGAGGCTTCCTCGAAGAAGCGAAACCCGGGCTGCAGCTGGAACTGGGCGAACCGCGCGAGGCAGAGGTAGTTCCCACGGCCCTTCATCAGGCAGGCGGTGAACGGCACGTTGAGGGCCTTCCGCACCAGCGGGATGTCCTTGTAGAAGAGCTGCTCCTGGAGGTTTTTCGTCCCGGTCGAGATGACGACTCTCTGCCCCGAGAGGATGGCGGGGATGAGATAGGCGAGGGTCTTGCCCGTCCCCGTTCCCGCCTCGACCATGAGCTCGCCCCCCTCGCGCAGGACGCCGGCCACGGCGGCGGCCATCTCCTGCTGGGCCTCGCGATGCTCGAAGCCCGGAAGGCTCAGGGCGAAGGGGCCGCTCGGGCCGAGAATCTCCCTCACCCGCTCGGGGTCGAGGGCGTCGAGTCCCCGCTCGACCCCGTTGAGACTTTCGCTTCGCGCCATCAAAGGACCCTGACCAATGCAGGACGAGATCGGGGCAGACTTCCCGCCTTCATGAAACCAGGCTGGGGTAGAGGGGGAAGCCCGAAGTGAGCTCTCGCACGTCCCTCGCCACGCTCTCGAGCTCGGACGGCCGCTCCCGGCCCCGGAGCGCCCGCGCGATGAACCGAGAAACGCGCTTCATCTCCTCTTCCTTCATCCCGCGGCTCGTGAGCGCCGGGGTCCCGAGACGGACGCCGCTCGCGACGAGAGGCGGCCTCGTATCGAACGGGATCACGTTCTTGTTCGCCGTGATTCCGGCCTTCTCGAGAGCTTCCTCCGCTTCCTTGCCCGTGATGCCGCTCGCGCCCACGTCGACGAGGACCAGGTGGTTGTCGGTGCCGCCGGAGACGAGGCGGAACCCCTCTTCTTTCAGCCCCTCCGCGAGAGTCGCGGCGTTCGACACGATCTGCCGGGCGTAGTCCCGGAACGAACTCTCGAGCGCCAGCTTGAGACAGACGGCCTTCGCCGCGATGACGTGAACCAGAGGTCCGCCCTGGATTCCGGGGAAGGTGACGCGGTTGATGTCCTTGGCGTGGGCCTCGCGCGAAAGAATGAGGCCGCCCCTTGGCCCGCGGAGGGTCTTGTGAGTGGTGGTGGTGACGAAGTCTGAATGGGGCACGGGGCTTTCATGGACGCCTCCCGCGACGAGCCCCGCGATGTGAGCCATGTCCGTCACGACCTTCGCCCCCACTTCGTCCGCCGCTTGCCGGAACCGCGCGAAATCGATCCGGCGCGGATAGGCGCTGGCACCCACGAGGATCATCTTCGGCCGGTTTTTACGCGCGAGCTCGATAACGGCGTCGTAGTCGATCTGTTCGTCCTCGCGCCGGACGCCATAGGGGACGACTTTGTAGAGGCGCCCGGAGAAATTCAGCGGATGTCCGTGAGTGAGGTGCCCCCCGTGCGAGAGGTCCATACCCATGAAGGTGTCCCCCGGGTCGAGGAGCGTGAGGTATACCGCCATGTTGGCCTGGGTCCCGCTGTGCGGCTGAACGTTCGCGTGCTCGGCGGAAAAGAGCTCTTTAGCGCGCGCGATCGCGAGCCGCTCTACCACGTCGGCGAACTCACAGCCTCCGTAGTAGCGCCGGCCGGGGTAGCCCTCCGCGTACTTGTTCGTGAAGACCGAGCCCGTGGCCTCGAGGACCGCGAGGCTCACGAAATTTTCGGAGGCGATGAGCTCGAGACCGCCGCCCTGGCGATGGGTCTCCTTCAGGATCGCGGAGGCGATTTCCGGATCCGCCTGTCTCAGCGAAACCTGCAGCTCCTGGCCCACGGGCGCTCCTCCTGAAGAAGGCCCATCTTAACGGTTCCCGCCGAAAGGCGCGAACCTCGGTACTGCGCTGCCCTACTCAAAATCCAATACAAGGGGGATACGGGGATAGGAGGAGATACGGGGATAAAATTGGACCCAATAGGTCTCCCCATCTCCTCCCATCTCCCCATCCCCCTTGTATTTCTTTTTGCGGCTAGGCGGCCCGCCCCGGGGTACGCACTATCGCACACCTCGGAATTCGGTTACACTGGTTGGGTTCTCGTTCATTAAAGGACAAAATCAGCGCTACCCAGGCTAGATGGGGCCGTAAGTTTGGACAAACAGAGGGACAGGCTCCCACGGTTGGCGCCCGAATCCGCGGACGGAGGCGGAGGCGGGGAAGAGCCGGCCTCGCGCATTCCCGAAGAAGCGGGGGAGATCTACGAGCTCGTGGAGGAGTCGGGCGTCGCCGCGCTCCCCGAGCCTTCGCCGCCGCCGCCTCCTCCCCCGCGTCCGCAAGCACCCGTGCTCCCCGAGGAAACGATTCAAGAGCTGCGCGCGCTCCGGGCCAAGCTCGAAAACAAGGACCGCCAGATCGAGCAGGTCATGGAGGCCTACCGCGGCAAGAAAGAGGAGACGGAGAAGCTCCGAACGCGCATCGAAAAGACCGAGCGGCGGAAATTCGAGCAGTCGAAGGGCGACTTCATCGCGCGCTTCGTGGAAGTGCTCGACAACCTCGACCGCGCCATCGATTCGATCGAGAACGCCTTCGATCCGGACTCCGTGCTCCAGGGGATCATGCTCGTGCGCTCCCGCCTGGTCCAGCTCCTCAAGGAAGAGGGGCTCGAGAAGATCTTCGTCCGGGGTCAGACGTACGACCCCACGCACAGCGAGGCCGCGGGTCTCGAGGACGTGCCCAACGAGTCCCAGGATGGAATGGTGCTGAAGGAACTGCAGCCCGGGTACATGCTGAAGGGATCTCTCCTGCGCGTCGCCCGCGTCGTAGTCGGGCGATACGGCACCGATTCCGCGCAGCCAGGCGCCGCTTCCGATCCGGGAGCGATAGCGGTAGCGCCTCCGCCTTCAAAGCCACGCGAGCCGGGAGACGGCGACCAGTCCGGCTCTTCGTGGGAGGCGGACAAAGCAGCACACGAGCTCGAGTTCAGCGAGGACGGCGTCGACTTCAGTAACGAGTGAGACGCATCCCGTAGAAACGGACGGCTGCCTCGCGGTAGCGGCGGGAAAGTCTCACGGTCTCACCGTAGCGCAGCACCAGGCGGTTTAGACCCTCCTGAAGGAGCTCCGCCTTCACCATCACCCCTTTCCTCTCTGGTTCGGGTCCTTCCAGAAACAGAAGCCCCGCGGGGCGATCGTTCAGCTCGACTGCGGTCTCGACCGCGCCCGCCGCCGCGGCCATCGAGAGATCGATCGCCAGATCGGAAGGCTCCGCTCCCACCGGCAGCACGAAGAAGAGCTCGGAGCTCTCGCCCTTAGACAGTCGCTCGGTTCCGTAGGCGCCTGGGCGCGGCGGATCGAATCCCTCTCCGAAAAAGGGAAGCTCGCCCGCGCCAATCTCGACCGAGGCCGTCCCCGCGGGAAGCGTCGTCCCCATGAGGACGCCGCGCTCCGGCACTTCGTGCACGGAAATCCACGCGCCGAGGGCATCACTCGTTGGAAATTGCCCGACCTCTCTGAGGCGGGAGACGTCGATCCCCGGCGGATAGCCCGAGTAGAACACCCAGTCGAAGTTTCCGGCGAAGACTTGCTCCTCGACCCGGAGCCGATGGACCCGGAACCGTTCCTCGTCGAGTCGCGGCGTCCATTGATCCTGGAGAACGCGGCTGCCCTCGGGGATGGCGGAGAGCGCCCAGACAAGGGCGCGATCGGCGGGAGACGGCCTCCCGGCGCGTTTCCAGAGCTCGAGGCTCCCGAAGGCAGGCCCGGCAAGGAGCAGGAGCGCGAGCGCCCATCGGGCTCTTCCGCCGGTCCGCGAGACGGAGGAAGCGGCAAGAAGGGCGGCCGCGGGGAGGAGAGGAAGGGCGTGGCGCGGGAAGGCTCGATCGAACAACGCGAAGACCAGAAGGTAGATCGCCGGATAACCGAGGACGATGAGCCGTCTCGGCTCGCGGGTCCAAAGCGCCGCCGCCACTCCGAAGAGCGCGAGGGTCGCCCCCACGAGCCCAACCCCGCCCGTCGCGAGCGATTCCAGGACCTCGAGCGCGGCGTTCATATGACTCGCCCGGTAGTAGCCGAAGTGCCTCTCGACTCCCCGCGCCGATTCCAGAAGATTCACGAAGGTGTAGGGGCTTGCGATCGCGAAAGCGGCGAGAGCCGCTGAAAGCCCCGCAAGAGTCCATCCGCGGCTCCTCTTTGGCTCGGGGGCGAGCATCGCTGCCATCGCATAGGGAACGACGGTGAAAGCCCCCGTGTACTTCACCGCGGTCGCGAGACCCACCGCAAGTCCGGCCAAGAGGTACCGGCGAGGTGCGGGTGATTCCTGAAGCCGAAGCGCCGCGAGAAGTGCCGTGGCGACGAAGAGGCCGAGCATCAAGTCAGGGTTGACGACCGCCGATTCGCGAAACGCGAGGGGAGAAAACGCGCTCAGAGCCGCCGCGATACCGGCGCCCCAGGGAGAAAGGAAACGAAGTCCGCAGGCGAAAACCACGGCGGCGGTCGCGACTCCGGCGGCGAGAGTCATTCGTCTCGCTTCGAGATAGAACTCGCCGCGTGGAATCTCCGCGAGAGAGCGGGAATCGGTGACGAGACGCACCTCTACCGGAATCCTCTGCAGATAGAAATGAAGGCCGGGGTAGCCGGGGTGCCGCTGATCGAAGTCCCCCCGCTTGACCATCTCGAGCACGTTCTCGACGACCTCGCCCTCGTCGGGCCCGATGTAGTGCTCGACGTCATGAGACGCGATAGGCCAGCGAGCGAGAAGGGCGGCAGAGACGATGAAGCCCGTGAAGAGCACCGCGCCCCGAAACGATCTCAGTACTTCACTCCTGCAGAAGAAGAAAAATCTTACCTAGAGCCTCGAGCGCCAGTCGTCTAAGAGGTCGCGGAGGGTTTCGTGCAGGGAATATCGCGGGGACCAGCCGGTCTCGGTCTTGAGTCTCGCCGGGTCCCCGACGATCAAGGGAGCGTCGAGAGCGTGATACCGCTCGGGATCCACCACCACCTGTACGGGAGAGCGGGACTGCCGAACCAGCTCCTCCAGAACCTCGCCGATCGAGACCGCCTCGCCGCGGCAGACGTTGTACGGCCGGCCCGGCTCTCCTCTCTCCACGATCGCGGAGTAGGCGGCGGCAACGTCACGGACGTCGGTGAAGTCCCTACGGGCTCCAAGATTCCCAACGCGGATGACGGGCTCCCGCGTTCCTTTCTCCACTTCCGCCACCTGGCGGGCGAAGCTCGACGAGACGTAGGAGTCGGCCTGCCCGGGCCCGGTATGGTTGAACGACCGCGTGACGTACACCGGAAGCTCCCCGGACCAGAACGAGCGGCGCCCCAAGAGCTCCTGAGAGGTCTTGCTCACGGCATACGGCGTGAGCGGTTTTTGCTCTTGCTCCTCTCCGATCGGCTGGGCCTCGGCCGGCACGTCCCCGTACTGCTGGGCCGAGCCCACGAGGAGCAGCCGCGGTTTTCGGCCCGTCTCCGTCGCCGCCGACAGGAGGTTGTGAGCGCCGATGATGTTGGTCTCGAGCGTGCGCCGGGCCTCCTTCCACGATCCCTCCGGATTGGAGAAGGCGGCGAGATGGAAGATTGCGTCCGGAGCGAAGTCGCGGAGGGCCGCGCCGAGTGCCGCCTCGTCGAGGATGTCGAGCGGAAACACCTCGACCCGCGGCCCGAGAGAGCCCGGTCCTCCGTCCGTGGGATGAACGAGGCCAGAGACCTCGTGGCCTTGGGAAAGCAGATGCGTTGTGAGATGGCGCCCGACGAAGCCAGCGGCTCCGGTGACCAGCGCGCGCACTCAGCCGGTCTCCGCTCTCCAGTAGTCGAGCATGTCGCGGAGCGTTCGATCGTACGGAATCGTCGGCTCCCAGCCCGTGGCCTTCCGGAACTTGGAGCTGTCGCCGAGGAGAACGGGCACGTCCGAGGGCCGGAGCCTTTCGGGATCTTCCCGCACCTCGACTTCGAGCCCCGACATACGAATGAGCTCGTCCAGGACCTGCTGGATCGAGTAGTCCTTTCCGGTGCAGATGTTGTAGACCTCGCCCGGCTCGCAGCCGCCGTCGAGCGCGAGCCAGTAGGCGCGCACCATGTCCCGCACGTCCGTGAAGTCGCGGCGGGCTTCCAGGTTTCCGACGTGGATGACCGGGGGTTTCTTGCCCTTCTCGATGGCCGCGAGCTGCTTCGCGAAATTCGACGAGACGAAGACGTCCCCTCGGCGCGGTCCGTCGTGGTTGAAGCCGCGGGTCCGCACCACCTTGGTCCCGAAGCTCTTGAAGTACTGATAGCCGAGATAGTCCTGACCCACCTTGCTGACCGCGTAAGGGGAAAGGGGCCTCAGGGGGTTCGTCTCCCGGATGGGGAGCTCGTGCTCGAGCACGAGTCCGTACTCCTCGCTCGAGCAGGCGATCTGGATCCAGGGATCGATGCGGGCGGCGCGGACCGCTTCGAACAGGTTGAGCTGTCCGAGGATGTTCGTGGTGAGCGATTCCGCGGGCGCGTTCCAGGATGAGGGGACGAAGCTCTGCGCCGCGAGATGGAAGATGCGGTCCGGCCGAACCCTCTCGATGAGCCCGGTGACCGAGCTTTGATCGCGGAGGTCGCACTCCAGAAGCTGGATCTTCGATTCGATGCCCCGGATGTTCTCGGTCCGGCTGCGCCAGCGCTGGGTGCCGTAAACCTCGGATCCGGGATGCTCGGAGAGAACGTACTCCGCCAGATGGCTCCCGGCGAAGCCGGTGATTCCAGTAATCAGTACGCGCAAGCGATGACTCCTATTCAGTGTCGCGGGGCCCCACCCCCGCGACTCTCGCTTCGCGACTCGCCTTCGGCTCGCGCTGCGCTCGGGTTGAGGACTCCTGATAGGTAGTCGTGGAGGGCTTCCCTCCAGCTTTTGACGGTTCGGCCCGCCGACTTTTCGAAACGCTCGACCGAGAGGACCGAGTAGCGCGGCCGGGGCGCGGGACGATTCAGATCGGCCGCCTGGATCGCCCGGATCCTGGCGGGGGAGAGGGCGAGCTCGTCCGCGACCGCATGACCGAGCGCGAGCCAGCTCGCTTCGCCCTGGTTGACGAAGTGGAAAAGACCGCGATGTTGCCCCTCGGCCAACGTCAACATCGCCGCCGCGAGCTCTCGGGCGCTCGTCGGAGAGCCCGTCTGATCCGCAACGAGAGGAAGATCCTCGCTCCGGCGGAGACGCTCCCGCACCCAATCGACGAAGCCCTTCCCGGGTCCGTAGAGCCAGCCGGTTCTCACGATGATATGGCTCTCGGGACAGGTCTCGGCCACCGCCCGCTCGCCCTCGAGCTTCGACCTTCCGTAGCTCGAGAGCGGACGAGGAGTTTCCTCCTCGCGGTAAGGAGCCGTGGCCTCCCCGTCGAAGACGTAATCCGTGCTGACATATAGAATGAGGGCCCCGACCTCGCGCGCGCACTTGGCGACCACCCGGGCGCCCGTGGCATTGACTTCCAGGGCCTTTTCGGGCGCACGCTCGGCGCCATCGACGTCGGTTTCGGCGGCGCAGTGTAGCACGGCTTCGGGGGAAAACTCCCGGAACGCCCGGAGGACGCCGTCCCGATCGACGACGTCGAGGCGGGCGCGCCTCGCGGCGTGCACGCGGGGAGAAACGAGGCCGAGCACCTCGTGATTGGGAGCCGCGAGGCGCACCAACTGCCCTCCCACGAGTCCAGAGGCGCCGGTGACGAGAATCCTCACGGTTTAGTAGCTCGACGATCTTGTGCCGCCGAGAGACGTGCCGAAGCTTCCGATGTTCGCGAGAGTGATCCCGAACCGAAACGTGTTCTCGTCGCGGAAGTTGCCGAAGTTGTACCGGTTGTAATCGAAGAGGAAACCGCAGCACTGCACGTCGTACTCGATCCCGGCGCGCATGTGCCGAAGGATCTTGAGCGACCAATCGTAGCTGGACTCGAAGTTCGCCCGGAGCCCCGAAGTCAGGTTCACCCGTCCTCCGAGGCGGAAGCTCGACCTCACGATGCCGCGGTCGGGGATGTTCCGCCGCGTCCAGACTCCCGAAACCGACCCCCAGTCTCCCGAGAAGCTCCCGGCGGTGCTGGCCGAGCGGACCGCCTTGAAGCTGATGTCGTAGTCGAGATTCCAGCTCGCGGTGAGCGATCGCGACGGACGAAAGTTCACCCGGGAAGTGATGGGTGAATAGCTGCTGGGGGTGCCATCGGCGGTGAAGTAGGGGGTCGAGAACTGCGCATCGTAGAGCGAGGCATTGACGTCGAAGAAGTATCTCTGCGAGACCACCCAGGTGAGCATTTCCGTCGGGTTGGCCTGCTCTTTGCCGTCGACCATCCGCTTCGCGAGGAATCGGTTCACGATAGAAAAGGCCACCTGGTTCGTCCCGGGAATGTAGTCGTTGCCGTCGAATTTCGGTATGAGGTCGAAGTCCTCGATCCGGCTCCGGTAGCTCCAGACCATCTGCGGCTCGATGACGTGCTTGAAGCGCGCGGCGTAGCCGTTGTCGGGGGTGTTGAAGATCCGGGCGAACGTCGGACCCCTCATGTCGAACCCGGTCTCGACGTACTGCCGAGCGATGGCCTCGTCCTCGACGAAGGCTCCCCTTGCGGTCTGCGAGGCGGTGTAGTGGGTATAGCGGCCGGTGACGCTGGTGCGAAACGTTAGATAGCTGAGGCCGGTGAAGGGATAGGAGACCGTGGGCGCTACGTCGAACCGCTGGTACTCGATGAGCTGGCTTCCGCTGGTCCTGGACAGGGACACGACCTCGCTGTCGAAACCGAAGAGGATGGGGGTCGGCCCGATGCGCGTCGCTCGTCCGCCGAGACTTACCTGCGGCAAGACCTCCCGCACCGCGACGCTTTCCCCGAACGCGGTGTCGTTTCGATCGAAGAGGACGCGGAGGCTGTACTGGCCGAAGGATTTCGCGATCGTCCCCGAGGCGCGCTTCGATCTCTGGGTGGCGCGATCGTAGTTCTCCTGAAAGCTCTGCTGAAAATCGAAGCTCGAGAAGTAATCGACCCGCGCCACCGAGCGGAAACCCCCGGGCAGTTCCTGGTTCGCGGCGCCGAGGATGGTGTACTCGCGCGCTCCGGTCTCCGAATCGTTGAGGAAGAACGTATTCACCTGCCCGCGCGAGGCGTCGCTCGCGACGTAGCGATATTCGGCGGAGGCCGCGTTTCCCACCAGGGAGAAGCGCTCGTACGCGAGGGTCGCGTCCATGGAGCGGCTGATGGCCCAGAAGAACCCCTGGTCGAAAATGTATCCCTTGAGGGAGGAGTGCCCGATCTGAGGAAGAAGCAGTCCCGTGGCGCGCCCTTGCTCGTCGATGGGGTAGTAGAGAAACGGTGCGTAAAAGATCGGGAGCGACTTGAGCTTAAAGAGGGTATGGTGAAGGGCCACGTGGTGGTCTCGTTTCATCCGGGCTTTCCCCGCGGTGAACTGCCACCGCGGAGTCGGCTGGGCGCAGGAGGTGAAAGCGCCGCCCTCGATCGCGTAGACGTCCTCGGACTCCTTCTCGATGATGTCGCCGTAGAAGTACAGATCCGCTCCGGCGCGGCCGTGGGCGTTGAAGAACCGGCCGGTCTTGGTGTTCAGGTCCGCTTCCATCCGGGTGGCGATGATCTTCTGGTCGCCCTGCTCGTAGACGACGTTGCCCTCGGCGATTACCCGCATTTCCTCGTCCCAGAACTCGACCCGGTCGGCGGTGATATGGACGTCGCCGGAGCGGAGATCGACGTACCCTTCGGCTCTCGCATGACCCTTCGCGACCTGCTCCTGGCGTTCCGCTTTGAGAGTGACGTCCTGGGTTTCCTGACCGGGGCTCTGGGCGAAAGACGCTCTGGCGGTGAGGACGAGGAGGAGCGGGATGGGTGCAAGGGGACTCCTGAGCATCGACGCCCGAATTATACTAAACGCATCGTGAAGCGACGGCCGGTGCTCCTTTTGTCCTGCTACGAGCTTGGGCATCAGCCTCTGGGCCTCGCTCTGCCTCTGGCATTTCTGCGGAATGCCGGGCTCGAAGCGCGGGGCATCGACCTCGCCGTCGACCCCCTCGATGAGGACGCCGTTCGGGGCGCTGACTTCATCGGGATCTCGGTCCCGATGCACACCGCCCTTCGGATCGCGCTCGGCCTCCTCCCGCGGCTCCGGGTTTTGAACCCGCGAGCCCACCTGTCGTTTTACGGCCTCTACGCCACCCTCAACGCCGAGCTCCTTCTGTCCTCGGGCGCGAGCTCCGTCCTGAGCGGCGAGCTCGAGGAGGAGCTGGTGGCGATCGCCCGGGGCGCCCGGGGAGCCGCGCCGGGGCCAAGGGCGCCCATTCTGAAGCGACTGAGCTTTCCCACCCCGGCCCGGAGCGGCCTTGCGTCCCTCGATCGATATGCCCGGCTCGAGATCGGCGACGAGACGCCAAAGCTAGTGGGCGCCGTCGAGACCACGAGGGGCTGTCTGCATCTCTGCCGGCATTGTCCCATCCCTCCGATTTATCAGGGACGGTTCTTCGTCATTCCGCAGGAGACCGTGCTCGCCGACGTGCGGCAACTGGTCGAGGCGGGCGCGAGCCACATCGATTTCGCCGACCCCGACTTTCTGAACGGTCCGGGCCACGCGCTCTCGGTAGCGCGCGCCCTCCACGGCGAGTTTCCTCGCCTGAGCTTCAACTTCACGGCGAAGATCGAGCATCTCGTGAAACACCGCCGGCACCTCGGTGACCTCTCGGAGCTCGGCTGCCTTTTCGTGATCTCGGCCGTCGAGTCCCTGAGCGACCGGGTCCTTCGGGAGCTCGACAAGGGCCACGACCGCGAAACCGTATTCGAGGCCCACCAGGCGCTTCGTGAGGTCGGGATCGCCCTCAGGCCCACGTTCGTCCCCTTCACCCCCTGGACGACTCGCGAAGACTACGCGGATCTTTTTCACTGGATCGCGCGGGAGGGCCTCGTGGAGCACGTCGACGCCGTCCAGCTCACCCTGCGGCTTCTCATCCCTCCGGGCTCGCTTCTCCTCGAGAACGAGAGTCTAAAGTCGGTTCTGGGAGAGCTCGACCCTCGTGCCTTGACCTACCGATGGACCCACCCCGATTCGGAGATGGACCGGCTCCAGGAGGCCGCCGTCACCGTGGTCGAGAAGGGGGTCGCCCGCGGCCGCTCGAACCACGCGATGTTTCATGAGCTCGCGGAACTGGTGCTGGGGGAGCTCGTGGAAGCTTCTCCAATCCCCGCCCGCGCCCCCCGGCTCACCGAGGCCTGGTTCTGCTGAGCGGAGCCCCAAGGGGACCGGTTCGGTCCCCGGAGCGGGTAGGCGAATACAGTATAATCGTGGCATGGAAGAAATTCGCATCACCGCCGAGCCCAAGGACAATTCGAATTGCCGATTCGTCGTCGACCGTCCCCTGTACCCCGATGGTTCGGCGTTCTTCGGAAACAAAGAGCGCGCCGCGGGCTCCGGCCTCGCGGAGAAGCTCTTCGCCATCGAGGGCGTGTCTTCGGTCATGATCCAGGACAACCTCGTAACCGTGACCGCCGAGAGCGGTGGAAACTGGACGCCGATCGCGAAGCAGGTGGGAACCACCATCCGCGCCGTCCTCGGGAGCGGAGAGAAAGCGGTCTCGGATACGGTCCTCTCCTCGATTCCGGATGCGGACTCGATCAAGAAGAGGGTCCAGAGCGTCCTCGATCAGGAGATCAACCCCGCGGTCGCGGCCCACGGGGGATGGGTGGAGCTCATCGACGTCAAGCGGAACGAGGTCTTCATCCGTATGGGCGGGGGTTGCCAGGGCTGCGGAATGGCGGATGTGACCCTGAAACAAGGCGTGGAAAAGTCGATTCGCCAGGCGATCCCAGAGGTCGGCGCCATCATGGACACCACCGACCACGGGTCGGGCCGCAATCCCTACTACGCTCCCGCGAAGTAGCTCAAATAATTTCGAACGACAAAAGCGCGTGCGCCTCACGAAGCGCACGTTCGACGCTTTCGGGGTCCGCGGCGCGCGCAAAGATGAACCCGAGGTAGCTCGATCCTTCGGGAAGCGGGACCAGGGTCTTCCCCGGATGCGCGGTGATGGTTACCTCCTCGATCCCGGAGACCGCCCGGGCGTCCTCGAGCCCGCGCGTCCCCTCCAGCTTTCCGCCTTTCGGGATCGGGATCATCATCACCCCCGAGGATCCCGCCTCACGCGCGAGCTCCTCGACGTCCCGGCCCAGGGCGTGTCGAAGGAGGAGCTCTTCGAGCGAGACCCCGAGGCCGAAGCGCAGCGTCCGCGAGCATAGCCCTCCGATGGAGCGCCCGGCGATCTCGATCATGACTGGCGCGGCCGGGGACTCGCCCCTCAAGCGAAGCTCGGCGTGAATCGGACCGTGGCGAAGCCCTATCGCCCGCGCGGCATCGGCGCTCACCCGGGCAATCTCCTTTTGGATCGCTTCCGGGAGCCGTGACGGCGTCACGTAGATCGTCTCCTCGAAGAACGGCCCTATCAAAGGATCGGGCTTGTCGAAGATCGCGAGAGGGCGGAGCCTTCCGTCCGTGAGAAGGCCTTCGAGAGCGACCTCGCGTCCGTCCACGTACTCCTCGATGAGCACCGAATCGCCTTCGTCGCCCCCGTGCGCTCGCATCTCCGGAGTCGCCAGGAATGCGGAGAGCCACTCGAATCTTCGAACGAAGCTCTCCCGGTCGTCCACCCGAACGACTCCGCGGCTGCCCGAGAGAAACACCGGTTTCAATACCAGCGGATAGGTGAGGCCGCGCGCGAGTAGACGCGGGTCATCACCGGTGCGAGCGAGGGTGAAGGACGGTTGGGGAACGCCGCCCGTGGCGAGGGCCTCGCGCATGCGGTGCTTGAGACGCGCCCTCGACGCGGCCTCGGGGGAGTTGTGGGGCAGGCCGAGCGCAGCGGCAACCGCCGCGGCGGCTACGCCTGTCTCTTCGTCCACCGGGACTACCGCGTCAAGGGGATATCGCGCGTGAAACTCCCGGGCGCGGGCGACGGCGCCCTCGAGCTCGAGAAAGTCGAGAGTGAGCAGGCCATCCGGCTGGAAGCTCTCGAGGGTGCTCGTCTCCTCCGACCCCACGACCACTTCGATGCCGAGACTCTTGGCCGCGTCCAGGAAATCCCGCGTCCGATACGTGGACGTAGGCAACAGCAAGAGGACCCGCTCCCCGCTCATTAGCTGGACGTTAACACGGAATGAGCGTGTCGTTTCCAAGGATCGATAATTCAACAAAATGAAACTCGATTCAGAAATCGAAATCCGCCCGGGCGTCGTTCCAAGAACGCGAAGATCCATCCATGGCGCCGGATCCATTCCTCGCGCGCGACGATCGAGCTCGACCGCCGAAGTATGGAGAGTCATCGATTTGCTCGAGACCGCCTGAGCCGCGCGCCGTGGCACGTCGGTTGCAGTCTCGAATCGCAGGCGCGGAGCACCCGAGTCTCCGTTTCGATGAGGAGATTCAATAATCCAAATCGACGGGTTCTCGGGCTCTCGCGTCTTCCGTGAAAGGAGATGCATTTCTCATGAAGAAGAAACTCTTAGCTCTCGTTCCGATGGTGCTCCTCACCCTCGGCTCTCTCGCATCGGCCCAGACCGCGGGAGAGATCCAGGGTGTGGTGACCGACACGCAAGGCCTCACCATGCCCGGCGTCACGGTGACGCTTGGAGGAGAGGCGGTCCTCGGAGCGCAGATCGCCATCAGTCTCGAGGATGGATCGTTCCGCTTCCGCGGACTCCGGCGAGGGTCGTACAGCCTTCGCTTCGAGCTCCAGGGCTTCCAGACGCTGAACCGCGAGGGCGTCATCGTCGAAGGCAACCGTACCGTCACCCTGAACGTGGGCCTTCAGCTCGCGACGATCTCGGAAACGGTGACCGTCACCGGCGAGTCGCCGGTGGTGGACGTCAAGAATACGTCCCTCAGCAACGAATTCGGGGCGACGGAGCTCTCCGACGTTCCGAGCGCGACCGACGTCTGGTCGGTCTTGAGCCAGACCCCCGGCGTTCGCATGCGCGGCTACGACGTGGGCGGAAGCCACAAGAGCCAGCAGATCGGCTACGAGAGCTTCGGCGTCCGCCGGCAGAACCGGGTCATTTCGGACGGCGTCGACTCGACCGAAGGGACCAGCGGCACCGGGTTCTATTACGACTACTACTCGATCGACGAGTTCACGACGTCCGCCGCGGGCGCCGACGTGGAGATGAACTCTCCCGGCTCACAGGTGGTAATGACGCTGAAGAGCGGGGGCAACGAGTTCTCCGGTCTCTACCACGCCGACTACGAAGGAGAGAGCTTCGTCTCCGACAACCTCGACGACGACCTCAGGGCCCGAGGCTATACCGGAAACCCGAACCTCCTTTTCTGGGAGACCCACTTCGATCTCGGCGGACCCATCGTCACCGATAAGGCGTGGTTCTACGGTTTCTACAACCATTTCCGGATCGACAAACAGATCTCGGGCGTCAACCCGGACGTGGCCACCGATCTCGGGGACTTCGATCAGTTCGGAGGAAAGCTCACCCTGCAGCTCACGCAGAAAGACCAATTCATCGGCTACAGCCAGTGGGGCTTGAAAGAGAAGCCGCTTCGGGGCCTGTCGACCTTGATTCCGCCGGAGTCGATCCTCGCCCAGGCGAGCTGGTCGTGGGCCCACAAGGCCGAGTGGCAGAGGGTCTGGAACGATCGCGCGTTCAGCAACGTTCAGGTCAAGTATTTCGGCTTCGGCTGGCCGATGGTGCCCGCCGTGGATCCCGGAAGCAACCCGCCGCGCATCGACAGTGCGACGTCGCTCCGGAGCGGCGCCGGTTGGAATAACACCAACCCTCCCTTCACCCTCGACCGATGGAAGCCGCAGGTCACGGCGACGATGAGCTACTACATGCCCGACACCTCCAACTGGGCCGGGAGCCTCGACTGGAAGTTCGGCTTCGACTGGCAGATCGACTCCTCCCAGTACGGTTCGAACGGGAACTCGGGTCCCATCCGCTACTTCGACAACAGTCTCCTCGGCCGTCCACGTAACGTCGACGAGATCGCTCTTTTCAGCGTGCCCGCGGAAGGGCGCGTCGGGGCCGACAACCGCGACAAGACGACGGCGTTCTTCGTGCAGGACACCTGGACGCTGAACGACCGGCTCACCATGAATCTCGGCTTCCGCTTCGGACGCCAGCAGGCGTACTACCTGGACTCCGAGCTCACGCCGTTCTTCTCGGAGTTCTTTCCCACGGGGACCATCGAGGGGCAGACGCTCACCACGTGGAACAACTTCGCTCCCAGGCTCGGCGTCACGTACGACATCAGCGGCCGGGGCAAGACGATCGTCAAGGGTCACTACGGCCGCTATTACAACAACATCGCCGACACTCTATCGACGGGGAATCCCGCAAACGTGGCCTGGGTCCGGCGCAAGTTTCTCGATCAGAACCAGAACGGACTCTATGACGGACCGGCGGAGCTTGGAGCCGTCGTCACTCAGGCGGGAACCGTGGGCTCGAGCCTCGCGGGAGCGAGGGGAACGGCCGTCAATCCCGATCTGAAACCCGCCTTCGCCGACGAGTTCAGCGGTTCGCTCGAGCACGAGATCTCGACCGACAGCTCGCTCCGGTTCTCCTACGTCCGCAAGCAGCAGCGAAACGACTACGGACAGTGGAACCGGGCGCAGCAGAACCCGCTGTTCGCGGGGCAGGGTATCCCCTGCGGCGACTCCGTCTTCCCCTGTCCCCTCGATCCTTTCACGGGCCAGCCGCTTCGCGTCCAGCGGGTTGCCTCTTCCGCGGCCAACGTCCAGGATCAGGTGATCGATACCTTCCCCGGAAGCGACGCCAACTTCGACACCCTCCAGCTCGCGTACACCCGCCGCTTCGGCGACAACTTCTTCATCCAGGGAAGCGGCGACTATCAGTGGCGCGACGAGCTGAGGCGCGCCGACGCCGAGGCCCAGGACCCGCTCACGGCCGATCCTCTCGACGTCGGCTGCGACGTCGGCGGAGCCACCACCTGCTGGCAGAACCACAGCCTCGACGTCCCCTTCCGCCAGGAGAACACCAACTGGGGCGCGCGCCTGCTCGCCCGCTACGTGTTCCCGAAGGAAATCGGGCTGTCTGGCAACGTTCGCTATCAGAGCGGCTGGCCCTGGGCGCCGATCCATCGCGTCAACATCCCCGGCTCGGGAACGCTACCCATCTTCCTCGAGAACGTGGACCAGAACCGCTCTGAAGACGTGACCATCGTCGACCTCAGGGTAGAGAAGGGCTTCACCCTCGGCCCCGGCCGGCTCACGGGCATGCTGGACCTCTACAACCTCTTCAACAGCAACTCGGAGGTGAACTTCAACCTTCGAACGGGCACGAGATTCCGCAACATCATCGCCGCCCTCGACCCGCGCGCGTTCAAGATCGGGATTCGCTACCAGTTCTAGGTGATCTCGGTCGAAACGTTTGGGGCGGAGCTTCGGCTCCGCCCTTTTTATGCCGTCTAGCGACCGCTCGGTCTTCGGTGCTGCCCAGGCACAGAGGGCGGCTGCAGAACGACGACGTTGGTGCCTTCGGCATATTCGGCAGCGTGCTTTCCGCGGACTCCTCCACATAGGGCGCTGAAGTCATACTCTGGACGCATGGTGTCTTTGTCTTCAAACCGCTTCGCCTTGGTCTGTTTCTTCATAGATCTACTTCGAAGCTCGCTCGGCCTTCAGCTTCAGGACGAGCTCCCGCACCTCTGGCTGAGCGGGGTCGAGGGCGAGGGATTGCTCGAAGAGCTCGACGGCTCGCGCGGCATCCTGGAGCCGATACTGAGAGCTCGCGAGGGCGTTCAGAAGCGAGGGCTGGGGCCGGCGGAGCGGAAGCGCCTTCTCCAGAAGCTCCGCCGCCCGGGCGAAATCGCCCCGACGGAAGTAAGCCTCTCCGAGCGGCGCCAGGATCTCGTAGCGGTCCTTGACCTCGGCGTAGACGGGTTCGAGAAGGGTCACGACTCTCTCGTAGTCCCCCGCCTGGAGGGCGAGCCGGGCCAGATGCTCCCGAGCGAGCCCGAGCTTCGGGTTTTCCTGAAGCGCTCGCTCGAATCGTTCGGCCGCTTTCGCGGGGTCGTTTCGTGCCAGATACTGTTCTCCGAGCATCGAGGAGACGAGCCCGGGAATTTCGGGGCGCACCTGAGGCGCCGCGGCGCGCGAGAGCGGCCGGGGAATCGAGGTCCGCGGGGAAACGGTGAACGAAGCGGAAGCCTGCTCCAGAACGCTTCCGTTCTCGTCGACGAGCTCCGAGCGCAGGAGGAATCGGCCTCCCTGAAACTTCTCGAGGGAGAGCTCCTGAACGAGGGGGCTCGCGATCCGTTCCTTCAGCTCGACACTCTGGTCGATCATCGTCCCGCCCCCGGGCTCCTGGCTTTCCACCAGGAGCCGGATCCGAGAGGCCGGAGGCGCGTCATGCGGGATCGCCACGGTCATGGTCTCTCCGATGGCGAAGACGGCGCTCGGGTTGGGAAGGATCTCGATCGTCCCGAACCGGTACGCGCGATACAGCGGCGCTCCCGGCTTCAGTTCGGAGCCATAGCCGAGGAGGAGCCCGCGGAGAGATCTCCCGCTTTCAGCAGGCACGTCCACTTCCTTGTCGAGGAGCGTGTAGCTCTTGGCGCAATCCTTCTCGACGCGGCTCGGGCAGGCGCGGTTTCTCAAGATCACCCGAAAGTTGTAGGCGCCGGGCACGAGCGGAGTCATTCCGGAGTACGCGAAGGGACGGTGGAGGGACGCCTGCTGCGCTTCTTTGAGCGTGACGAAGGACTCGTTGCGGCTCTGGAGCACGACGACGTTGGGGTCGTCCCGAAGAACCGCTTCGACCGATACGATGAACGCGGAGCCGTAGACTCCCCTCTCCTTATCGAGCACGAAGGCGATGTTCTCCGGCGGAATCTCGATGACCCAGTGGACGAACGAGACCCCGCCGTCTCCCTCGAGGACGTCGACCGCCCCCGCGCTCGCGACGTACCGGAAGAGGTAGTCGCTCTCGACGGCCCCGCGCTCGAAGTCGAGCCTCTCGGCGTAGCTGGTGTCGAGCCCATGGAACGGGATTCTCACGATCTGATCCATGAGCTCCATGGTGCCGAAGGAGACACCCGAGAACTGCGCGGTGTCGCCCTCGTCGGTGCGGAAGGACAAAGCGGCCTGCGCGAGCTCCGGGTCGACCTCGTTCAGCTTGTCGTAGGCTCTCTCGACGTCCTGGCGGAAGTCCGCGCTCTTGGCGTCCGTTCCCGTCAGAAGGGCCTGGGGACCATCGAGGACCGGGCTATAGATCTCGAGCTCCCCCGCGCCGTGCCGTTGAAAGAACAGCAGGAAAAAAAACGGCGGAAGCCCGTAGCGCTTCAGATCGGGGTTGTCGTAGAACCAGAGCTCCGAGGAGTAGACCGCGTCGCTTCCGTCGAAGTTCTGGCGGTTGCGCGGAGGCCCGAGGAGTATGTAGTAGCGGCCGCGGTCCGTCTCGAAGCCCTCCCGGAACGTGTCGCGGCCGAAAAACTCGTTGACGTAAGCGAGCCTCTTGTAGTGCTCGTCCTTATACTCGTTCTCGAGCGTCGCCGGGTTCTCGTCGCGTTTGCGCCAGAAGGCATCGACGAACGCCTCCCGCTCCTGCTCGGATTCGAGACCGAGGAACACGTCGCGCTCGACCTCGCTGATGAGGTACGGGACCTCGTCCGTAAGCCACTTCTTGTGGTGCTCCGGGAGCCCCTCTATGCGATCCTGGGACGAAGCGAGAAGAGCCCCCGCGAGGATAAGCCCGAACATTTGCATTAGTATAGCGTGATGGCGCGAGCGAAGAAGGCTGCCGCGGTCGCTGTCCTTGCGCTTGCCGCTCCCGTGCTCTACTTGACGATCCTGCGCGACCGCAACAGCAGCCCGACGGGTTGGAACCTCGTCCTGGTGAGCGTCGATACGCTACGAGCCGACCACCTCTCGAGCTACGGGGCCACGTTCATCCGGACGCCTCATATGGATCGACTGGCCTCCGAGGGCGTCCTTTATGAGAACGTCTCGACCGTCGCCCCCACGACCCTTCCCGCCCATGCTTCGCTATTCACGGGCCTGACCCCCCTCGCGCATGGAGTCCACGACAACGTCGGGTTCTACCTCGACGACCGATTGCCGACACTCGCGGAGCACCTGAAGGGCCAAGGGTACGACACCGCGGCCTTCGTCGGCGCATTCGTCCTGGACTCGCGCTTCGGGCTCGACCGCGGCTTCGATCTGTACGACGACGACGTCGAAGGGGGGGAGGAGGACATCGCTTCCGGCTTCGTCGCCCAGAGGCGAGGCGCCGAGGTCCTCGAGAGCGCTCTCGCCTGGGTCGGCTCTCGCGGCGAGACCGCAGGTCCGTTCTTTGCGTTCGTTCACTTCTACGACCCTCATACCCCGTACGAGGGGACGTACGAAGGGTCAGCGGGGTATCGAGCCGAAGTGGCGTACGTCGATTCGCTCGTGGGCCAGCTCCTCTCCTTCCTCGACGCGCGGGGACTGAGCGAACGAACCCTCGTCGTTCTCACCGCCGACCACGGGGAGTCCCTGGGCGAGCACGGCGAGGCGACTCACGGCCTCTTTCTTTACGAGTCGACCCTCAGGATCCCGTTGATTCTCCGTTACCCCGGAGCCCCGGCCGGAAGCCGCATATCGCGTCCTACCCACATCACCAGTGTCGCCGCCGAGGCCCTCGAGATCCTGCGGGTTTCGCCGATGCCCGTTCGAAGGGAGCAGCCCTTCTACGCGGAGACCTTCGTTCCCCGGCTTCACTACGGCTGGAGCGAGCTTCGGAGCCTGACCCGGTGGCCGCACAAGCTCGTGATGGCCCCCAAGCCCGAGCTCTACGACCTTTCGAAGGACCCGGGGGAAACGAAGAACCTCGTCGAGGAGCTGCCGGAAGTGGCGAAGGCCCTCGCGAGCGAGCTCGAGACCATGACCATGACGCCCGTCGTGCCGCGGAACGTGGATCGAGAGACGCTCGAAAGGCTGAAGAGCCTCGGCTATGCCGGCTCAGCCGCTCCCTCGACGGGCGAGCTTCCCGATCCCAAGGACCGGCTCGAGATCTATCGGGTCCTGAACGATCCCGCGACCCAGAGCCTTCGACCCGAGGACGGCGCAGCCTTCGAGAAAGCTCTCGCCGCCTTGAAGGACATCCTCACGCGCGAGCCTCGTATTCCGAGAACCTACGCGCTCTACGGCGAGCTCCTGCTTCAAGGGGGGCGAGCTAGGGAGGCCGCGGATGTTTTCCAGGAACTTGTGGCACTCGACAAGACGAGCTTCGAGGGCCATTACGGCCTCGGGGTCGCCGTCCAGAAATTGGGTCGAGAGGTTGCGTCAGTAGAGGCCTTCGGGAGAGCGGTAGAGATCGATCCTCGGAACACGAAGAGCTACTTGCGCCTCTCCGAGGTCGAGATTAGCCGCGGAAACCCGGATGCCGCGGAAGGTTGGCTGCGAAGAGCGATCGCCGTTCACGAAGATCGGGTCCTGGTGGATCGTCTCGCACAGCTGCTGCTGCAAACGGGAAAAGGCCCGGACGCCCGAAGGCTCCTGGAAGGGCTCGCCGCGAAGGCGCCGAACGACCCTCTAGCCGCGTACAACCTGGGACAGCTCCTGCTCGTGGAAGGAGAGACTGAAAGCGCTCTCGTCGAGCTCCGGCGGGCCGCCGCCCTCGCGCCTTTCGAGCCCGACGTGCACCAGGCGCTCGGAAGCGCCCTCGCGCTTTCTGGCAGCCGCGAGGAAGCGGTCGAGTCCTTCCGCCGCGCCGTCGAGCTCTCTCCCTGTTTCGCCGCCGCTCACGCGAATCTAGGCGCGGCCTATGCCGAGTTGGGCCGCCTTTCGGAGGCCGTCGCCGCGCTCGAGAAAGCTGTTTCCTGCGATTCGAGTTACGCCGCCGGATTCAAGAACCTCGCCGCGATCCAGTTCCAAATGGGGAATTTGGACCGGGCCGTCGCCGCGATGAGGGGAGCTCTGAGAGCGAGTCCCAAGGACCCCGAGATCGAGGCGGCTCTCCGCGAGCTTCTCGCACTTCAAAGCCGCCACAAAAAATAAAGGGGCGCGGCCGAAGCCGCGCCCCTCGGGTTCGAAACGAGAGACCCGCTTAGAACTGGAAGCGAACGCCGAGCTTGAGGACGCGCGGATCCAGAGCGGCGATGATGTTGTTGAAGGTCCTCCCGGACGTGATGAAGAAGTTCGCCTCCGTGTTGGAGTTCATCACGTTGTAGACGTCGACGAGGCCGCTGAGCTTGTAGCCGCTACCGAAGGTAAAGCCCTTTTCCACGCGGATATCGACGAGGGTGACCCTGTCGGAGTAGTTGTTGTTGATGTCCTCGAGGAAGACCGACTGGGTTCCCGAGCCGGGCACCGCGACCGGGTAGATGACCGCCCAGGGCCAGCCGCTCTGCATCCGCAGGTTCGCGGACAGAGCGATGTCCTTGGGCAGGACGTAGCGGCCGAGGAGACGGAAGTTCCAGTTCGAGCTGTCCTGGATGTTGTCGACCGACGGGTTGTGATTCTGCCAGAAGAGGACCGAGATCGGATCCGCGACGAGCGGGCTGGTGCTGACCGCCGCGGCCCGGCGGCGCTCGTTCCTCAACTGGTAGTCGAAGCTCGTCTGGACGAAGAAGTCCTCGGTGAACCGTCGCTGAAACGCGATCTGGAACGTGTCGTAGTTGTCGTCGTCGTACCCACCGGGGAACGTGTCGATGTTCGGCGCCTGCGCGTTGGCCGACGCATCCGGCACGCGCTCCAGACTGAGCGTCTGACCCGCGAACTGGCCGGGACAGCCGGTGCAGGTCGTGGTGAACGGAACTCCCCTCTCGAGAAGCGGGATCACCTGCGCGCGGTTCCAGGTGCCGAAGTCGTTCCGGAGCTGCTTTTTCACGTAAGAGAATCGCAGCGACGTGTCGGGCATGAGCTCATGCTCCACCGAGGCGCTGAACTCGTCGGCGTACGAAGGGGTCATGTTCGGGTTCACCGGGGTTCCCTGGGCGTTCGCAAGGCTCGATCCCACCGTGCCCGTCTGGCCGACTCGTGTCCCGAGCTCGCTGTCGCCGTCATAGAGCCCGTTCCGGTTCGGATCGAGGAACTGGTAGGTCACGGTCGCGACACCCGCGGGGTTCCCGGTCGAAAGCCGGTCGGCGATGTTCTGGAAGTAGCGCCCGTAATGGCCTTTCAGGATGGTCTTTCCGGTTCCCGCGAGGTCATAGGTGACGCCTAGACGAGGAGCGAAGTTGTTCCAGGTGAGCAGATTCTGGCCCTCGATCGTCCCCGCGGGGAAGAACTGGGTGAGCTCCGGATTGAGCTCGGAGCTCTCGTAGGCGGCCGTTTGACGATGGAACCGGAATCCCAGGTTCAGCGTCATCCGGTCGTTCGGCGCCCAGGTGTCCTGAATGAAGAACGCGGTGTGGGTGTTGCGGTTGTCGTTCTGGTTCGCGCCGTCGGCTTTCACGTTGAAGAAGCGAATCTCGTTCACGTTGAACGGCCGTCCCAGGTTGCTGTTGTCCATGTAGCGGGTCGAGCCCGAGTTCGAGTTGAACCCGTACTGCGACGAGTCGATCTGCCAGTCAAAACCGATCTTCCAGTCATGGCTTCCGCCCATGTTGGGCATGTAGTAGTTCGTGGTCGCCGTGACCTGGGGCTTCCAGCGGTCGAAGGTGAATGGCGGGCCGGCGGTGGGACCGACGTTCCATCCCGCGCCGCTCTGGCTGTTGTTCGAGATGTCGAACCGAGGCGGGTCGACGTCAGGATCGACCTTCGGCACCATGGGCCAGCCGAAGCCGAAGTGCTTGAGCTGGAAGTTCGTGAACATCCGGTCGCTCCAGACTCGCTGCCACTCGGCCTTGTGCACCCAGGACCAGCTGTCCTGCGAGAGCACCGCATCGGGCTCGATGGCCGCAGAGAGACCCCGGTTCGGCTTCTGCTTCAGGCCCCACTGGCTGTAGCCGATGAACTGGTCTTTTGGGGTGAGCTGGAACGTGACCTTGCCGCCGTAGCCGTAGAAGTTCCCGATGTCGGTCGCCACGTCGATCGGGACTCCGGAGATCGCCTTGTCGATCCGGAACCGGTTGAAGAAACCGTAAAACCAGGCCTTGTCCTTCACGATGGGACCGCCGGCATCGGCGTGGATCTCGTAGAAGATCAGGTTCGGGTTTCCGGTGTAACCGCGAGCCGCCGTCTCCTCGTCGAGGTTGTCGGCGACGAAGCTGTCGCCCTCGTAGTCCGCGTGAAACAGGCTGGAGAAGTCGTTACCCCCGCTCTTCATGGTCATCATGACGAAAGAGCCGGGCGCCGTCATCTCGACGTCGCCGCCGGCGGCCGTCGTCGTGAACTCCTCGACGGAGTAGTAGTCGTAGTAGAAGCCCGTTCCGCCGGTGCCCTCGGTCGAGTCGACGCCGTCGGAGAGGACACGGTTCTGGTTGCGAATGCCGAAGCTCTCGTAGCCCACCTGCTGGCTCTTGTGGCTTCCGCCGACGTCATAGCCCCGCATACGCACGCCGGGGGTTTGGCTCAGCACCGCCCAGACGTCGGTCGCGCCCGGAACGTCCTGAAGCTGCGCGACCCCGAACTCGTTGCTGAGAGCGGTGTTGCGAACGTCGACGACGGGCGACTCACCGGTGACGGTGATCGTCTCGGCGACCGTCGCCACATCGAGCCCGGCGTCCACGGTGATGGTCCGCGTCCCGCCGACGATGATGCCCTCGCGGTTCAGGGTTTGGAACCCCGCGAGCTCGAACATGAGATTGTACGATGCAGGCCGCAGCGCTCGGAACCGGTAGGTCCCGTCGTCCACGGTCACCGCCGTCTGCGCACCGAGAACGGCTTCACCGCTTAGAGTCACGCTGACGCCCGGGAGCACCAGCCCCTGCGCGTCCGTGACTTTCCCTTCGATCGCGCCAGTCGTCTGCGCGAAAGCCCCCGAAGCGAGGCCGAGCGCCACGACCGGCAGCACAAATAAGAGTCGACGCATGATTTCCATTCCTCCTAAATTCGTCCCTGAAAGACCGCCGTCAGGGGCGAAAGCGTTGGGCACCGGGACCGGCGGCGCTCTGGTATATAGCAAGCGATATGCCAGAGATTCAAAGGCGGGCCTCGAACTTAAGGCATTGAATAACCTGAAGTTGCACAGAGGCAAAAAAGGGGGGGCTTACGGGAATGATTCGGATATTCCGATCTCCGGATCCGTGATTCAATTTGTTGGATCTATGACCCGCCATTCCCGGAGAAGTCCCCGCGCTTTCTGAAGGTCTTCCGCCGTAGCGACCGTCGGGGGCTTCCCGCACGAACCGCTCGAGGTAGAAGATGGCCTCCTGACGGGAGCGGTCGGAAAAAGCTCGAGCGGATTCAACATCGCATCGAACTGTGTCGAGCTCGAGGGCACGCTCGAGGTGCCGCACCGCCCCCGCCCCGTCCCCGCGCGCGAGAGCGAGGGACCCGAGGTTGTTCAACGCGCTCGCGGAGCTCGGATCGAGCTCGAGCACACGCGCGAATTCCCTCTCGGCGTCTTCGGTTCGCCCCATCCGCGCGTAGGCCACTCCGAGATAGTTGTGCGCTTCCGCGAAGTCGGGGTGGTCGGACGCGAGGCCCTCGAGGAGCGCGAGCGCACGAGGTAGATCCGAGACCTCCATCAAGTACGAGCCGAGGAAGAAGCGAGAGATCGGTGACGCCTCTCGACGCGGCCTCTTCGAGAACCCGCACGGCTTCGGGGGTCCTTCCGAGCTGAAGGAGCGCGTAGGCAAGCTTCTGGTAGGCGAAGGACGAACGCGGTTGCTTCTCGAGGATCTCGCGCAGGGGCGCGAGCGCTTCCTCCGTCGGGCCATCCTGGAACCGATCGCTCGCCTCGTCGTGCATTGCCACGAAGGCAATGAGCCGTTTTGGGTCGTGTACGTCGTCTTGCGCTCGCGGGCGGTAGGCGCGACGAGATACCCAGGCTCTCGAGCCTCTTCATCGTCTCCTCATTGGCCGAAGTGCTCAATGGAGCCGCCCCCTGGGGCTCGCCCGGAGGCCCGTCGTCCTGGCCGACGTGGTGCGGCTCTGCTCCAAGAACGCCCTTTGACTCCGAGGTCGAAGAAGAGCGACGTTGAGGTTTTGGGACAGCTTCGTCTTCATCAAGACAGCACGTTCACGATGCAGTGAGTGTTGCCTCCGAGGGCATGAGTGACGTCGCGGAGCGGGCTCGGCTCGTAGCCCAGCTCGCGGTAGAGGTCGAACGCGACCGCTGCTTTGCCGCGGAGCGCTCTGCGGTCCACGACCGTCGCGTCTTCGCTCAACTCCCCGGGGAAGACCGGCAGCAGAACTCTCTTCCTTCCCGCCTCGCGGTCGAAGAAGGGCACGACGTTGACGGAGGAGCGGTAGCGCTCGAGATCCGACGCCTGGTGGTCGATAAACGAGACACGATAACCGAGCCCGCGGAGCTGGTCGGCGTAGTACCGGAGCTGCCGCGCTTCGGTCTCGAGACCGCCGCCCTCGAGCCGGCACGCGACCGCGATCCGGTTCTCAAGAATGACGAAGGCCTGGTCGATGTGCTGGAGAAGCGGCGTCTGCGCCTCCTTCCCCATCTCGACGATTTCGATACCGCCGAACGTCGCGGCGACGTCGTCGAGCACCTGGCGCCGGGAGAGGGTCTCACCCGAGGCGGCGATAGTTCTCGAAATGTCGTTGCTGCCCACGAGAACAAGGCTCCTGTCGAACGCCAGATTTCCACCCTCGAAGACGAACGGAGCTTCAATAACGGACTCTGCTCCAAAGACGATCTCGGCCACGCGCTTGCGATCGGCGGACATCTTTCTCGGGAGACCCATGGAGTTGGGCATCCTCCGGGCGACGAGGAAACGCTCTCGCCCTTCGAGGACGATGGACTCTCCGAGGTCCTGCGCCCAGAGCTCGATCTCGATCGCGGGGTCGTCCACGAGGTGAAGGCTCGCACCTTCGAATCCTGGCGGCTCTCGTCTCGCGACGATATCGACCGTCGTATAAGAAGGTAGGACGTTCCGTAGATCCCGAAAGGCGACCTCGAGGAACCGAGCAAGGGCCGCGGGATCGGTATCGCCCGAGGCATCGGGAAGGCAAACGAGCGCTCTCGAGAGCGTCCTTTCGTACTCGGGCCGCACCGGCGGCCTTTCGAGCCCCGGGAGCCGCAGAAGCGAAGCGGCGCCCATCCCGAGGATCTCCCGGCGGGTCATCTCGACCATCGAAGCGGAGTCTAGCCCAAGTGGTAGCGGCCGAGCCTTTGCGCTACTGTTTCTCTTGATGCTGGCATCGTTGCTCCTGCTTCTGGCCGCGGCCTCGCCCGGCTACGTTGGGGCGAAGGCCTGCCTCGGCTGCCACGCCGACGTCTACACCCATTGGAACGCCTCCCGGCACAGCAAGATGGTGCGCCCGGCAAGCCCGGAGGGAGTACGCGGCGACTTCTCGGTGAAAGAGGCCACGCTTCGGGACGAAACCTACCGTTTCGAAGCAAGAGACGGTAAGTATTTCATCACCGAGTCCAAGCTCCTGGGAAAGAAGACCCGCCACCGCATTCTCTACACCCTCGGAAACCGCCGGATCCAGCATTACCTCACGAGGCTCGAGGATGGCCGGATCGTGGTCCTTCCGCCGTCCTGGGACGTGCTCCGCAAGGAGTGGTTCCACAACATGGAGATCGTGGGCCCGGACCCCGAGACCGGTGTCGCGGTCCAGGTCTGGAACCTGAACTGCTTCGGCTGCCACGTCAGCCAGGAGGAGCGGAACTTCGACCTCGAGACCCGGACGTACGACACCGATTGGGTCGACTTCGGAACGAGCTGCGAGCGCTGCCACGGACCGGGGAGCGATCACGTGGATCTCTATACGAACCTTGAGGGCGCCAAGGCGGATACGGGAGACAGCGCCATCGTCGTCCAGACCCGGCTCGACCCCGCACGAAGCACCATGGTCTGCGGCCAGTGTCACTCGCTCCGGGACGCGATCTCGCTCGACTTCGTCGCCGGAGCGAATTACTACGACTTCTTCTTCCCGCAGCTCGAGTACGGTCTGCCGCAGGACCACGACCCCGCCTGGTACCTCGACGGTTCGACACGGCGCTTTTCCAACGACACGCTCGGTCTGTGGCTCAGCCGCTGCTTTCTCGAGGGCGGGGTCACCTGCGTCGATTGCCACACCGACCCCCACGACACCGAGATCGAGAAGAACGCAGGGATCCGGCCCGCGGCAAGCGCCATTTGTACGCGTTGCCACGAGGCGATCGGAAACGATGTCGCCGCGCACAGCCGCCACCCGGAGGCGAGCGCGGGAAGCTCCTGCGTCGAGTGCCACATGCCGCGAAGCGTCGTCAGCATCAAGGCAAAGATCCGCGATCATGGAATCAGCCTTCCCGCCCCCGAGAACACCGAGCGCCACGGAATCCCGAACGCCTGCAACAACTGCCACGAGGACCGGACGCCCTCCTGGGCGGCGGCGACGCTCGATACCTGGTTCCCCGGAAGCCGCACCCGCCGCCAGAAGCTCCTGGATCGAGCGGACACTTTCAGTCGGGCAAAAGCGGGAAACGATCCGGAGGTCGTTGCTCAGCTCGTGGCGCTCGCAGCGAACGAGTCGGAGCCTCCGCTCATTCGGGCGAACGCAGTCGGCTATCTTGGAAGCTTTCCGTCGGATCCCAGAGTCCAGCCGGCGCTCTTACGGGCGTTCGGCTCGAACGAGCCCGTCATCCGCGCCATCGCCATGCCCCAGATCGGAAAACTCAAGCCCTCGCGGGTCGAGAGCGTTACCCCGTTCCTGGTAAGGGCCCTCGACGATGAAATGGCGACCGTTCGCATGGGCGCCGCGTTCGCTCTCATGAGTCTCGGAGTCCAGACCCTCGAAGGAGAGGCGAACCTGAAATTCGACGCCGCGAAAAAGATCTACGCCGAGCGCGCCGCGACGTCTCCCGATCACGCCCCGACGCAGCTCGCCCTCGGAAAGTTCCACGTACTGAACCACGATCTCGCTTCCGCCGCGGCGGCCTTCGCGGCGAGTCTGAAACTCGACCCCGGTCAGAAGGACGCAATGTACTACCAAGCGATCGCCCGCCTGGGGGAGGGCCGAGTCGAGGAAGCGCGGCGGCTTCTCGAAGCGGTGGACGAGAAGAGCGACTTCCACCAGGCCGCCCGCGCCCTCCTCGCTACCTTGCCGAAGCGGTAGGAATGAGCAAGACAAAGTACATCCAAAGTCTCGCGAACTGATGTCCGACGCGTCCGATTTATCCGAGGTGCCAGAAATTACGACGGAGCAACTTGCCGGTGCGCGAGTGCGACTCGATCTAAAAGACGTGCCCCAAGGGAAGACCCGCGTCACGTCCGACCTGACACGACCTCATAGGTGAAGCCTTCCCGAGCCGACTCCTCATCCACGAAGACTCTCTTGACGGGATCTTCGGTGGTCTGGACGGAGATCCGTCTTGGCGAAGGGGAAAGCGTATGAGGAGCGAAATTCTAGGGCTCCCGGATCTCCACCAGGCGGTTGGTCTCGATCGGCCCCGTAAGTTTCTGTTCCTTGCCCGAGGGCCATAGCACGTCGATGCTTTCGACCGCTCCCGCGTCACCGAGTCCGAAGTAGAGCGGGAGATCGCTCTGGGAGAGATACCCGGACTTGCCATCATTCACCCGGGTATAGCTGGCGCCGGAGGCGCTGACCACCACTCGCGCGCCGATAGCGGAGCGGTTCGAGACCCGGCCCACGAGCTTCACCTTCAGGAACCGGATGGCTTTTCTCTCACTCAGGTCGCTCATCAGAACCATGGGGCCGTCGTTGAACTCGTTGGTCACGACGTCGAGGTCTCCGTCGTCGTCAAGATCGAAGATCGCCGACGACCGGCTCGCGAGGGAGCCCCAGACTTCGACCTTGCCCGTCAGACCGTTGGCTTTGACCAGGGGGTGCTCCTTGTTCTCTCCCGACGCATCCAGGAGAAAAGCCAGGCCCGCGGTGCGCCCTCCCCTCCTTGGCTCGACGCCCAGGATGAACTCGCTGTCGCGGAACTTCGCTCCGCGGTCGTTCAGCAACAGGGTGTTGATGCCGTAGCGAAAGGGAAAGTTCATCCCCGACGTGATGAAGACGTCCTCGAAGCCATCGGCGTTCAAGTCGCCGACACTGAAGCCCCACGGCCACCAGTTCTCGACGCCGAGAGCGTCCGATATCTCGGTCAGCTTTCCCCCTCCATCGTTGCGGTAGAACGCGTTTCCGTAAATGGCGTTGCCCCCGCTTCGGAGGAACCGCTCATCCCAGGGCATCCTCGATTTGAGCTTCTCGCGCTCAGGACCCACCTCTTCGCTCATATCGGAGTGCATGTCGGTGACCATCACGTCCATGTCGCCATCGTTGTCGAAATCGAAAGCACCGATACCCATGGAGCCCCATGGGGTCCTGGGGAACATCGCCCGGGTCTTTCTCGAGAAGCGCGTCCCCCCCGCGTTCTCGTAATACTGATCGTGTCCCTGCATGTTCAAGACGTAGAGGTCGGGAAAGCCGTCTTGGTTCAGGTCCATGGGGCTCGCGTCTCCGGTCCAGGCGTCGTCTACGAGCCCCGCTTCCTCCGTGACGTCTTGGAAACGGCGACCGCCGAGGTTCCGATAAAGGATGCTGCGCTCGGTGCGCTCCGGCTTCAGGTGACCCCCGAAGGCGTCGAGCACCCCGACGTAGTAGCCGCCGGGGCCCAATTGGTCCGTGGTATAGACACCGACGTTGCAGAGGTAGAGATCGAGGAGACCGTCGCGGTCGTAATCGAAGAACACCGAGGCCGAAGAGTGGCCGGAGTAATCGCTTCCCGAGGCTTTGGAGATATCGCGAAACCGGCCGGTTCCGTCGTTCTCGAAGAGGGCGTTTCCGTATCGGACCGTGGTCACGTAGAGATCAGGATCGCCGTCGTTGTCGACGTCGCCGAACGAAGCCGCGACCGGGATGCGGCCGGGGAGAGCCACGCCCGCCCGTTCAGTGACGTCCTCGAATCGTCCTTGACCGAGGTTGCGCCAGAGAGCGTTCGGCCCCGTCTGGTTGGTGAAGTAGAGGTCGAGCTTTCCGTCCGAATCCACGTCGGCGACGGCGATTCCGTTTCCGTGGTCGTAGTGGACGGCCTTGTGATGGACCCCCGAGTCTTCCGTCATCTGGTTCCGGAAGGTGATCCCGCTTTCCTCGACGAGGTCGCGGAACCGGAAGTCGTGAAACACTCCGATCTCTCCTGCGGATTTGAGTTGCTCTTCCCTCCTGCTTTCGAGCCAGGGCGGCTGGTCGACGCCCTCGGGGAAATAGATTCGTTTCGTCTCCGGTGTCTGCACGGCGCTCCAAAGGATCGCTCCCATGGCGAAGGCTCTCAGATGCATTTGGTCCTCCTTCATTCGCCGAAAGCCTGCAGCATGGCTCGGGCCTTTTCGATGTCGGCCCGGTATCGCTGAGGCGGAGCTTCTCGGGCGAATCGCTCGAGGTAGGGAACCGCTTCCCGGGGAGAGGCGTCCGCGAGAGCCAGGGCCAGGTTGAAGAGCGCGTCGAACTGCCCGGGATCGCTCTCGACGGCGCGGCGCCAGAACTCGATGGCCTTCGGCATCTCCCCGCGCCGGGCGTGGGCGAATCCGAGACCGTTCAGCGCTGTCGCGGCGGCAGGGTCGATTTCGAGCGCCCGATTCAGATGGCCGACCGCTTCCTCGATCTTCCCTTGAGACAATGCGAGAGAGCCGAGATTGTTGTAGGCGGACGCCGAGCTTGGGTCGAGCTCCAGGACGCGTTCGAGCTCGTTGCGGGCATCGGCGAAACGACCGAGACGCCCATAGGCGATTCCGAGGTAGTTGTGCCCCTCGGCATAGTCAGGCTCGCGTTGGACCAGAGCCTCCAGGAGGCCCACCGCTTTTTCGAGCTCGCCGACGTCGAGGAGATAGGCGCCCAGCAGCCCGAGGAGTGCTGTATCCGAGAGGCCGCTCCGAACCGCGCCCTCGAGAATCGCCACCGCCTCTGCGATCCGGCCAGTTTGGTGCAGAGCGTAGGCGAGGCTCTGGTGAGCTTCGGAAGAGCGCGGCTGTCTTCCGACGATACCCTCGAAGATCGCGATCGCCTCCTCGGTCTGTCCTTCGCCGAAAAGCTCGCTGGCCTCGTTGTAGGCGTTGCTGATGTCGATGAGCCTCTTGGGGTCGTCGGCCTCGGTGTACTCACCCTTCCTGTTCTGGACGGGGGCCGTCAGATATCCCAGGGCGCGGAGCTTCGTAAGCGTCTCTCGATCGGGAGGCGCAACCGAAACCACCTCGCTTCCGGCCGAGATCCCGTCGAGAGTTTCCGAAAGCCGGCGGACGAGCCCCGTCTTCTGGTGATAGAGGTTCTCCTTCTCGTTCGGGTCCGAACCGAGGTCGTAGAGCTCCGGTGTGGGGAGGCGGATGAGCTTTTGGCCGTCCTCAACGACACCGGTGAGAGGCGCCCAGTCCTGGGTCAGGTGGGGGTTGAGCGCTTCGAAGTAGGAGGCCGGCGCTTCGTATCGAATCTCTCCCGTCAGGTAGGGCCGGAGACTCTGTCCCACGATGCGCTCCGGAGCTGGAACCGAAAGCAGGTCGAGGAGAGTGGGCAACACGTCGATATGCCGCACTGCCTCGGAGAAGACCTGCGGTCGAAGTCCTTTGGCCCAGAGGATCCAGGGAACCCGGAGGGTCGATTCGTAGGCGAACGTCCCATGGGTCCTCTCGCCGTGCTCGCCCAGGGATTCGCCGTGATCTCCGACGACGACGAGGACGGTTCCATCGAGACGACCCGAAGCCGATAGGCGCTCGAGGAACGTTCCCAGAGTGGTGTCGACAAAGGCGACCTCCGCGCCGTAGAGATCGTTCGGGAACTTTCGCGCGAGCTCGGGAGGCGGGCGGTACGGGGCATGGGCGTCGTACAGATGCATCCAGGCGAACCATGGCGCTCGGGCTTCTCCAATCCATCGCTCCGCCGAGGAGACGACCGCGTCGGCGGGGCGCTCCAGCTGGGCGAAGCTGAGGAAACCCCGCTTCTCACCATAGTAGTCGTCATAGACGTCGAACCCCCGGTTCAACCCGAAGCGGGCGTCGAGGACGTATGCGCCAACGAATGCACCGGTCTGGTACCCCGCGTCTTGCAGCGTCGTCGCGAGCGTCGGAAGGGACTCGCTCACCCGAAACGTGCCGTTGTCGTGGACTCCGTGCTCGGTGGGATAGAGCGACGTAAAGAGGGAAGTGTGCGCGGGAAGAGTCAGCGGCGCGTGGGCGAGGACGCGTTCGAAGCGAACGCCCTCGCTCGCCAGCCGGTCCAAATGCGGAGTGAGACCCGCCTTCGACCCGTAGCTCCCGAGCCGGTCGGGCCTCAGCGTGTCGATGGTGACGAAAAGCAGGTTCCGCCCCTCGAAGGCGCCGTGCGCCACCGACTGGCGCGGCGGCGAGAGCCAGAGCCCAACCGCCGCGACCACGGCGGCAACCGCGAGACCCGCGAGCGCGAGTCCGGTTCTCGAAGAGAGCCGCACGGAGGGACTCGTTTTCTCGGATCGATTGCCTCGCCGGCTCATCTCTCGCGCACGAGTATAGTATCGGCTGTGGTTCTGTGCCGAACCGTCGTCCTGACGGGTCTCTCCGCCCCGCGCGTCGGTACTTTCCGAGCCGAAGCGCCTCCAGAACGAGGGTGACTTTGAGACACGCTCATGACCCGCGCCAGACCCCCCGCCGTTTCGTGAACGCGGCCGCACAGGCTCGTCTTCATAATCTCGAAACCGCCGTACGTACCGACTCGGATCCCCGCGAGGCCTACAACGACATACCTGGCCAAGATCCCCAACTCAGGTAAGCACCCCCAATCCGGAGGAGGTTGACATTTGGTTGCAGGGGAAGCTAAAGTCGGAGCAGAACCCTCGAGGAGGAATCTCGATGAGAACGATCGCCGAGCTCGTTCGGCTGGACCCGATTGAGGCTGCCGAGAAAGTCCTCGAAGCCCATCGAGAGCGGACGGAGTGGCTCGACGAGTTCGCCGAAGCCCTCGATCGGCGGCGTTCCGGACGGACGCTCCACCGCATACTAGCCGTGTGGGGTCTGAACCAATCGGAAGCGGCGGGTCTATTCGGCGTGGCGCGCCAGGCCGTCAGCAAGTGGCTGGATCGAGGCGTTCCCGCGGAGCGAGCCGAAGCCATCGCGGAGCTGGCCGCCGCTACGGACCTCTTGGTCCGGCACGTCAAGCGCGACCGGATCCCGGCTGTCGTGCGCAGGCCCGCTGCGGCTCTCGGTGGGAAGTCCCTCGTCGAGCTCGTCTCCGCCTCCCGTCCCCATGACGTGCTCGAGGCCTGCCGGTCGATGTTCGACTTCGAACGAGCGCAAGCCTAGATTCAGCTGCCAAGATTCCCCGAAACGTGCGGACGGAGACGCTACCCCATCGACACGAGTGGTGGCGCATCGCGAACCCTGCGTGGGATAACCCGCTCGACCCCAGCTATGCGCAGGCGCGTGGCGGTCGCTGGAACCCACCCGGCAGCTTCCCGACACTCTACTTCAACCAAGACATCGTGACCGCTCGCCTCAATCTCCGAACGTTCATTGCAGGGTGGCCCTACGAACCGGAAGATCTCCGAGACGAGACCGGCCCCCTGCTCGTCGGCGCATACCTACCCCGAAACCAGCGAGTTGTTGACGTGCACTCACGAGAGGGCGTTGCCGCCGTGAACCTTCCCGCGTCCTACCCTCTGAACGCCACTGAGGGGCGGGGCGAGCTCGTGCCTCATTCCAAGTGTCAGCCCATCGGTCAGCAGGCGAAGGAACGCGGACTTCGGGGCGTTCGCTGCCGCTCGTCCCGGGTACGGGATGGCGCCGGTCGAGAGCTGGCATGGTTTCCGGCGACGGCGAGGAGTCGGGCACGGCAAAGAACCGCGCTTCGTTTCGAACGATGGTTCTGGGGCTAACAGGTGAGAGAGCCTCTCGCGCATGAGTATAGTATTGACTCGTGCTCTTGTGCCGAACCCTCGTTTTGATGGCACTGTTCCGCCTCGCGCAGTCCGAGCTCTCCGAGGCGAAGCGACTCCAGAGCGAAGGTGACTATCCGCAGGCGATCGCTCTTTTGGAGAGCTACCTCCGGGAGGAGCCTGATGACTCCGAAGGAGGAACGCTCCTCGCGTGGCTCTACGTCCAAACGGGAAGGCAAGATCGGGCTATCGAGACCTACCGAAGCCTCGTGAGTCGTCATCCTGACGAGGCCGACCTCCACAACAGCCTCGGCGCACTCCTGTTCAAGAAGCGCGCGCTCGGGGAAGCGGAACACGAGCTCGAGACCGCCGTCACCCTCGACCCCTCGTTGGTAATGGCCCACTACAACCTCGGCCTTCTGAGGTTCGAGCAAGGCGAGCTCGAAGGCGCCGCGCGGTCTTTCGAGCGCGCCCTCTCGCTCGATCCGAATAAAGCCCATTATCATTTCAGCCTCGCGCGAGCGTACCGGGCGTCGTTCGAGTTTGGGAAAGCGGCGGCTGCGTTCCATGCGGGTCTCGCGCTTTCCCCTCCGCCCGACGTCGCCCGTCCCGCTCGTCTCGAGCTGGCCTTGACGCTGAAGCACGACGGCCGGCTCAACGATTCGGAAACGGAGCTCCGAAACCTCGTTGCCGCCGACGCTGCCGACGGCGAGGCGCTCTTCCAGCTCGGGCGGCTCTACCTCGCCATGAACCGGTATCCGGAGGCGGAAGGGGTGTTTCGACGGTTGACCGACGTGAGCCCCGGCTACGCCCCGGCCCATTTCATGCTCGGGTTCGTTTCGTACCGGGAGGACGATCCCGAGAAGGCGCTCGCCTCGTTCCGAAAGCTCCTCGAGCTCACGCCCGACCACGCCGAGGGACGCTACTACCTCGGGATGAGCCTCCAGAAGCTCGGGGATCGCGAAGGAGCGCGGGAGGCCTTCGAGGAGACCCTTCGCATCGATCCGGAGCACGTGAGCGCAAGCTACAACCTCGGGCTACTACTCGCCAGGGAAGGCGAGCGCGAGGAATCCCGGAGGAGAATCGAGGCGTTTCGCGAGCTCGGCGAGCGAAAGGAGCGACTTGCCGCGCTCGAAGAGCGAGTCCGCTGGGATCCAGGAAACGCGAAGTTCTATTTCGACGTGGGCCAGGAGTACTCGCGGCAGAAGAGGACGAAAGAGGCTCTCCAGGCGTTTCAGCGAGCCCTCGAGATTGAGCCGGATCTGGCCGCCGCGGAGGTCGCGATCGCCGAGCTCCTCGCGAGCCGAGCCCCGTAGCTCGATGATCCGCGCCTCTCTCTGGATGCTCGTCGCCTCCTCGGCTCGATTCGTCGACGTTACTGATGAGGCCGGGATCGTGTTTCACCACCGGAATGGAGGCGGCGCCGACAAGCACATCGTCGAGACGATGTCGGGCGGCGGCGGTTTCTGGGACTACGACGGCGACTCCGACCTGGACGTCTACCTGCTGAATGGCGCGGCGCAACCCGCGCTCTACCGAAACGAGGGCGGGCGGTTCCTCGACGTGACGGAGGTGGCGGGACTGAAAGTGTCAGGATATTCCATGGGTTGCGCGGCGGCGGACTACGACAACGACGGAGACCTCGACCTGTTCGTCTCGAGCTTCGGACCGGGCCACCTCTATCGGAACGAAGGGGACGGGACGTTTACCGAGGTGACCCAGACGGCGGGAGTGGGGGCCGCCGAGTTCGCCGCGAGCGCCGCCTTCGCGGACATCGAAGGCGATGGGGACCTCGATCTCTATGTGACCACCTACATCGAGTACCGGCTCGATAACCCGGTGTACTGCGGCGATCGAACGCTCGGGGTAAGGACCTATTGCCATCCCAACAACTACCCTGGCGCGCCCGACCTCCTCTACCGGAACGAGGGCGATGGGACGTTCTCCGACGTGTCGGTCGAAGCCGGTGTGAGCCTGAAAGAGGGCCGGGGTCTGGGGGTGATTTTCACCGACTACGAGGAGGACGGCGATCCGGACATCTACGTCGCGAATGACACGATGATGAACTACTTCTTCCGGAACCTGGGCGCCGGTCGATTCGAAGAAGATGCCCTCGCCATGGGGCTGGGATTCGACGAGGACGGGCGCGCGGAGGGAAGCATGGGCATAGACGCCTCCGACTACGACGGCGACGGGAAGCTTGATCTCTTCGTCACCAACTTCGAATCCGAGAGCAACACTCTCTATCGCAACCTGGGTGACCGCACCTACGCCGACACGACGTACGCCGCGGGGCTAGCGCTTCCGAGCCTTCCCTGGGTCGGCTTCGGGACCGGCTTCTTCGACTTCGACAACGACGCCGACCCGGACCTCTTCGTTGCCAACGGCCACATCATGGATCACGCGAGCGCCCTCTCCGATGCGACCCGGTACGCTCAGCCGAAGCAGATCTACGAAAACGAGGGCGGACGCTATAGCGACATCTCCACGAGCGCGGGCGAGCCTTTCGCGAGAGAGCAAGTGGGCCGGGGAACCGCGTTCGGCGATTGGGACGACGACGGGGATCCCGACCTCCTGGTGATGAACAACAACGACGTGCCCAACCTCCTCCGAAATGAGGCCGAGAATGAAAACCACTGGACCCTCCTCCAATTCGTGGGTCGGGCGTCCAACCGCGATGGCGTCGGCGCTCTGGTGCGGATCGAGGCGGGT
>CAZKNR010000129.1:0-3299 GCA_964553925.1 uncultured Acidobacteriota bacterium
CCGGGGACGGCCGAGCATCGGTTTCGCCGGCGCGCTTTCTCGACCCGCTGGCTCGGGGATGATGCGGTCTTCGCGACGCGGCCGTTTCCGACCTCGCCTCCGTTTCCCGAGCTGACGCTGAGACCGGGAGAGCCCATGGAGCACGAGCTCTTCCCCGTGGTGTATGGCGACTAAGTCGCGGTTGCGATCCTCCGCCAGCGGAGAGGTGGTTGCGAATGACCGGCCAGAAACGCGGCGTCTGGCTCGAGGCTTTGTGGCGACGTCACGGAGACCTGCCCACCGGGTTCCCCACCCAGATAGTACCCAGATGCAACCCAGATGTGCCTTGACGGGCAGGGAGCCATGGCATAAAGTACATCGAGCGCCTGGGTTGAGACGCGATGCGCCTCGTGCGGGGCCTTTGGCCCTGCCCCGGACGCGTTTTTTTTGTGCGGATAGCCTACCTGGACGAATCCGGAACTCCCGAGCTCACGGGCAACACAACTCACTTCGTACTGGTTGCCCTCGTTATCCCGGGTGATACCTGGAAGGAAAAAGACCAGGATATCTCGGCATTAAGCACCGGTTCGGCCTGGAGGAACATGCGGAGATCCACGCCGCCTGGCTGAACCGTCGTTATGCCGACCAGGAGCAGATTCCAAACTTCGCTGATCTCAGTCGCCCCGATCGCGAAGCCTCGGTCAGAAAAGTTCGCGAAGCGATGCTGCTGAAGCGAGCTGCTCTCCAGGGGTGGGCAGCCTGAAGTCGATGAAAGCCAACTTCAAGAAAACCGAGGCCTACATCCACCTGTCACTGCCAGAACGGCAAGAACTCCTCCGGCGAGTAGCAGAACGTGTTAGTCACTGGACCGACTGTAGCGTATTCGCGGAATGCACGGACAAAAGGGTACTTGCGCGAGGGCCCAGGTACACCACCTTTCGAGGAGGCCTTCGACCAAGTTGTCACCAGATTCCACCGTTACCTCGTCAGGCAGACGCCGAAGGAGTACGGCCTACTCGTTCAAGATCGGAACGACACGATTTCTGATCGGCTGACCCAACTCATGCGGCGTTTTCACCAGCGCGGGACTCGGTGGACGAACCAGATTCCTCTGCTCGTGGAAACGCCACTCTTTGTTGACAGTCGCCTAACGAGTATGGTCCAGGTAGCAGATGTTTGCTCGTACGCGCTGCGCCGCTACCTCGAGAACAACGAGGAAGTCCTGTTCGATCTCGTTTACTCCCGGGGCGATACGTTCCAGGGCCGGTGTGTGGGCATCCGGCATTATCGCGGCGCGCTAATGTGCCCGTGCAAGATCTGTGCGAGCCATTGAAGCGAACGCGCGCCCTAACCACTAAGGGGGCGTACAAAAATAGATTGACCATTAAGCTATCCGTCGGCGGAGAGTTTGTCCAGTTTATTTTCCGGCGCCCACTAAGCTAACGAGCGGCGATGAAGTCGATCTCCACGATGGCGCCCGCGGCAAGGGCCGCTACGGCAACGGTCGAGCGCGCCGGGGCAATCGTCCCTTCGGGAAAGTAAGTCGCGTAGATCTTGTTCATCGCCTGAAAATCGCTGATAAGACATTTGGCCGAGGTCTGCCGCTTCGCCACATTGCGTGGGGCATCTCAGCTGGACTGTGGTTCGGGGTCATTCCTGCCAACGGGCAGATTCCGAACGCGGATTCGCGACGGTTCAATCACGACGATCGCGCCGCGGGCCAACGGGCCCTCGAGCTGGGGACGATGCCCAAGCAGCAGCTTGGCGAGTGCCTCTGGTCGCCGAGACACGCGTCCACGAAACAAGATGAAGGAAGGCTGACTCGCTCTCTGAACTACGAGCAATGTGCCGAAGTCGGTGTCTGCGGACACGACCACCCGCCCCTCCTCCGCCGCTCGCGTGAAGATGACTACGTCCTCCGCGCCTTGGAGGTGATACTCGCGAACATGCACTGCGTCGTGACCATGGTTTCGAAGAAACTGGGCGAAGAGAGGGGATAGAGCGTTATCAACGAGGAACTTCACGTGGCGAGGGGAAGCTCCCGCTCACGGACCGCTTCGGCGGCGTACTGAAGTGCCTCTCGGATGTCGGCCGGCTCGAGGTCCGGATAAGCGTCCAGGATCTCGCTTTCGGTCATACCCTCGGCGACCATGCTCACGACCGTGGCGACCGGAATGCGCACTCCCCTTATACAGGGAACTCCTGCCATTTGTGCGGGGTCGACCGTGATTCGAGGGAACTGCATGTCTCGACTCTAATGCTTATCTTAGGCTATCTCGCCACTCGATGCCACGAACGGCGTTGGAAAAACCAATGCCAGCTTGGACAATTCGGAGGCCAGGCGGTCAAACCTTGAGCTATCGGGCTGCGATGAAGTCGATCTCCACGATGGCGCCCGCGGCGAGGGCCGCTACGGCAACGGTCGAGCGCGCCGGGGCAATCGTCCCTTCGGGAAAGTAAGTCGCGTAGATCTTGTTCATCGCCTGAAAATCGCTGATGCTGGTGAGGAACACCGTCGTCCGCACCACGTCCTTGAAGCCGAGCCCGGCGTTCTTCAACACCGCTTCAGCGTTCTTCATCACCTGAGTCGTCTGGGCATCGATCCCTCCCTCGACCATCTTTCCTGTCGCGGGGTCGAGGCCGATCTGTCCGGCCACGAACACGAGGCTTCCGATGTCGACGCCGGCGGAATAGGGACCCACGGGCTTGGCCGCGCCCATGACCGCCTTCTTTTCGGCCGCGGGAGGGGCCGCCGCCAGCAAGAACGCGAAACCGAGTAAGAGGCCGAGCGCGACAACGAGTTTGGACGACGATCTCATTCTTCGTTCCTCCATCCGGCAAGATATCACAGGAGTTGGGATAGACTCCCGCCGTGTCGAAACCGGAGGCTTCGATCGGGCTCTGGACGGCGACGTTCATGGTCATCGCCAACATGGTGGGGACGGGGGTCTTCACTTCGCTCGGCTTCCAGGTCGTCGACATCAAGTCGGGGTTTCCCATCGAGCTCCTCTGGGTGCTGGGAGGGATCGCCGCCCTCTGCGGTGCTCTGACGTACGGCGAGCTCGGAACGGCACTTCCCCGCTCCGGAGGCGAGTACCACCTTCTCTCGCGCATCGTGCATCCGGTGGTCGGGTTCCTCTCGGGATGGGTATCGGCGACCGTGGGCTTCGCCGCGCCCACGGCGCTCGCGGCCATCGCGTTCGCGACCTACCTTTCGGCGGTTCTTACATGGATCCCCGTGGTGCATACCGCCGCCTTCGTGGTTCTTCTCTTCACCGCTCTCCACTGCTGGAGCATCGTCTGGGGGAGTCGCTTCAACA
>CAZKNR010000130.1:0-1789 GCA_964553925.1 uncultured Acidobacteriota bacterium
GGACGGACTCCATCACGATCACCCGGCCGACGAGGATCGCCGCCGCCACGATGAGAGGCGCCGCGGCGTTCGGCAAAAGGTGACGCCCGATCACGCGCGGGCTCGAGGCGCCGAGTGCTTTCGCCGCCTCCGTGAACTCGAGCTCCTTCAACCGGAGCACTTCCCCGCGCGCGATCCGCGCCGGCTCCATCCAGGCGAACGCGGTCACCAGAAGGACGAGAACCGCGACCGTGGGCCGGAAGACGGCGGAGATTACGATGAGGACCGGAAGAACGGGAATGGAGAGCTGGAGATCGACGAGCCGCATCAAGGCGGCATCAACCAAACCGCCGAAATACCCCGCGACGGATCCCAGACCGGCCCCTAGAAGGCTCGCGGCGAGGGCGCCCGCGAGACCGATGGCGAGCGAGAGCCTCGCTCCCACGAAGACCCGCGTCCCGAAGTCGCGCCCGATCTCGTCCGTCCCCATCCAATGCGACCGATCGGGGGCCGCTTTGATGGAAGAAAGATCGATCTCGTCATAGCGATAGGGCGAGAGAAACGGCACGAGAGCGGCGAGAAGCGCGGCCAGGGCGAGGGCGGCGAGGCCTGTCTTCACAAAACGTCTTTCCGCGCGATGCGCACCCGGGGGTCGAGTCCCCCGTAAACGACGTCGGCCGCGAGGTTCGAGAGCACGACCGCGATCGATCCCACCATCAGGATTGCCATGAGAACCGAATAGTCGCGGCGGTAGACGGAGTCGACGAGGAGCGTCCCCATTCCCGGCCAGGCGAAGACGGTCTCGGTGACGACGGCGCCGCTGAAGAGAAGCGCGAAGTCGAGCGCGAGCACCGTCACCAGCGGGAAGAGCGCGTTCGGAAGCGAGTGGCAGACGAGGAGCCGCATCTCCGATAGCCCGCGGGCCCGACCCGCGCGCACGAAGTCGCGCGAGAGGCTCGCCGCGAGGGACGCGCGGATGTAGCGGATCCAGGAGGCCGCGTATGGCGGATCCAAGATGACGGGCCGAGCGCACCGGGCGCGAGGATCCGCTCGAACTGGCCATTGAAGTCTCCCGACGCGTGAGAGACGTCGAAATCGACGAGTTCGAGCGAATCGCATTCGACCGTTCCCGCTTCTTCACGAGCACTCGCTCGTAATCCCCGGTCCTTGATGCAAAGACCCCTCTCGGCGGTTGCAAGGGATACCCGGCGGCGGTACGGCGCGGGTCGTGACAGCAGGCGAGAACGCCCGAGACGGTTGACAATACGTACGTGATTACGTACGATTCGGGCATGGTGACAAAAACGGCTACTCAGGCGCGGGCGGATCTCTATCGCCTGTTGGATGAGGTTGCCAGGACGCACGAACCGGTCGCGATCACGGGACGCCGCCACAACGGAGTCCTGATCGCCGAAGAGGATTGGCGTGCGATCCAGGAGACTCTCTACCTCCTGTCGATTCCGCGCATGCGCGAGTCGATCCGGAGGGGCTTGCGCACGCCTCTCTCGAAGACGTCCGAGAAAGCCGGTTGGTAGAAGCCGCGACTCCTTGGCGGGTCGTATTCACGAAGCAGGCGCAGAAGGATGCCCGAAAGATCGCCCATAGCGGTCTTCGCGACAAAGCGGAAGAGCTGCTCGATATTCTTCGCACCAATCCGAGGCTAAGCCCACCGCCCTTCGAAAAGCTCGTCGGGGATCTCGCCGGTGCTTACTCCCGCCGCATCAACATCCAGCATCGGCTTGTCTATCAGGTGCTCGACGAGGAGCATGCGGTCAAGATCATTCGCATGTGGACCCACTACGAGTAGAGC
>CAZKNR010000131.1:0-4054 GCA_964553925.1 uncultured Acidobacteriota bacterium
GGAAGGGGCTCGTCGGACGACAGAGCGGAGTCCGCTGCAGCGGCATAACGGCCGGCGCTTTTTTCCAGGAGGTCGATGGCGTTGTCCATCGGGGCGAAGTTCAAATGCGGTGGCACGTCCTCCTTCGGCGGCGGGACGGTAGGCCGCCGCGGGTCGAACGTCGCCTGGAACAGCCCTTCTTCAATCTGGAGGTTGCGCTCGCGGACCTCCATCTGCCGGCTCTGGTGAAGAGCCTTCAGCTCCTTGGCGTAGCCTCTGACCGTTTGGGCGAGCGCCTCGAAGTCGAACGGCAGAATCTCGGCCTCGGCGAGACGCACCACGGCCGTCGACACCGTCTGGGCGAGAGCGCGGCCGTAGACGAAGCCGGTATCGGAGAAGCGTTCGTACCAGTAGAAGTCGTCGTAGATGGAGTGGTAGATGCCGCCCTCGTCCTCTCCGCCATACGACAGGTCGAGGGACGCGATTCCGAGGTGGTCGAGAAACACGGTGAAGTCTGTTCCGCTCCCCAGGGCATCGATGCTGAGGTCGGTGCGGCGCCGAAGCTCTTCCCTGGCCTCCGGTGTTGTCGCCCTTGCGATGCGGCGAAGCTGCTCGCGGCGAAAGGCGGACACCTCGCTCTCCGGGTCGGTCACCTCACGGGCAACGCCGTTGATGAAGCTCTGAAGGGTGTGAGAGCCGCCCATATTGAGGTAGCCGCGGCCGTTGCCGTCGCTATTGACGTACGCGACCGCGTGTTGGCGCAGCTCCTCCGCGTGCGCCTCCGCCCACTCCGTCGAGCCGAGGAGCATGGGCTCCTCTCCGTCCCAGGCGCAGTAGATGATGGTGCGGTTCGGCCGCCACCCCTCCTTCACCAGCGTCCCGAGGGCGCGCGCTTCCTCGAGCATGACGACCATCGCCGACACCGGGTCCTCGGCGCCGTTGACCCAGGCGTCGTGGTGATTGCCGCGGAGGATCCACTCGTCAGGATGGACGGCGCCCGGGATCCGCGCGATGACGTTATGGACCGGCTTGATGTCCCAGTTCGCCTCGACCTTGAGATGGACCTTCGCCGGCCCGGGCCCGACGTGGTACGTGATGGGGAGCGCCCCGCGCCACTCGACCGGAGCCACCGGCCCGCCCAGGGCTTCGAGAAGAGGCTGGGCGTCGCCGTAGGAGATGGGGAGTGTCGGAATCTTCGTGAGAGTCGGCGCCTCGGCTACCGTCAAACGCTGGGCGTTCTTGGTCGCGCCCACGCCGGGGGTCAATGGGTCGCCGGGATAGAGAGGCGCGTCCATCACGCTCCCGCGCTGGACGCCGTCCTTGGGCCGCATCGGTCCCTCGGGAAAGACCTTGCCCGCGAAGTACCCGTCGTCACGCGGATCGGAATAGATCAGGCAGCCGACAGCGCCATGCTCGGCGGCGACCTTCGGTTTGATGCCTCGCCACGACATTCCGTAGCGCGCGATTACGATCGCTCCCTTGACGGAGACGCCGAGTCGCTCGAGGCGCTCGTAGTCGGCGGGAAGGCCGTAGTTGACGTACACCAATGGCGCCGTGACGTCGCCGTCGCGAGAGTAGGCGTTGTAGGTAGGAAGCTGCTCGGATTTCTGATCGGAGGTGGGGTCCACCGTGAGAACCGGCTCATCGAGTCGGGCTTTGAACGACGTTGGCGCCACGAGCTCGACCAGCCGCGTCTTGGGCGTCGGGAAGAGAACGTCGAACGTCTCGATCTCGGCCTCGAGACCCCACTCCTTGAACTTCGACAGGATCCACTCCGCATTCTCGCGACCGTAAGGCGAGCCGACGTGGTGGGGTCTGGCCGAAAGAAGCTTCATGTACTCCCGGAGGTTGTCGGGATTGGGGATCGCCTGGAGCTTCGCCTCCAACTCGCGCTGCACCCGTTCGCTTTCGCGGCGGTATCCGGGCATGCGCCCCTCCTCGGTGAGACCGGGTACCGCAACGGCAAGGAAGATCAGGAGGGAAACGGCGAGAAATCGCATTAGGGGGGGAACTCCTTTTGAATTACGGCGGGTTGCAGCCCTCGGTCCTCTGAGTATCGGCCATGGCGATGATCTTCCACCCGGGCCAACCGAGGTCCGTCTTCGCGAGCTGTATCGCATCCTCGCCGCAGTGGGTGAATCGCTCTCCCACATAGAACGCGTAGGGGACCCATACGGTCGCGAGGTTATCGGCGACTCGAACCTCGGGATCCCAGATCTTCTCGTGAAGCGTCGGCCCCTCGTGCTCGAGGATCCTGGTTACGAAATCCGCCGCCGACATGGGCCGGGTTTGAGGCGCGCCGCTCCGCGTCTCGGTCCGGACGAGACGGGCGTCCCGGTCGAGAACCGCGCGCATCGCCTCGCCGTCCTTTGCCGTGACCCCGTCGAAGAGCTTCTGAACCGCGGCGAGCACCCGCGATTCATCGTCGAAGGGCTCATTGCTTCGCTCGGCCCGCTCCACACGACCCCAATCCTCGACCACGAGGCCTTTCGCTCCCTCGAACCGGGCCTGGGTGAGAGAGTCCTCGACGAGGAACTCTGACTCGGATGTCGGCAGGAGCTTCCCCGCGGCGCGGTTCAAGCGCTCGTTCGGCCCCGGGTTTCGCGTCCGTCCGCCCTCCGGGTGCTCGTCTCCGAACCGCCGCAGGAGAAGTCGGTCGGCGTCGAGCTTCACCAGATAGCGCGCGCCGGAGGATGTGCGATAGAGCCCCGCATGCTTGGCGAGCGCGCCGGGGTCGAGCGCTACCGTCGCTTCGTCGACGGGCTTCCCGATGGCGGCCGCGGCGAGCTTTCGCGCCACGACCCCCGGATTCGCTTTCTCGTCGTTCTTGTTCGTCAGCACGGTGACGAAGACCCGGTCCTCGGGCATCCGGAGCAGATAGCACGTGAAGCCGTTGATCCCGCCTCCATGGCTTACGACCGCGTGGCCCTCGTAAGAAGAGATCGACCAGCCGTAGCCGTAGTGGATGGATTCACCGCTCGCCAAAGAGAACGGCTTCCACCACTTGTCGAGCGAGGCCTGGCTCAGGAGTCCCGTTCCGTAGAGCGCTCGATCCCACTTCGCGAGGTCGTCGACCGTCGAAAGGAGCGACCCCGCCGCGTAGGGGATGCTCATGCTGAGATACTCGGCGTTCTCGAACTCCGCGTTGACGCCGTCGTAGCCCTGGGCCCGTTTGGGAATGATTCGGGAAGCGCTCCCGTAGTAGGTCTGCGACATTCCGAGAGGCTCGAAGATCTTCTCCCGCAGGTAGGTCTCGTAGGTCTTTCCACTGACCTTCTCGACGATGGCGCCCAGGAGAACGTAACCGGAGTTGTTATAGGCGTACTTCTCCCCCGGCTCGAACGCGAGGGGCTGGTCGCGGAAGAGAGCGATGATCTGGTCGACGCTCATGTCCTCCCGCATCTTTCCTCCAAAATCCGGCATGTCGGTGTAGCTGCGGATTCCCGAGGTGTGGGTCAGGAGCTGCGCGATGGTGATGGTACGCCCAGACGTTGGGAAGTCGGGAAGGAGCTTTCTGAGATCGTCCTCGACCGAGAGCTTGCCTTCTTCCGCGAGGAGGAGGATTGCCGCCGCCGTGAACTGCTTCGTGACCGAGCCGATCCGGAATACCATGTCCGGCTCGATCGGGATCCCCTGCTCGAGATCGGCGAGTCCGTAGCCCTTGCGAAGCAGCGTCTCCCCGTCCTTGATCACCAGGACGGCGGCGCCGGGCTCGGTCGCGGAATAGTAAGAGGATGCGATGGCGTCGAGGTCGGAGGCGATCTCTCCGCGAGCGATGCCGGCCGCGAGAAACGACGCGAGAATCAAGGATAATGATTTCAATGAAGACCTCGAAAGGGTGCAAGTATCTCGCAATCTGCAGCCTTCTCGCCATCCCTCTCGCCGGCGCCGGCGCCGACGCCCAGGATCGCCGCGTCGAGGTCTCGCCTTTCGCCGGAATTCAGTTCGGGGGGAGCATCCTCTCGCGGCCGGGTCAGCTGGAGATCGAGCCCGACGCGACCTACGGGGTGATCCTCGACGTTCGCGTGCGCCCCGACGCCACGATCCAGATGCTGTACGGAAGGCAGGACACCAC
>CAZKNR010000132.1:0-4159 GCA_964553925.1 uncultured Acidobacteriota bacterium
GAGTCGTGCCGGGATCCCGGGTATCTTCTCTATATCGCCCACGGCGGCGGGCGTCCCCAGGGGGCGATCCTGCTGCAACGCCGTGGAGTGGCGGGCTCGCCCTACGTGAAATCCATCGCCGTCGACCCGGGCGACCGCAGCCGGGGGGTCGGCGCCGCGCTCCTCGAGTTCGCCGAGACGCTGTTCCGGGACGAGGCGCGCCACCTGTTCCTTTGTGTCTCTTCGTTCAATCGGCGAGCCTATTCGTTCTACGAACGCCAGGGATATTCGGCGGTCGGTGTGCTCGAGGACTACGTCATCGAGGGCGCATCCGAGATCCTGATGCACAAACGCCTTCGATGAAGGACCGGGAACCTCCGAGCTCACCCTGGCCCGTCGTGGGTCTTCTCCTCGTGACGGCGACGGCGGGCTATCTCTGCCGCGTCAACATCTCGACGGCCGGGGTTCTCATAATGGAGGAGTTCGCACTTTCGCAGGTGGCGATGGGCCGGGTGTTCAGCGCGATGCTCCTCGGGTACGCGCTTTGCCAGATCCCGGCGGGCGCCCTTGCCGACCGCTTCGGCGCGAAGCGGACTCTTACAGTCGCCGCCGTCGCCTGGGCGGCTCTGACCGTGGCGCTGAGCCTCGTCGGTTGGGACGCGCTCCCGTTCGGAGCCGGGGCAGCGATGGCGACACTCCTCGTTCTTCGCTTCTTGCTCGGAGTGGCCGAGGCACCGACCTATCCTGGCGCCGCCTCGGGAATCTCGCGATGGGTTCCGGCGATGCACCAGGGCCGGGCCACGGGCATCGTGCTCGTTTCCATCGGGCTCGGATCCGCCCTCGCGCCGCCTTTGGTCTCGACCTTGATGGTGCCCTTCGGATGGCGTGTCGCGCTCGCGGTCTCAGCCCTTCCGGCGCTCGCGGTCGCTCTCTTCTGGACCCGAGTGGCGGAGCCTCCCTCCCGGATCGCTTCGACCAGGACAGAGCGCGTGTCCATACCCGTTCCGTCCCGCCGGAGACGGTGGAGCTTCTTTCTGCTTACGGTTAGCTACAGCCTTCAAGGCTACCTCGGCTACATCTTCGTTTTCTGGTTCTACCTCTACCTGGTTCAGGAGAGAAAGTTCGGTCTCCTCGAAGGGGCATGGGTGGCGAGCCTGCCGTGGGTTCTGTCGATCGTGTCCATTCCGCTCGGGGGCTTCCTCTCCGACCGACTGGTTATGGGCCGTCTCGGTCCCGTCTGGGGAAGGCGCATGGTGCCGATTCTCGGAATGGGATTGTCGGGCATCCTGACCTCGGTGGGAGCGCATACCGAGAGCCCCGCCGTCGCCGCTGTCTCGCTCGCTCTCGCGACCGCGTTCGTCCTGTCGGTCGAGGGACCGTTCTGGGCGACGATGATGGGGCTCGCGGGACCAAAGAGCGGCACCGCGGGTGGGATCATGAACATGGGAAGTAACGTCGGTGGGCTGATCTCTCCCGTCCTCACACCGGTCCTCGCAGAGCGTATCGGCTGGGAGAACGCGCTTCATATTGCCGGCGGACTTGGCTGCCTCGCCGCGGCGCTCTGGCTCGGGATCAATCCCGCCGACCAAGGTCCATCGTCGAACGATGTGGCCACCTGAGATAGGATGAGCCTCATGGATCGCGAAATCGCGGCACGGCTGGTCGCGGAAACGGACGTCGTCGTCGTGGGCGGTGGGCCGGCGGGGCTCGCTGCCGCGGTCGCCGCCTCTCGCAACGGGGCGAGAGTCGTTCTCGTCGAGCGCTACGCGCAGCTCGGCGGGCTCGCCTCGGGCGCCATGGTCCTGGTCCTCGACGATATGTGCAACGGGAGCGAGATCACCGTCAAAGGGATCTGCCAGGAGATGGTCGACCGCATGGCGGCGATGAAGCTCGCGGTTTTTCCCCCCGAGGAGGATCGCCTCGCGGAGGAGTCCTCGTACCGGAAGTGGGCGAGGTGGGGCCTCTACGATTATTACGCGCGCACCAAACCCGCTTCCGTCTGCTACGCCGCCGCGTTCGATCCCGAAGGATGGAAGCGCGCCTCGGAGGATCTGGTTCGCGAGAACGGCATCCACCTGCGCCTGCACTCGTGGTTTTCTTCTCCCATCATGGTCGGCGACCGGATTCGCGGCATCGTGTGCGAGACCAACGACGATCGCCAATCGATCCGCGGCGACGTCGTCATCGATTGCAGCGGCGACCTGGTCGTCGCCTCGAGGGCGGGAGCGCCGTTCATCGGCGGCTCGTACTTCCTCACTACCGTATTTCGTCTGGGTGGAGTCGACACCGACGCCGCCGAGGCTTTCGAGTACGAATCGAAGGAGGAGTACGCCGCGGTCGACAAGCGGGCGAAGGAGATCCTCGCGGGCTCCTGGGATAAGTGGTGGCTCAAGACGCCGCTCCCGGGAATCGTCTGGTGCAACTGTCCCCACATGCGGAACTACGACGGCGTCAAGGTCGAGGACCTCACGAGCGCGCAGCTCGAAGGAAGACGCCGCGTCGATGAGCTCTACAACTACGTCCGCGAGAGCTACCCAGGATTCGAGAAGAGCTACATCGTCGACCTCGCTCCCCAGATCGGCGTGCGCCAGACGCGCCTTCTCGACGGCGAGTACGTAGTCACGAAGGAAGACGTCCAGGACCGGGTGCATTTCCCCGACAGCGTGGCCCGCGGGCGCGACTACTACACGCCCTATCGGGCGCTCCTCCCCAAGAAGGTCGAGCAGCTCCTGGTGGCAGGAAGGCATTACTCGGCGACCAGCATCGCCCAGCGCACCTCGCGCGAGATTCCGCCATGCATGGCGATGGGCGAAGCCGCGGGAACGGCTGCGGCGATGGCTCTCGACTCCGGAGGGGTGGTGCGGGCTGTCGACGTCTCGAAGCTCCAGCAGAGACTTCGGGCGCAAGGGGCCGACCCCGGGGACGTGCCTTCAGCGAATGCGACTCTGACGGGAGTGCACACGTGACGCTTCCGCTCTCCGGGGTGAAGGTGATCGACCTCACCCAGGTGATGCTTGGGCCCTGCGCCACGCAGTTTCTTGGAGACTTCGGCGCAGACGTCATCAAGATCGAGCGACCGGGGCAGGGCGATCTCTCGCGCTGGTCGATCCCCGATCCCGCGGGTCTCGACAATCCCGTGTTCTGCAGCCTCAACCGCAACAAGCGGAGCGTCGCCCTCAACCTGAAACACGAGAGCGCCCGCGAGATCGCACGTGCTCTCTCCCGCTCGGCGGACGTCATCGTGAACAACTTCCGCCCCGACGTGATGGAGAGAATGGGCCTCGGCTACGACCGGCTTCGCGAGGAGAACCCGCGGATCATCTACGCCTTCGGCACTGGTTTCGGGAAGAGCGGCCCCTACGCCCACAAAGGCGGGCAGGACGTCCTCGCCCAGGCGATGACCGGAGTCATGGCGAGAAAAGCTGACCCCGATCACCCGCTCGCGATCTACGCCACCGCGCTCGCCGACTACTCGGCGGCGATGCACCTGGTCCAGGGAATCCTCCTGGCGCTTCTTCACCGGGAGAGGACGGGAACGGGACAGATGGTCGACGTCTCCCTCTACGACTCCATGCTCTCGATGCAGACCCAGGAAGCCTCGATGTGGCTCATGAGGAGAGAGGAGCTCAACTGGGCGGCGATGCCTCTTTCCGGAGTCTTCGAGACGAGCGACGGCGCCCTGGTGCTCGTCGGGGCCTTCAAAGAGAATCCCCTCCGCGACATCTCGACGGCTCTCGAGATCGACGACCTCTCCCGGGAAGAGCGGTTCTCCACGATTGCGCGAATGCGGGAGAACCGCTCCGAGCTCCAGGCCCTCTTCCGGAAACGCTTTCGCGAGGGGACGACGGCTCACTGGATCGAAAGGCTCGAAGCACAGGACCTCCTGTGCTCTCCCGTCAAGTCTCTCAGCGAAGCGCTCGACGATCCTCAGACGGCGGAGAACGGGATGCTGATCGAGACGACGAACGGAGGGCGCGAGACCGTACGGATGGTGGGAGCGCCGGTGCACCTCTCCGAGGCCCCGGTCGAAGTTCGCCAGGCTCCGCCGCATCTCGGCGAGCACACCGACGACGTCCTTCGCGAGCTCGGCTACGACTCGAATCGAATCGAGCGCCTTCGAAGCGACGGGGTCGTCGCGTGAGCGTCCGCTACGAGCTCCACGAGCACGTGGCTCGGGTCA
>CAZKNR010000133.1:0-71404 GCA_964553925.1 uncultured Acidobacteriota bacterium
GGCGTCGTACGAGAGGAGCTTTTCGAGAAGGGCATCGTTCCTGGGAACGATCTCGTTTCCCTCCTCGTCCTCGAGGACCTCGGGACGAAGCACCGAATAGTTCTCGGTGAGCGGGCTCGCTCCTTTGAGCTCGAACGAGGCCTGACTCTCGCGGGCGATGGTGTGGAAGAAAACCGCTTCCTCCACCGCCGAGACGAGAGCGTGGCCGATGCCGCCGAGGATCGCGTGGTAGGGCCAGACCATCAGGCGGTACTTACCGTCGCGGCTCAAGAGCCGGCAGTAATGAAGGAGGTGGTGATCGAACAAGGCCCGGTCGCCGCTCCCAAGAGCTCCCGCGACTTCTGGGTTCACGCGAAACCGGCCGGACTCGACGTCCGCGAGAGAGATCGCGGTCATGGGAGCGGGATGACGTCCCTCCGCGTCGAGCAAGAACGCCGGATGGAAGATCTGAAAGGCGCTGTGGGTATCCATCGTCGCGTGGATCCGGGTGATGGCGTCGAGATTACGATAGAGGAACTCGGAGAGACGAACGGCATCGTCCACGGCCCCTCGGCCCGAGCGGCCAGCGACGAAGAGCTCGAAGCCGGGAACGGAGAAGGTGTTCTGCACGTCCACGAGCAGCAACCCCACGGACTTCCGGTCCGAGCCCGAGGGCAGGATGCGGTGCGTCTCGCGAAACTTCACGGCGTCGCGAGCGCGCTCCTGATAGAGAACGCGGTACACCTCAGAGACTTTCCCGGGGTCGAAATGGTCGGGAAGCGGCAGCTCGCGCATCAGAAGACCTCGACCGCCGTCGGCGCCTGCGAGGCGAACTGATACAACATCGCCGGGCGGTGCCGGCTCCCCTTCGACTTCTTACCCGATGCTCGAAGGAGACCGAGGGAGAGAATCTTCTTCCTGAAGTTGCGCTTATCGAGCCCGCGGTTCAAAACCCCTTCGTAGGCGGTCTGAAGCTCGCGCAAGGTGAATCTCGGCGGGAGGAGCGACCACATCACGTTCGTGTACTGGACTTTCGCCTGAAGGCGGGCTTGCGCGTAGCCGAGGATTGCCTCGTGATCGTACGCGAGCTCCCGAGGCCTTTCGTTGCAGTCCCAGAACCGCACTGCTTCGTACTTGGGCGTCGTTCCGAGAGCGAGCCCCACGGGGGGTACGAGTGAGTAATAGGCGACGGACACGACGCGGCCCTCGGGATCGCGCTTCCTTCCGTCGAAACTATAAAGCTGCTCGAGGTACAGGCCGGAAACGCCCGCCTGCTCCTTCAGGATTCGCGCGGCTGCATCGCGGAGACTCTCCCCTTCGTCGATGAGACCCCCCGGGAGCGCCCACATTCCCTCGAAGGGCTTTTTTCGCATCCTTATGAGAAGCACCTGCAGCCGGCCGTCGACCACGGTGAAGATGCAGTTGTCGACCGCGACTTTGACGTTCTGGAGGACGGGCGGCGCGGTCATAGGTTACCCGTTGTCGAGTTAGTGTATACAACACACCATCTGGACGCAAGCGGGACAGGGTCGTCGCGGTGGGTCAGACGATGCGGGCGGCGGCGGCGAACGAAAGGACCTCCCCCGCCGACTGGAACCGATCGCCAGGGGCTTTGGCCAGGCAGAAAAGCACGAGCTCTTCGAGCTTCTGGGGGATCTCGCTTCGCTTGGCCCGCAGCGGCGGCGGGGGAGTGTGGAGGTGGTGCATGAGGAGATTGCCCTCGGTAAAAGGGGCTCGGCCGGTTAGGAGCTCGTAGAGCGTCGCTCCGAGCGAGTACACGTCGGAGCGGGCATCGATGGGTCCTCCCTGAATGGCCTCGGGCGGGATGTACTTCGGGGTCCCCGACATCGAATGGCCAAGCGCTCCCTCAGAGCTTTCTCCATTAGATCCACTGTCCACGCGCCGCGCGAGACCGAAATCGAGAATCTTCACGCGATGGTCGACGGTGAGAAGCACGTTCGAGGGCTTCAGATCGCGATGAATGATGCCGCGGCTGTGCGCGTGGTCGAGTCCCTGCGAGACCGAGACCAGCCAGTGCAGGGCTTCGTCGATGGCGAGCCAGGTTTTCCGACGCAGAAGGGACTGGTAGCTCTCCCCCTCGACCAGCTCCATCGAGATAAACGTCTGCCCGCCATGGCGCTCCTGGTCAACGCCGAGATCGTAGATGGTGATGACGTTCGGGTGGTTGAGCTGCGCCGCGGCGCGCGCTTCGTGCAGCAAACTGTCCCGCGCCTCGGGATTTCCGGAGAGCGCCTCTCCCAACACCTTGTAGGCTACGTGACGGCCTAGCAGGTGATCGTAGGCCCGGTAGACCGCGCCCATACCGCCTTTGCCGAGCATTCCCAGAATCTCGTAGCGGCGCTTTCCCTCGTAGCGGACCACGGGCAGCGCCTGGCTCTGGAACGACTCGGAGCGCTTCTTCTCCTCGGCGACGCGCCGCTGAAGCTCCGCGCATCGCTCGCTCGCTCCCTGATAGCCGTACTGGACCGCCATCATCTTATGAAGGATGGCGGCGGCCTCGTTCAGGTTCCCCTGGGCTTCTTCGGCGCGAGCGAGCTGATCCCAGAGCTCGAGGTTCTCGGCGGAGACGGGCTTGCCTTCGAGCACGGTTCGCAGTTTCTCCTGGGCGAGCGACGCCCAGCCCCGACGCTCGAACGACCGCGCCATCTCTCGCACGGCCGCGAGGTAGTTCGGGTCGTCCTGGTCAACACGCTGGAGGTGCTCGACCATCTGCGCTTCGGAGTTGGCCTCGGCGGACGCCTTGGCGGCTTCGAAATGCCGTCCCGCTTTGCCGAAGAGCATCGACGCCATGTCGAAATCACCCAGCTCGAAATAGAGCTCGGCGGCGCGGCCCATCTCCCCCGCTTTTACGAACAGATCGGCCGCGCGGCCAGTCGAACCGCGGGAGGTAGCCCGCAAAGACGCCTCGGCCGCTTCGCGATAGGCGCCCGATTTCTCGTAGCACGAAGAAGCGCGGTCGAGAAGGCCCGCGCTCTCGAACACCTCGGCGGCGCGCAGGAAGTCGCCCGCCTTCACGAAAGCCTCGGCCGCGGCCGCCGCGTCGCCGGCGGAGAGCTTCGCGTCTCCCACGAGGTTCGCCGCCTCGCGCGCGTCGCCCGCCCGCTCGTAGAGCTCCGCCGCCTTCTCGACGGCGCCCGCCTTCCGGTAGAGATCCGCCGCCCTCCGGTGCATCTCGAGCTTCTCCGCGAGCTGCGCCGCGAGACGAATCTGGCCGCCTCGCTCGTAGAGCTCGAGGGCCTCTTCCGTATCTCCCGCTTTCTCGAACAATTTTCCGGCGCGGTGGCAAAGCCTCGCGATCTCCAGATCCTGGGCGGCCGCTCGATAGTGGCTCCCGCGGCTTTCGAGCTCCATGACGTGGCGCTTCAAACATTCAGCCGCCTTCTGGAAATCTCCCCCTCGCTCCTGCGCTTCCGATGCCCGGACGAGGTTTCCCGCGCGCTCGTAGATCTCGGCCGCCTTCCCGTGCTTTCCCGCTTCGAGATACTCCGCCGCGGCCTCGAGCGAGGCGCCCGCCTTCATGTAGGCCTCCGCGGCCTTGTCGCGCTTCCCGAGCTCCCGATAGAGCTGCGCCGCCCGCAGCTTCTCGTTCGAGAGCAGCAACCATTCCGCCGCGACCTCTTTGTGCCCGAGCTTGAGACAGAGCTGGCCCGCGAGGTGGTACTCCTCGGCCTTCTCGTAGCACTCGAGAGCCTTGTCCCACTCGGAGAGCTTTTCGTAGTGGAGTCCCGCGTTGAGGAAATCTCCCGCCTTCTCCGCCCCCGCCGCCTCCTGGCGCGATCTCAGGCCGGCAACGGGATCGGGGACGAGCCTCGACATCCCGCGAAGCCAGGAGAAAATGCCGAGCTTGCGGTTCACCGCTAGCGCCACCCAGAGCAGAACGACCACTCCGGTGAGAAGCTTCAGATTCTCCCAGTTGAGGACGCCCGCGAGCCGGCTGAGGTAGCCGGTGACGACTTCGAGGAGATCGGCCATCGCGCGGCTATTCCTCGCGGTCGCCGAGACTGATAGTCCTCAAATAGCGGCGAAACGGCCCGCCGAGGTCGGGCCGGTCGAGAGCGTACTCCACGGTCGCCATGAGAAAGCCGAGCTTGTTTCCGCAGTCGTGCCGCACGCCCTCGAACTCGAAGCCGTATACCTCCGACTCCGAGAGAAGCGACTGGAGCGCGTTCGTGAGCTGAATCTCTCCCCGGGGGTCTCTCTCCGTCGCCCGCAAGTGATTGAAGATGGCGGGAGTAAGAATGTAGCGTCCGATGATCGCGAGATCGGAGGGGGCATCCGCCTTCTGGGGCTTCTCCACCAGACGAGTGACGCGGTGGAGCCTTTTGTCACCGCCGGGAGCGGGCTCGGCGGCGATGACGCCGTAGCTCGAGATCTCGTCGGATGGGACCCGCATCACCGCGAGCACCGGGGCTCGCACCCGATCGTAGACCTCGATCATCTGCCGGATGCAGGGGACGTCGCTCTTGACCAGGTCGTCGCCGAGGAGGACGGCAAACGGTTCGTCTCCCACGAGCGACTCCGCGACCGCGACCGCGTGTCCGAGCCCGAGCGCCTCTTTCTGCCGCACGTAGGCCACGTTGACCAGGTCGGAGATCGCTTTCACGATTGCGAGCTCTTCCTTCTTGCCCTTCTCCTCGAGGAACCGCTCGAGCTCGAAGGAGACGTCGAAGTGATCCTCGATCGCCGACTTCCCGCGGCCGGTGACGAGGATGACGTCCTGGATGCCCGCGTGGACCGCCTCTTCGATGACGTACTGAATCAGGGGCTTGTCCACCAGCGGGAGCATCTCTTTGGGCTGCGCTTTGGTCGCGGGAAGGAACCTCGTACCGAGGCCGGCCGCGGGGAGAACCGCCTTTCGGATTTTCATAAGCTCGATTTGAGTCCTTTGCAATAGGCTCGCACGCCTCGCGTTCCCGCGCAAGCAGGGTGCTACAATGCGCGCGATGCTCGATCTGAATTTCATCAGCGAAAACCTGGAGCTCGTGGCCCGGAGGATCCGCGACCGAGGGGTGGAGCTCGACTTCGAGGCCCTCGCCCGCCTCAACGAGGAGCGCAAGAGGCTTCAGACCGAGATCAGCACATTGCGGCACGACCATCAGCTCGCCTCCAAAGGGATCGCCGGCCTGATGAAGGAAGGGAAGAAGAACGAAGCGGAGGAGCTGCGGGCGAAGCTCCGGCAGGATTCGGACGCGATTCAAGAGCGAGAGGAGCAGGCGCGTAAAGTAGAGGAGGAATGCCAGAGCCTCATCGTCACCATTCCCAACCTCCCGCACGAGAGCGTTCCTGTGGGCCGCGACGAGACCGAGAACGTCGAGGTGCGGAGAGTCGGTGAGCCCCGGAGCTTCTCCTTCGAGCCGAGGCCGCACTGGGACATCGGGACGGAGCTCGGCATCCTCGACTTCGACCGGGCGGCGAAGATCTCCGGCGCCAGGTTCGCCGTCCTTGCGGGGGCGGGTGCCCTTCTTTCGCGGGCGCTCATCCACTTCATGCTCGACCTCCACACCCGGGAGCACGGGTACCGCGAGGTGCTTCCGCCGTTTCTCGTTGGGGGAGATGCCCTCTTCGGCACCGGCCAGCTCCCGAAGTTCGAGAGCGACCTCTTCAAGGTGGAAGGCCGCGACCTCTATCTGGTGCCAACGGCCGAGGTCCCGCTCACGAACCTGCACCGGGATGAAATCCTCGAACGCGCCGAGCTTCCCAAGCACTACACGGCCTACACTCCGTGCTTCCGGAGCGAGGCGGGATCCCACGGAAAGGACGTGCGCGGTCTCATCCGCCAGCATCAATTCGACAAGGTAGAGCTCGTCAAGATCACCGATCAGGAGAGCTCGTTCGAGGAGCTCGAGTCCCTCACCCGAAACGCCGAGGAGGTCTTGAAGCGACTCGGCCTTCCCTATCGCGTGGTGCTGCTCTGCACCGGAGACATGGGGTTCGCCTCGGCGAAGACCTACGACATCGAGGTGTGGCTTCCCTCGCAGAAGACGTACCGCGAGATCAGCTCCTGCAGCAACTGCACCGACTTTCAGGCCCGTCGCGCCAAGATCCGCTATCGGCCGGCGCCGGGCGGAAAGCCCCGCCTCTGCCACACGCTGAACGGCTCGGGGCTCGCGGTAGGCCGAACCTGGCTCGCGATCCTGGAGAACTACCAGAACGAGGACGGCTCGGTCACAATGCCCGAGGCGCTCAGGCCGTATCTGGGTGGGATGGACAAGATCGTGCGATCATAAGTTGCCGGTTTTGGAGGGATGGCCGAGTGGTTTAAGGCGGCGGTCTTGAAAACCGTTGACCGAAAGGTCCGGGGGTTCGAATCCCTCTCCCTCCGCCAACATCGCTAGCTTTTCGTGCGGAAGTGCATCGCTGCGAAGCTCACGACGGACGCCTCGTCGATGTTCCACTGCTCGTACTTCAAGACCTCGCCCTCGAGATTCAGGGCCGGCGCTGCTGATTTTAGGAATGTGTAGAACGGCGGGTATCCGCACCAGTTGAGAGGATCGGAGTCGGGGTGCACGAGCTCGAAGAACCCCTCGGCATCGCCGGCACAGATACGGTCCAGCCGCTCGCGGTCCTGCTCGGCGACTTCGATCATGACGCCCTCTCGGGCCCGCACCGCCTCAGCGTGGCCGTAGCGCCGTCCGATGTGCGCCATGTCGACACCTAACACCCACACGAGATTGGAGCGGGTCGAGGCGATCTCGCCGAGCACATCGAAGAAGCGCTTGATTGAGTCCTGGCTCTCGGGAGGCTTCCCCGTCCTCAAGCTCTCGACGAAAGGCCCGCAGAGCACGGGGAGGATGCGAACGGGCTTCTTCATTCGGTATTGGAGGAACAGAACCTGGAACTCGACGGCGTGCTCCCGCGCGTGGCAGTAGTCCTCTTCGACGATGGCGGCCCCGGCCCGGGCCACGAGGAGATCGTGCAGGTCCAAGTCGACGTCCGCGGTTCCGAGAGGAGTGCGATACGGCTTTCGCGTCAACCCGAATCGCTCGGGCCTTCCGTAATGCGAGGTCCCGAGAATGACGAACGTGGGCTCTTCGCCGTCCGCATCGAAATCATAGGCCGCGCGGTACGACGCGAACCCGCCTTCGGGCGACACGTGGGGAGCGGCGAGAACCCGGGGGAGGGACGTCTTCTTCTCCAAAGTCGCCGGCATCTCCGCGGAGAAACGCTCGTGGACCCCATCGGCGGTATCGGGGTAGGCGGTGCCCGCATGGGACGCCTCGCGCACCGACGCGCGGCGAAACGCTTCGTGCTTTTGCTCCTTCAAGGCTCGAAGCTCGTCGGTCTCGAGAAATCCCTCTTCCGCGAGGAGAGCCAGGAGCTCGCGCACCCGCTGTCTCCCGACGAGCTCACCTCCAGACAAGCGCGTGAGGAGCGCCTGGGCTTCGAGCTCGGTATGCTCCCCGTCGAGGCAGGAGAGAAGCGCGAGCCAGGGATGCGGGAGAACGAGAACGGTCTCCGTATACCCGAACGGATCCCGAAGAAGCAGCCCTGGCCGCTCGCGGATCGGAGACGGCATCACGTCGATGTCCGCGCGCAGCCTGGGAAGCATTCGTGCCTTTCTTTGACGCTTCAGCGGCCGTCATTGTAGTATGAACCAGCGTCCGGGCTCGCCCGCCCGAATCGTTCTCGATAGGCTCGATAGGCTCGATAAGCCGGAGAGGTGCTGGAGTGGCTGAACAGGACTGCCTGCTAAGCAGTTACACGGGTGTTGAGCCTGTGTCGAGGGTTCGAATCCCTCCCTCTCCGCCAGTTTGACAAAGCCTTTGCCGCCCGGCTAGGCTGAGTTAGTTCGCTGGGAAGTCGTCCAACGGTAGGACACGCGGCTCTGGACCGCGGTATCGGGGTTCGAATCCCTGCTTCCCAGCCAATTTTCCCTCGCTGGCACTGAGTCACACCAAGAATAGCGGGAGGGCGTTTCGTGCCTACTGAAGCGGGTAGACTCGCCGGTGATTACGTTCCGTTCTGGCTCGGATGACCTGAAACTGGGAAATGTTCACGTAATACGCTATGTTCACGATGTTGTGAACAGGGCTGCAAACGTGAACAATGATCGAGGCTACGCGTCGGCTCTGGAGCGCGACCTCGCCCAAGTCCTTCGCGAGCTTCTGAGCAGCGTTTCCTGGCTACAACGCTGGAGCGTCGAGCCCGCCCCGTCGAGAGACCGTAGCTGGGACCTGAGAGCATCCGGCCTGGTCCCCTGTGGCGGGAAGGCGGTCCTCTGCGTTGAATGCAAGAGCCTAAACTTCCAGCCGAGTCAGTTCGAAAGCTTGGTCGGCCGACCCTGCTCGGCTGGTAAGAACAGAGCCTCCTCCAAGCTACTCGCCATGCCGCGCGTGTCCCCGCGGATGGCCGCGCTCTGCCAGGCCCACGACTGGAGTTGGTACGACCTGGCCGGTAACTGCCGTTTGGAGATCCCCGGCGTCCTCCGGATCGAGCGCTCGGGCAACGAGCCCGTCAAGGCCCCGCCACGCGCCCGGGCCAATCTGAGTACGCCCGAGGCCGCGCGCGTCGTCCGTGCCTTGCTTGCTCCAGAGAACGCGGGCCAGCGCTGGACGCAGCGGAATATGGTCGCCCACTTCACGGACCTCGCCCCGCGAGTTCCGGCGCCAAGCCTTGCCCTCGTCAACAAGGTCGTCCAGCACCTGCGCGACCAGGCGTTTCTGGAGCAGCTCCCGAATCGCGGCTTCCGCGTTCGAGACTACGAAGGGCTGCTGCAGGCGTGGCGCGCAGCCTATCGAATCGACCATCACAGCCGTCGTCCGTACTTCACGCTCCTTCAGGGGCGTGCTCTCCAGAACAGGCTCCGCGCGTTTGATCCGGAGGGTCAGGGCCGTCTTGCCTATGCGGCGTTCTCGGCCGCCGAGCTCCAGGCGCCGACGGTGCGTCAGCCTCGCACGTGGCTCTACCTGAATCCGAACGTCGAGCAGGAGTTCCAGTCGGCCGTCGAGGCAAAGCCCGTCGACTCTGGTGAGAATCTCGTCGTGCTGATTCCGGACGACAGTGGTGTGTTGTATCGGATGGAGGTGGGCAGCAACCGGCTTGCCCGTACGAACGCCGCACAGACATACGTAGACCTCGCGCATTCAGGCGGTAGAGGCGGGGAGGCCGCGGAAGCAATCCTCCAGCAACGGCTCAAGCCGATGTGGTCCGCTGTCACTCGATGAATATCCTGAGGAGAGAAGTTCGCGACCGTAGACCACTATGGGCCGAAACAGCTCGCCGTTTTTCATGATTCGACCGGCGACGACGAACGCGCCATGCAGGAACGGCGTCGCTTCGAGCTTATCCAGAAGCTGTTAAGCGCCTTGTAACCTCATGTCAACCTACCCCTACAAGAAGAAGAAGAAGAAGCCAAGGAAGCGAGTCGAGACCACCGGGAGGAAACCCGCGCCGAAGAGCGCACAAGGGAGCGCGAGAAAGAGAACGACCACCAAGGCACCCCCGAACCGAGCGCAGCGGCCGATCCAGGAGGACGTCAAGGCCGCGCTTTCGTGGCTCAAGAAGATGAGCACCTCACGCGACCGCGAGAACCTGGCGCGGTTCGGCATTACCGCGAGCAAGGCCTTCGGTGTGTCGATGGCCAACATTCAGGCGCTGGCGAAGCGCCTCGGCCGTAACCACGAGCTCGCTGCCGCGCTCTGGGACACCGGATGGTACGAAGCCCGGATGCTGACGTCGTTCGTCGACGAGCCGGCGCGGGTCACCCCCGCGCAGATGGACCGCTGGTGCCGCGACTTCGACAACTGGGGCATCTGCGACACCGTGTGCTTTTGCCTCTTCGACCGCACACCGCACGCCTGGGCCAAGGTAGCAGAGTGGAGCGACAAGCGCGGCGAGTTCGCCAAGCGCGCCGCCTTTGCGCTGCTCGCGAGCCTCGCTGGGCACGACAAAAGCGCCGGCGACGAACGATTTGTCGAGAGCCTGCGCCTCATCGAGCGCGCCGCCGGCGACGAGCGCAACTTCGTCAAGAAGGGCGTGAGCTGGGCGCTGCGCCGGATCGGCCGGCGCAACGCCGCGCTCAACGCCGCCGCCGTGACGCTGGCCCGGCGTCTGTCGGTCTCCCCCGAGGCCGCGGCGCGTTGGGTGGGGAGGGGTGCTTTCAAGGAGCTCACGAGCCCTGCCGTCGTGCGCCAGCTCGCACGACGACGCAACACGAAGGGATGACAAAGCGCTCTACGGCCTGAATCTGGTCCAGGAATGTAAGCGGAACGGTCGGTTTCCCAGATCGTCCGGAACGCTCAACCAACTTCCGCTCTCGTCGGGCTCTCTTAAATTCGCCCTTGACAGACCCCTCCCGCTCAGTGTATTTAACTAATGAGCTATTTAACTGTACGGCTAACAAGGAGCGGAAAGTGACTGAAAAAACCAGCATCGTCGTGGAACCGGGCAAGCCCACGGTCGTGATCACGCGAGTGTTCGATGCGCCGCGTCGCCTCGTTTTCGAGGTCTGGACCAAACCCGAGCACCTGGCGCGGTGGTGGGGGCCGCGCGACCTCACGCTCTCCGTCTGCGAAATGGACTTCCGCCCTGGCGGAGCGTGGCGATTCGTGTTGCGCGCACCCGACGGCAACGACTACGGGTTCGGCGGCGAGTACCGCGAGATCCTCCCGCCCGAGCGGCTGGTGTACACGTTTCGTTTCGACGGGGCGCCGGGCGCCGAGGCGGTAGAGACGCTGATTTTCGTCGAGAAGGACGGCAAGACGACGCTCACCAACACGATGGTACACACCTCGGTCGAGAACCGCGACGCTCACGTCCGGTCGGGGATGGAGGAAGGCGTGCTCCAGACGATGGACCGTCTCGCCGAGCTCCTGGCAACGATGTCATGAGCAAGCGATGAGGAGCCGCGTGCTTCAGGACACGATGTCCGGCGATCCCCTCAGCGCGACTTTCGCCGCCCTCGCCGACCCTACCCGGCGACGAATTCTGGCTCACCTGACGTCGGGCGAGGCTTCGGTCACGGAGCTGGCCGAGCCCTTCGACATCAGCATGCCCGCCGTCTCAAAGCACCTCAAAGTGCTCGAGCGCGCGGGCCTCATCGCGCGGAGCCGCGACGCCCAGTTTCGGCCGTGCCGGCTCGATGCGGGTCCGCTCAAAGAGGTCGCCGATTGGGTCGAGCACTATCGCCGCTTCTGGGAGCAGAGCTTTGAACGTGTGGATGAGTATCTGCGCGAGTTGAAAGAGAGGGAGAAAAAACGTGGACGCAGGCAACGCAAGAACTGAGCGCGCCGCGAGCGCCACGGGGTAGGACCTCGTCTCTCACGTCGATCGAGGCAGGGCGGGGTCCAGGAGCGCGTCCAGCTTATCGAAGCAGAGACGCCAGCCCTCCGTATTGCCCGCCCGGTCCTCGGGCGTAAGGAGCTGGTCCTGGCGTAGAGTGAGCTCCGTCGAACGGGGACCGGTCTCGCGGAACGCAACACTCAACAGTGTCGGGTAGCGGCCGGCTGCGTACTTTCCCTCGTAGACCCAGGTCTTCACCAGCCGCTTTCCGGGGACCAGCTCGCGATACTCGCCGCTGGTGACGTGCCTGTTTCCTTCGGCGTCGATCACCACGATTCGGTAGCGACCGCCCGGCCAGGCGTCCGCGCTCGCTTCGAGGACCTCACAGGGAGAAGGGGCGAGCCAGCGCCGGAGCAGCGCCGGGTCCGTCCAGGCGGCAAACACCTCGGCGACGGGCGCCGCAATGGTTGGGAATAACGCGGACGATGGCGATAGTCAACCATTTGGTTTTATGTTAATGACGATTGGCGTGGTCACGGGAAGGCTCAGGAATCGGCCGTGGATCCCCTCTCCTTCACGTCGGGAGCTCGCCGATCCTTCCGGCGAGGGCGCGGGCGGCGGCGACCGAGTCGGGGATCCCGACGCCCCGGAGGCCGCTTCCGAGGACGAAGAGCCCGGGCACGTCCTCGAGAGCCCGCTCGAAGGCGGCGATCCGGGAGGCGTGCCCCAGCTCGATCTGCGGAGTTCGATCGGCCCACCTCACGACGCGGGAGAACTTCGGAGCGCCAAGAGGACCGAGGACGCGCTCGAGCTCATGGAGCGAGAGCGCTTCGAGATCGGCGTCGCTCGAGTCGAGGATTTTCCGGTCGCGTCGGCCTCCGAGAAACGCGCGCAGAAGCACGTCGGTATCGGGCGCTCGAAAGGGAAACTTCGTCGAGACGAACGTTCCTGCGAGGAGCCGGTTGGGCTCGGATTTCGGGACCACGAAGCCGTAGCCGTCGAGGGGATGGCCGACGCTCTCCCGGCGAAAGGCGTGAAAGACGACGGCGGTGGAAACGGTCTCGATCCGGGAGAGCTCGGAGGCGGCGCTCGGAGCCAGTGTAAGAAGAAGCTTCTCGGAGATGCGGAGGGGAAGCGCCAGTACGACACCACTCGAGGCGACTCTCTCCCCGGACGCGAGCGTGCTCTCGAAACCCCGCTCCCGCCTCCGGATCTCGACCACACGCTGGCCGAGACGGATTTCGCCCCGTACTTCCTGCGCGAGCCTTTCCACGAGCCGGCCCATTCCTCCCGCGAGCGATAGAAAGACCGTCTCTTCGCCGCTGACTCCTTCGGCGGCCATGCCCCGGGTCAGGCTCCCATGTTTCCTTTCGAGCGCGGCCAGATTCGGAAACAGGAGATCCATCGACAGCTTCGCCGCGTCCCCGCAGTGGATGCCCGCGAGAAGCGGCTCCCCCACGCGCTCGAGGGCTTCCTTGCCGAAGCGCCGGCGGACGAACGAGGCGACGGACTCTTCCGCTTCCGTCCGCCTCGCCGGTATGAAGCGCTCCGCGAGCATCCGAAGCTTGCCTCGTACGCTGAAGAGACTCGTCCCGAGAAAGGGCAGGAGCCGCGTCGGCACCGTCAGCCGAAAGCCTTCAGGGAGGGCGTGGAGGCTCCCCCGGTGAAGGACGTAGACCCGCCTGCGGTCGGGATTGGTGGGGATGAGCTCGGAACCGAGCCCGAGCTCCTCGCAGAGAGCGCGGGCGTGGGGCTTCGCTCGGAGGAACGCGTCCGGACCTCCGTCCATGAGGAAACCGTCGCGCGCGAACGTGGAGATGAGCCCCCCGAGCCGTTCCTGCTCCTCCACTAGGAGAACGTCGAGGCCGCGTCGCCCAAGGTCGTAGGCGACGGTGAGGCCCGCGATCCCACCACCGATGACGAGGATTTGGCTCAAGGCAGAACGTGTGCGTGCACGTGCTCGACGAGGAGCTCGACGCTCTCGACCGGCGTTGCCGGGAGGATACCGTGGCCGAGGTTGAAGACGTGGCCCGGCCGGCCCGCCGCCTGTCGCAAAACGAGATCGACCCGATCGAGAAGGACATCCTTCGGCGCGAAGAGGGCGAGCGGGTCGAGATTCCCCTGGACCGCTACCTCCTTTCCGAGCTCGTCCCAGCCGCGATCGAGATCGATGCGCCAGTCGAGACCGATGACGTCCCCCCCCGCTTCACGCATCTCTCGAAGGATCCCGGACGTGCCCGTCCCGAAGTGAATGCGGGGCACGCCCAGCTTCGATAGGGGTTCGAGGATCGCGCGGCTATGGGGAAGGACGAATTTCCGGTAATCCTCGGGAGAGAGCGCGCCCACCCAGGAGTCGAAGAGCTGCACCGCCTGAACGCCGGCCTCGATCTGCGCCGTCAAATAATCGCGCACCACCGTGGCGAGCGTCGAGAGCAGCCGGTGCCAGGTCTTGGGGTCCTCGTACATCAACGCTTTGGTCTTCTCGAAGCTCTTCGAGGGCCCTCCCTCGACGGCGTACGAGGCAAGCGTGAACGGAGCTCCGGCGAATCCGATGAGGGGGACTTCGAGCTCCCGCCGGAGGAGTCGAATCGCTTCGAGGGTGAAGGCGAGAGACTCGCGGGGCTCCACCTTCCGCAGGCGGTCGACGTCGCTCCTGCTGCGAATGGGGTTCTCGATCCGCGGTCCCTCCCCCTGAGCGAAGGAGAAGGGAATTCCGAGGGGCTCGAGGGGAACGAGGAGATCGGAGAACAGAATCGCGGCATCGAAGCCGAACCTGCGAACGGGCTGCAGCGTGACCTCGACCGCGAGCTCCGGAGTCCGGCAGATCTCGAGAAGCCCGTGCGATTTTCGGATCTCCCGATATTCCGCGAGATAGCGCCCCGCCTGGCGCATGAGCCAGATGGGCGTCCGGTCGACCGCCTCGCGCCGGCAGGCTTTGAGGAATCGGTCGGCGCGGCTCAAATCAAAAGGGGGGGGCGGGGGACGGCTGGCGCAGCCGGATGAGCCGGTTTCGGACGAGCGGATAGAGCAGACGGCAGGTATGGTACTCGGAGAGGCCGGAGTCGAGAGCGATCTGCTTCACGCTGCGCTCTCCGTCGATCTTCGCCAGGACCATCCACTCGCTGGTGTTCAACGTCACCTGTTTTCCCGTTTGGCCTTCTTCAGGCAGAACGAACTCGGGAACGAGGTTGGTGTCGGGAATCTGCTCTTCCAGAAGCTCTTGCTCGTCGCTGCGGCGCGCGCCTTCCAGTAGCAGAATCGTGGTGTGCTGTCGAACCGATTTCTTCGAGCTCCTCTCGCCGGGAACGAACTCGAAGCTCCCCTCCATGCGGCTCATCAGCTCGAAAAACGCCTCCTCGCCCTCGCGCGGTCCGAGCTCGGCGTGAACCACGGCGCCACCGTCGAAGAAAATCGAGCCGTTGGATTCGCCGAACGCGAGAGTCAGGTTGCCGGTCTTCGAGTGCCCGCACAGGAACTGTACGACGTCGGGGACGGAGAATTGCCGGATCGAGCCCTGAAGCTCGACGTTCCGATCGGAGGAGGACATCGAGGGCAAACTATCACACCAAAATTCCCGGCGCCAAGAGCACCCGTGTGGATCGAGCGCCTTGCCCTGACGTGGTCTATAATCCCGTTTCGAGGAGAAATCGAATGCTCAAGAGGTGCACTGCTTACGGGTTAGGCGTTCTGCTGGCCGCCACGACGCTGATGGCGCAGATGGGGACCGGCCGGGTTACGGGATCGGTCAAGGATCCCCAGGGAAAACCGATCGTGGGAGCAAAAATTACCGCCACCAACCCCGAGAGCGAGCGGGCTCTCGAGGCGACGTCCGACAAGAGCGGGAAGTGGGCGCTTCTCGGCTTCCGCTCCGGAAGCTACGAGTTCACGTTCACCGCCGATGGATACAAGCCGCAGGCCTACACCAACGCCGTCCAGCAGATGAGCCGCAATCCCGCGATGGACGTGATCCTCGAGCCTTTGCAGATGGGCCAAAGCAGCGGCGGCGGCGCCGGAGGCAAGCTCGACGAAGCGAACCAGCTCCTGGAGCAGAAGCAGTATCCCGAAGCCCTCGCGAAGTACGAAGAGCTCCTCGCGGCCGAGCCCACGCTCTATCAGATCAATTACAACATCGGGATCGCCCAAAGGGAGATGGGTGAGCTCGAAAAGGCCATTGCCTCGTTCCAGAAGGTCCTGGACCAGGAGGCGAACAATACCTCGGCGCTCATCGCCATTGGCGACGTCCTTGTCTTAGGGGGAAAGCTCGACGAAGCGGTGACGTACTTCGAGAAGGCCATCGGGCAGACGACCGACGAGGTCATCCCCTTCAACGTGGCGGAGATCTACTTCAACCAGGGGAACACTGCGAAGGCCCTCGAGTACTACCAGACGGCAGCGACCCGTAAGCCCGGCTGGCCCGAGCCCCACCTCAAGATGGGATACGCCAATCTGAACGCGGGGAACATGGACGCGGCGATCGCGGCGTTCGAGCAGGTCGTGGTGGTGGCTCCCGACAGTCCGCAAGCACAGCTGGCGCAGGCGGCGCTCTCGTCGTTGAAGAAGTAGCTTCTTCCACTCTTCAAACCTCGGGCTACCGGAAGGTTTCCACTTCCATCCCGCCGTTCGCGTCGAGGTGCACGGTGATGCTGCCGTGCTCGTCGGTTCGGGCGTAGGAAATTCCCGAGGCGCGCAGGCGATCGAGAACCGCCGGCGACGGGAGAGGCCAGCCGACGTTCTCCCGCGACGACAGGATCGCGAAGCGGGGGCGCACCGCCGCGAGGAATGAAGCGCTGGTGGAAGTCCGGCTTCCGTGATGGCCCACTTTCAGCACGTCGGCCTCGAGCGGAACGCCTCGCGAGAGAAGGGCCTGCTCGAGCTCTTCACCAGCGTCGCCGGTCAATAGAACGCTCGATTCGCCCAGAGTGAGCCGCATCACGATCGAGCGGTCGTTCTCGTCCTCCGGTGACTCCATTCCCGGAGCGCCAGACGCGGCGAGGATCTCCCAGAGGACCCCACCCCAGTGGAAACTCTCTCCCGCGCGCAGCTGGCGGATCGGGATCCCTCGGTCGCGAGCGGTCTGGTAAATCCGGCGATAGGCGGGCCGCTCCCACGTCGGGCCGCTCTCCCAGACCTCGCGCACGTTCATGGAGCCGGCGATCGCGAAGAGCCCTCCGATGTGGTCGTAGTCGGCGTGCGTGAGGACCATGGCGTCGAGCTTCCGTCCGCCGTGATCGAGAAGGTAAGGAAGAACGACTCGCTCTCCGACGTCGAATGAGGTGGCTGGGAGCCCTCCGCCGTCGACGAGGACCCGCTGTCCCTCGGGAAGCGAGAGAACGATGGCGTCCCCATGGCCGACGTCGAGCGCGGTGAGCGTAAGTCGGGAAGGCTCACTCACCTTCTCTCCCTTTCCGAAGGGAAGCGCCAGAAGAAGCGCGCCGAGACCGACGAAGCCCAGCACCGGTACCTTCCCCCGCCCATGCCGGAGAAAGGCAAGGGCTCCGTAATACGCGAGCATCCAGAGGAGTGAGGGCCGAGCTACCGCGAGCGTAGCCCCGGGAAGCTCGGAGGCGAGCCGCGCCGTCCCTGTCAGGAGTGAAACCCCGGCGTGAGCTCCGAGACTCAACAGGTCGGAGAGAAGCGGTACGCCTGAGACGAGGACGAGGGCGAGGCCCACTATCACGATAGCCCCCGAGAGGGGAACAGCAACCAGGCTCGCGAGAGGGGCCACCCACGTGAGCGCGTGGAAGTGCCAGGCGGTGATGGGAACGACGACCGCTTGTGCGGCAATCGAGACCGAGAGCGGCGTTGCCAGGAGGCGAAGGGGGCGGAGCCGGTTCGCGAGAGGCTCGGTGAGCCAGAGAATCCCCGCCATGGCGGCGAAGCTCAGCTGGAAACCGGGATCCTCGAGCCAGAGCGGCTCCCACAGAAGGAGCAGGAGTGCCGCGAGGGCGAGCGCGTTCACGTAGGGACGATCGAGGCTCAGGAGGCGCGCCCCGAGGACGATCGAGGTGGCGAGAGCCGCGCGCACCACGGGCGGACCACTCCCGCAGAACGCCGCGTACAAAGGGACGATGAGGAGCAGGGTCCAGAGGGTCGCGACCTCGGAAGCGCCGAGGCGCCTGAGGATGAAGTAGAACACGAGGATCACGATCGCGACCTGCGACCCGCTGATGGCCATGACGTGGAAGATGCCCGCGTCGCGATAGAGCTCTTCGAGCTCGGGCGACAGCATTTCTCGATCTCCGGTGAGAAGCGCGACCACGACGCCGAGCGTATCCCTCGAGGGATCGCCGAGCGCCGATTCGAGTCGAAGGGTCGCAGCGATCCTCAGGCGAGACACCCAGGCTTTGTGCCCACGGGCTTTCGTCTCTCGTTCGACCAGGAGGGCGCTCTTCACGGAGGCAGTCAGGTCGAGCCGCTGCCGGTCGAAATAGCGCCGGACGTCGAATCCTCCCTCGTTTCCGAAAGACGAGGGCTCGTCGAGCCTGCCCCAGAACGAGATTCGGTCGGAGGCTTCGAGACCGCGGAGCCGGTCCCGGACCTCCCCCGAAACCCGTGCGCGAAGACCGCCCTCGGCCCTGTACGCGTGGCCATGAACCCGGATCGTCTCGGAGTCGAGAGTCAGGACGGCGAGGTCCAGCCCGAGCTCGGGCTCGCGGCGAAGACGACCCTCGATGCGCGACGGACCTTCGAAGGATTTCTCTCCGAGGAGGTGGTAGGTCGCAAGAAGCGTGCTCTCCCGCGATTCGAGAGCGCGCGCCCCACCTGCGGCCAGGCCCAGCAGAACGTAGGCCAGAAAGACGAGCGCGGAGGCGAGAAGCCTCTCGACTCGAGCGAGAGCCGCGGCCACGGACAGGAGCGCGGCCGCCGAGAATCCGGCAAGCGCCGGAGGAGTGCTCGAGGGTACGGAAAGGAAAAGCCCTGCGACGAACGCGGCGGCGATCGCGATTGCCGGCGATCGCACGTCAGGCCCGCTTCCGCGGGCGAGGGCATTCCAGACAGTCCAGACAGTCCAGACCGGTTAGACGGTCTAGAAGGTCAAATCCTTCCGGGGCTTCTTCACGACGAGCCCCCGGACCAGCGCCTCGAAATCGGCTTCGTTCTCCTGGGCCCTGTTCTCCGGACAGCTGAGACTCAAGACATAGGCGAGATCGCGTGAATAGACGATCACCAGTCGATTGTAAGAGGGGACGAAACCGGCCACCTTGACGAAGCGCAGCTCGTGGGCGTTGTAGGGCTCGAGAGTGAGTGGACCATTCATGATTGGCCGGAATCCACTGGCCTGGGAGACCGACCCCTCGACGTCCTGAACGGCGCTGCGAAAATCTTTCTCGCCGCGAAGCTTCCGCCGAATCAGGGCGAGCGTCGCTTTCGCCTCGGTCGAGGCGTTCGAGAGTGAGGCGGCGACGTCGAACGAGGGCGGCATCGGTTCGATCGCCCAGGCCGCGGAGGGCACGACGAGACTCACTTGAAGCTCTTCGTTGGACCAGACGGGCGGAGGACTCGCCAGATTCGGGGGCGGAAGCGACGGCGGCGCGGGAGCAGGCGGAGCCGGCTCGGGCGCGCGAACCTGAGGCTCGGGCTCGATGGTCTCGCTTCGAAGCGCCCGAGGATCGGGTGGTTTCGCCGCAGGCGCGGGGGGCCGCCGCGTTTGAGCACTGCCCTGATTGCCCTGATTTCCTTGATCGGTACGATTCGCCTGCTCCGTCGCTACCAGGTTGACGTACGAGCGAGGCACCGACATGAGCTTGCCTTCTCGGGTCTTGAGGAGAACGAGTCCCTCCTTGACCTCGTAGCTCTGGACCTCCATCCGGTTTCCGTCTACGAAGACCACGATCGTCTGGGCCGAGGCGAGCCGGGGCGCTATGAGGAGCGTCGAGACGAGAAGCAGCAAAGCGGCTCTTGTAGGCCTGATAAGCATGACTGGCACTCCCCTTTGCATCGTCCCGGAAGTGGCTCTGGGAAGCCTCGCGAGACGCCCCTAGTATGGTCCCCGGTGGGGAGGTTGGCAAGTTTGGCTGAAGCTCAGCGGGCTCAGCGGGCGCGGGAGAAGAGGGCGACGGTCTCGAAGTGGTGGGTGTTCGGAAAAAGGTCGAAAAGCGCGAGGCTCGAAAGAGCGAGGCCGTGGGCGGAGAGACGGACGACATCCCGGAACAGCGCCGGGGGGTCGCAGGAAACGTATCGGATCGAACGCACGGGACTCTTGCCGACCGCTTCGATGAGAGCGGGAGACAGGCCTCCCCGTGGCGGGTCCAGGATGACGACGTCGGAAGGCAAAAGCTTCGCCCGGGCGGCGTAGGCCGACGCGTCTCCGCGGACGAAGCGCAGCCTGGCGCTTCCTTCGCGTCCTTCCGCAGCCGCGCGCTCGGCATTCTCCCGCGCGTCCTTGAGGGCGATGCTCTGGCTCTCGACCCCGATGACGCTCGCGAGCCTCCTCGAAAGCGGGAGGGCGAAAAGACCGACGCCGCAGAACAGATCGAGTCCGCGCGTGGCGCCGTCTTCCTCCGAGCCGGCGACGACGCTCGACACCAAATCCTGAAGGAGGAACCGGTTCGACTGGAAGAAGCTTCCGACCGACTGAAGGAGCGTAAGACCCGACACCCGGTGCTCCACAAGGGGCCGTCCCGCGCGGATCCCGGGGCCGCCCCCGCGATCGTCGTCGACCGCGGCGACCATCCCCTCGAGCCCGAGCTCCGTGAGGAGCTCCTCCCGCTTTCTCTCCTCGAACGCGCGAAGACCATCGCTAGAGGAGACGAGAAATCTCGCGGCGATCCTCCCTGGCTCGTGCGTCGACTCTTCGAGCTCCACGGCGACCACGCTCCGGGCGAGGCGCCGATTCTCCGAGAGCACCCCGCGGACGCGCTGCCAGACGCGATTCAGTGTCTCCGTCCCGAGAAGGCACCGGTCGACGTCCACGATCTCGCGGCTCTCGCGCCGGCGAAAGCCCGCGATCGGCTGATGGGCGACGAAAGCAACGTGGAATCGAAGCCGGTTTCGGTACTCGGTGTCCTTCGCCGAGTGGAGCGTGAGGGGCTTGTCGTAAGGCGCCCCGGTGGCGCGCTCGATCCCCTCCAGAAGGATGCGTCGTTTGGCTTCGAGCTGTGCCTCAGGCCGAAGATGCATGAGCCGGCAGCCCCCGCAGCTTTGGTAGTAGGGACACGGCGGGGCGCGCCGCTCAGGGGAGGTCTCGAGGACCTCGACGGAGACCGCTCTCGCGTAGTCCGCCTTCTCCCGGAGGGTTCGCACTCGGTGACGCTCCCCTGGCGCCGTTTCCGGCACGAAGACCACTCGGCCCTCGTGGCGGGCGAGCCCGTCGCCTCCGGCGACTATCTTTTCGATCTCGACCTCGAACTCCGGCATGAGGGCTAACGCGAGTATAGGCTCAAGGTGGGGAGACCGATTCTCTTTCGGAGCCGCCTTCGATACGCGCTCTCGAGGGCCGCCCGATAGATTTTTTCCGGCATGCGCTCGCGGTACGAATCGAGCGAGGACTCGGCCTCTCGCCTCAGTTCGTCCCGCTCCCTGTCTCCCACGACTGCCTCGGACTCGGCGACGAGCTCTTCGTCGAGCGCGGCCAGGTCCCGCTCGGCTTCGCCCGGGGCCTTCCCGGCACGCTCGGACAAGGACCGGACGGCGTCCGCGGCTCGCTCGAGGAAAAGGGCCAGCCCGCGCTCCTTCTCCGGCAGCGCGGCAGCAAGCTCCCGGAGCCGCGAGGAGGTTTCCCTGAGGTATGCTTCGGCCCCGGCGTCTTCCGAAGACGTCGCCCCCCCGCGCCCGCCGAGGCTCGACTCCCGAAACCTTCGAAAGGAAGCCTCGACCGTTTGCCGGCAGTATCCAAGGCGGCGCGCCTTCAGAAGCGTCTTCGGGCGTTCGAACACCCGGTCGATTCCCTCTTTCACCACCGCGAGAGGGATTCCCAGCTGTTCCCAGCGCCACACCAGGTCCCATTCGCTCGGGGTGATGAAGAGAGGACTTCCACGCCGGGCGACGAAGCAGCTCTCCACTCCCTCGTAGTAGCCTTCATCACCTTCATCGAATGCGGGCGCGCTCTGTCCGGCATCTTCCTGAAGGTGAACGTCGTCCGAGCGCAGAGTTCTCGTGGTTCCGTCGTCGAGACGGACGTCGAGTCCGCCGTCGTCCGCGAGTCCCACGATCGAGGCCGCGTAGCCGCTTGTCTCGCGTGACACCACTCGCACCCGCGCGCCCTCGAGACCGCTCGCGAGCTCTCGCCACCTCTGAAGAATCCGCGGCCGGCTCTCGCGCTCCCACCACTTCTCGAGAGCGACCGTGACCGCGAGCGCGACCTCGAGAGGATCCACCGCGCGGCCGAGAATCGCGCGCACCGACGTCGCGCGCGCCGAGACCTCTCCCGGAAAGTCTTCCGCCGCCTGATTCACGTTGACGCCGATTCCCACCACCGCGAACTCGCACCTTTGACCGGCGAAGCTCGACTCGCACAGGATTCCGCCGAGTTTCCGGCCAGCGAAGAACAGATCGTTGGGCCAGCGGAGCTCGATTGCGATCGCCGCGGACTGCTTGAGCCCCTCGGCTGCCGCGACCGATGCCGTGAGCGGGAGGATCCCGAGATCGCGGGTGTCATCCTCTTCTTCGCCCTTCTTGGGCTCCTCGGGCTTCTCGGGCCGAATCAGGAGCGAGAGATAGAGGCCCCCCTCGGCGGACTCCCACCTTCGGCTCCAGCGTCCCTTTCCCGCGCTCTGGGACTTCGCCAGGACAACGGTGCCATGGGGCGCGCCCCGCTTGGCGAGAGAGGCCGCGACAACGTTGGTGGAATCGGTCTCGTTGGCGACGAGGATGAAACGGCCCCAGCCCGAGCCGGCGCTTCGGAGCCTGCTGCCGAACGAGGCTATTTCGGGACCTTCGCCAGCTTGGCCTTCAGAGCGTCGATTTCCCTTTGGATCATTCCTTCGGCGAGATCGGGGACGACCTCCCAGGCAATTTCCTGAATGATCTTCTGAGAGAGCTTGTCCACGAGGCGCGCGGCAAGCCTGTCGATGAGAGCGTCGTCTATGACCTCCGGAATTGCGCCCCGGCCGCCGTCGCCTTCGCGCGACGGTGTCCTGGCCGCGAACACAGGCTTCGCTATCTCGGAGGGGCCAGGCGTGTCGATCTTGTCAAAGGGCTCGTCAAAGGGCTCGTGCGCCGCGTTGGTCTCGAACACCGGCTCGGGCTCGCTCACGGGCGCTTCGCTTTCGGCGACGATTTCCGCCTCGCCGTAAGAGTCGAAGGAACCCGTGTCGATCCGGTCGAAGTTGTCGCTGGCCTCACCGGAGCCGAGCGTCTGGCCGCTTTCGAACGAGGAGACGGGCTCGAAGTCCGCCCCGGAGTGTTTTGCGGCGGCGACGAACGGATCGTAGGGCTCGAACGCCGACGCTGGCTCGGGAGCCGCGGCGGTGAGAGGCGGCGGCATCACGAGCGGAGGAGGTCCCGCAACCTCAGGCGGCTCGGGTATCGGCGGCGGCACGTAGGCGGAGGTATCCGAGATAGGTGGGTCGGCGAACTCGTCGAAACCCTGGTAGCTCGGCGCCGACTCCGGGCCGCCTTCGTTCGGCATCCGCCATGTGGAGTCCATGTCGTCAGCCTCGTACTGGACCTCGTAATCCGGAGACGTGAAGGCCTGACTCGGGGCTGAAGGCGCTCCGAGCGGAGGCGGCGCCATGAACACCGTTGAGCTGTCTTCTTCTTCGGGAGCGGCAGGCACTTCGACAGCGCCCCAGATGTCGTCTCCCTCCGAGGCGGAGGGTGCGGCCGGCCGTCCCTCGCGGCCTCCGAGAAGAACGGTATGGTCGCCCGGCTCCATCATGAGCTCCCGTTCCCCAGCCTCGATCGCGAACGCGTCGTCGAATCCGGAGCCGTACTCGGCGATCGGCGCGGGCGGCGGCGCGAGTGCGGCGGCGACGTGGGGCGCTCTCGCAGGCGCGGGCGGAGCTCCGCGCGCGGGCGGCATGATGACCGTACGCTCGTCGAACTCCATGGGCGCCGGTGCGGAAGCGGCCGCCGGGACCCGGGCGAGAAGCTCTTTTACCTTCGAGATCAGAGTCTGGGGCTCGAAGGGCTTGGCGAGAAAACCGTCGCAACCGGCGTTGCGGGCGCGCTCTTGATCGAACGGCTCGAAGGCTCCGGTCAGGAGAAGAACCGGGATGTGCTTCAAATCGGCGCTGGACTTGATGAACTCGCAGACCTCGTAGCCGTTTTTCTCCGGCATGATGATGTCGCAGAGAACGATATGCGGCATGATCGAACGGATCTCGTCGATCGCTTTCTGGCCGTTGCCGACGGTATGAAGCTCGAAGTCCTCGTCAGAGAAGGTGAGCTCGATGACCTTCTGAATGGTGATGCTGTCGTCGGCGAGCAGGATTTTATGTCCCATCGCCCCTCCTTCCGGACGTTTTCGAACGGCTCGACGGGTTGGCGCTTGTTTGGTGTGCGGATCGCAACGTTCGGCTTGCTCTCTGCTGTTCAGAGTTTTTGGAAATGGTAACACGCATGCCCCGTGGTGTCAACCGAAGCGGCTACATAATTCCTTTTCTACGAAGAGGATGCGAAGGGAGCGGGCGCGAAGACCCGGAATTTAACGGGATTCTCCTCTTCGGAGTCAGCCCGGCGCTCTCGCGGACAGTCGTTCTCGAAGGAAGGATACGATATCGTCCGTCCTGGCCCCCGGCTGGAACACCTTCTCAACACCCATCTCCTCGAGAACCGGGATGTCTTTGTCGGGAATGATGCCGCCGGCGAAGAGGAGAACGTCGCCCATGTTCTTCTCGCGCAAAAGCTCGAGGATACGCGACAGCAGAGGGTGGTGTGCGCCCGAGAGAACGGAAACTCCGATGGCATCGACGTCTTCTTGCACCGCCGCGTCCACAATCTCCTCCGGCGTCCGCCTCAGGCCGGTGTAGATCGCCTCCATCCCCGCGTCGCGGAGGGCGCGGGCGACCAGGAGAGCGCCGCGATCGTGCCCGTCGAGGCCGGGCTTCGCCACCAGGACCCGGTAGCGTTTGGTCACAGCGCGCGCCGGTAGCGCCCGCCGGCCTCGTAGAGGGCGTTCGTCACCTGCCCGAGGCTTGCGACCCGGACCGTTCTCATGAGCTCCTCGAAGACGTTGCCCCCCTCCGTGAGCGCGACCTGTCTCAATTTCGAGAGCGCGGCGAAGGCCTCGTCCCGGTGCTTCTCATGAAACGCGGCGAGACGCCGGATCTGCTCCTGCTTCTCCTCACCGGTCGCTCGGGCGAGCTCGATCTCCGGGCGCGCCGCCGCCCCTTTCCCTTCTTCATCGGGATCGAGGAAGCAGTTCACACCCACGACGGGAATCTCGCCGCTGTCCTTCTTGAGCTCGTACTGTAGCGACTCCTCCTGGATACGGCTCCTCTGGTACTGGAGCTCGATCGCCCCGAGAACGCCGCCCCGGGTATTCAACCGTTCGAACTCCGCGAGCACCGCCTCCTCCACCAAATCGGTGAGATCGTCGATGACGTACGATCCCTGAAGTGGGTTCTCGTTCTTCGTCACCCCGAACTCTTTCTGAATGATCTGCTGGATCGCCATCGCCCGTCGCACGGACTCCGTGGTGGGGGTGGTGATCGCCTCGTCGTAGGCATTGGTGTGAAGCGAGTTGCAATGGTCGTAGATCGCGGTGAGCGCCTGGAGGGTGGTGCGGATGTCGTTGAACTGGATCTCGCGTGCGTGGAGCGACCGTCCCGAGGTCTGGATGTGGTACTTGAACTTCTGGCTGCGCTCGCTCGCGCTGTATCGGTTTCTCATCACCCGCGCCCAGATGCGCCGGGCCACCCGGCCGAGGACCGAGTATTCGGGGTCGAGCCCGTTGCTGAAGAAGAACGAGAGGTTCGGAGCGAAGTCGTCGATGGCCATCCCGCGGGCGAGGTAGTACTCGACGTAGGTAAAGCCGTTCGAGAGAGTGAAGGCGAGCTGGGTGATGGGGTTCGCCCCGGCTTCCGCGATGTGATAGCCCGAGACCGAGACCGAGTAGAAGTTCCCGACCGAGTTTTCGATGAAGAACTGCTGCATGTCGCCCATGAGCCGGAGCGCGAAGTCCGTCGAGAAGATGCAGGTGTTCTGCGCCTGGTCTTCCTTGAGGATGTCGGCCTGCACCGTGCCTCGAACGGTCGAGAGCGTCTCCCGCCGAAGGTGCCCGGTCTCGCCGGCGTCCGGCTTTCGCCCGCGCTCGCGCTCGAACCGCTCCACCTCCCGGTCGATGGCGGTATTGAAGAACATCGCGAGGACGGTGGGCGCCGGTCCGTTGATGGTCATCGAAACGCTGGTCGAAGGGTCGAGGAGATCGAAGCCCTGGTAGAGATCCTTCATGTCGTCGAGTGTCGCGACGGAGACGCCGCCCTCGCCGATCTTTCCGAAGATGTCCGGCCGCTCGCCGGGATTTTCCCCGTAGAGGGTCACGCTGTCGAAAGCGGTCGAGAGCCTCTTCGCGGTGTCGTTCCGAGAGAGGTAATGAAAGCGCTGGTTGGTTCGGCTCGGACCGCCCTCTCCGGCGAATTGGCGCCTCGGCGACTCCTCGTCTCTCTTGAAGGGAAAGACCCCCGCGGTGAACGGGTAGAATCCGGGCAGGTTCTCTTGAAGACGGAACCGCAGGATCTCCCCCCAGTCTTCGAAACGCGGGAGCGCGACCCTGGGCACACGGGAGCCGCTCAAAGTCGTGGTCGCGCTTTCGACCGCGATCTCCCTTCCCCGGACCTCGAACGTCACCTCGGGCGCGGAGTAGCGTTTCTTGAGCTCCGGCCATTCTTCGATGAGCGCGAAGCTCTCGTCGCGGATCCCCTTGCGGAGCTCCCGCGAACGCTCGCGGAGCCGCGAGCGAAGGGCCTCGTCCTCGATCTCCCCCATCTGGGAAGCCGCGCCCTCGAGCTGGTAGAGCTTTCGCGCGATAGAGACTTCGGATTCGATCCGCGCGCTCTCTTTTCTCAATAGCTCGGTGATTTCCCCCAGATAGCGTTCGCGGCTCTCGGGAATGATGGCCTTGCGCCTGCCGACCTTTTCATTAGAAACGCGGCCCGACCGTGGAAGACCAGGAAAGGAAGCGTCGATCTCCCGCAGTCGGTCGAGGAGGTGAGAGTAGAGCGCGTCCACCCCTCGATCGCCGAACTGGCTCGCGATGGTCCCGAAGATCGGAAGCTCCGAGTCGAGAACGTCGTGACCGATGTGCTTTCCCCTGCGGAATTGCTTCCTTACGTCGCGAAGAGCGTCCTCGCCGCCGCGGCGGTCGAACTTGTTGATGGCCACCACGTCCGCGAAGTCGAGCATGTCGATCTTCTCGAGCTGCGAAGGAGCGCCGTACTCCGGGGTCATCACGTAGAGGCTGAGATCGCTCACGTCCGCGATGGCGGACGACCCCTGGCCGATGCCGCTCGTCTCCACCAGCACGAGGCGGAAGCCGGCGCCGGAAAGAATCTTGATCCCCGCCTCGATCGCTTTCGGCAGCTCCGAGCCCGAGCCCCGGGTGGCGAGACTCCTCATATAGACGTTGTCGCGATCGATGGCGTTCATTCGGATGCGGTCGCCGAGGAGGGCACCTCCCGTCTTGCGCTTGGTGGGATCGACGGAGAGGATTCCGATGGGAAGATCGGGAGCATCGGTCAGGAACCGCCGGACGAGCTCATCGGTGAGGGAGCTCTTGCCCGCACCCCCGGTACCGGTAATGCCCACCACCGAGGTTCGCCGGGCGTTTTCTACCGGCTCTCCCTTCGCCACGCCGAGCGAAGCCCCGTTCCCTTCCGCCTGGGTGAGCAGCCTCGCGAGCTTTCCCGCAGCGGTGCGGTCGTCGGGAGAGAGCTCGACTTTGCCCTCGAGCGGAGGGAGCGTGAAGTCCGCGGAGCGCAGCATGTCGTCGATCATTCCAGCGAGACCGAGAACCCTTCCGTCCTCGGGGGAGTAGATCTTCGTCACCCCGTACTCTTCGAGCGCGCGGATTTCCCTGGGGACGATGACGCCGCCGCCGCCACCGAAGACGCGAACGTGGGAAGCCCCTCTCTCCCGCAGCAGGTCCACGAGGTAGCGGAAGAACTCGTTGTGGCCGCCCTGGTAGGAGCTCACCGCGATGGCCTGGGCGTCTTCCTGGATGGCAGCGCTCACGATCTCGGAGACCGAGCGGTTGTGTCCGAGGTGGATCACCTCGGCGCCCCGCGCCTGAAGGAGGCGGCGGATGACGTTGATCGAGACGTCGTGTCCGTCGAAGAGCGACGCGGCGGTGACGAAGCGGACGTTATTTTGGGGGCGGTAGAGGGTTTGCTCGGACTTCATCGGCCTACCCTCAAGATACCGCGTCCTCTATCAAGGGCGGCGAGGGTTATTCCTCGGCCGCGGCGAGTCCCATCTCTTCGGAGGTGTTGATGAGCTCCTTCAGCTCCTTGCCGGGCTTGAAGTAGGGGACCTTCTTCGCCGGCACGTCCACGCGCTCGCCCGTCTTGGGGTTTCTCCCTTTGCGGGATTCCCTCTGGCGGATGCGGAAGCTCCCGAAACCCCGAAGCTCGATCTTGTCGCCCCGGTGCAGAGCGTTGATGATGCTCTTGAAGACCGTGTCCACGATGATCTCGGAGTGCTTCTTGGTCAGGTCCGAAACCCGGGACACCTCTTCGATGAGCTCCGCTTTCGTCATGACTGGACTCCTATCCGTGCTCGATTGGTCCATGCTCTACACGTCTTCCGCCACCCGGTGGGTCTTCTATGTCAGCGATGTCAGCGCTTGTCGCCACCGTCGGTCTCGGGATTCGCCCGGGTGCTCGACGCCCAGTCGGCGCCGAAATCCGCCACATCGCCGAGAGTGGCGTTGGGCGAGCCGTGGCTCGAATAGTGGCTCTCGTAGTCGTCCCGGTGCACCGCGCGAATCGAAAGGCCGATCTTGCGGTCGAGAGACGACATCTTGATGATCTTCATCGTGTGGGTGTCGCCTACCTTGAGCTTGTCCTCGGGCTTCTCCACTCGCTCGTCGTCGACCTCGGAGACGTGCAGCAGTCCTTCGATGCCTTCCTCGATCTCGACGAACGCGCCGAAGTTCGTGAGCCGCACCACCTTGCCGTTGACGATGTCCCCTTCCTGGTGGCGGTTGAAGAACTCCTCCCAGACGTCGGAGCCGAGCTGCTTCAACCCGAGCGACAGCCTCTGGTTCTCGGCGTCGATGTTGAGAACGACCGCGTCGACCGTGTCGCCCTTCTTCAGCACTTCCGAGGGGTGGTTGATGCGTTTGTTCCAGCTCATGTCCGAGATGTGGATGAGGCCGTCGATTCCCTCCTCGACCTCGACGAAGGCGCCGAAATCGGTGAGGTTCCGGACCTTCCCCTGGATGCGGGCGCCGGTCTGGTACTTCTCCGCAAGCTGCTGCCACGGGTTGGGCTCGACCTGCTTCAGGCCGAGGCTGATGCGCCGCTCTTCAACCCCGACCTGGAGCACCATCGCCTCGACTTCGTCGCCGACGTTCAGTACTTTCGAAGGGTGCTTCACCCGCTTGCTCCAGGACATCTCGGAGACGTGGATGAGGCCCTCGACTCCCGGCTCGAGCTCGATGAAGGCACCGTAGTCCGTGAGGCTCACCACCTTGCCCCGCACCCGGGAGCCGGTGGGAAAGCGCTCCTGCGCCGATTCCCAGGGATCGGGGGAGAGCTGTTTGTAACCGAGGGAGACCCGCTCGGTCTCCTTATCGAACTTCAGCACCACGACCTCGATCTGGTCGGAGACGTTGAAGAGCTCCGACGGGTGCTGGATGCGCCCGAACGACATGTCGGTGATGTGCAGAAGACCGTCGATCCCGCCAAGATCGATGAAGGCGCCGTAATCGGTGAGGTTCTTCACGACACCGCGAAAGACGCGTCCTTCCTCGAGAGCGTGGAGCGTCTCCTGCTTCCGGCCCTGAAGCTGCTCTTCCATCACCACTTTGCGGGAGAGCACGATGTTGCCGCGCTTCTTGTTGACCTTGATGACCCGCATCTCGAGCTCCTGCCCCTTGAGGCTGTCGAGATTGCGGACCGGACGGATGTCGACCTGCGAGCCCGGAAGAAAGGCGCGCACTCCGATGTCGACCGCGAGACCTCCCTTGATGCGCTCGATGACCCGGCCCTTCACGATGGTCCGGTTGGTGTAGGCCTCTTCGATCTGATCCCAGACCTTCATCTTCTCCGCTTTTTCGCGCGAGAGGATGAGATACCCGTTCTTGTCTTCGGCTTTCTCGAGGAGAACCTCCACGGTGTCGCCGACCTGAATGGAGATCTTGCCGGTTTCGTCCCTGAACTCGTTGAGCGCGATGATGCCCTCGGATTTGTATCCGACGTCGACGACGACTTCGCCGCCTGCGATCTGGAGCACCTTTCCCTTGACCACCTCGCCTTCGGCGATGTTGGTGTTGTACGTGTCGAGCAGACGCCCGTATTCCTCCGGTGAAAGGACGTCCTCGCTCGCCGCGAGACTGTTTTCCCCGAGGTCTTCGAGGCTCCCGCTAGCGTTACTGATATCGGCCATGCCTGTTATGGTTCCTCCTAGAGCTGCGATTTACAGGTGAGCTCTTGCCTTCGGGCGGCGGGTCAATCTTGGAAAGGCTCGCGCTGCGATTCGGGCGGGCTGACCTGCAAGCCGTTATCCTACTCTGTTTAATCGGCTTATGTCAAGCCGGCCAACCCAGCCGCAGCCGAGCCTCTTTCAGCAGAATTGCGAGCGTTTCCTCGGGAGTCAGATGGGTCGTATCGACGAGGATCGCGTCCTCGGCTGGTCTCAGAGGCGAGTGCACCCGATTCCGATCGGTCTCGTCGCGAAGCCGGAGCTCGCTCGAAACACCCTCGAGCGTAAGACCGACTTCTCCGCCCTGTTCGTGGAACCTTCTGCTCGCGCGCTCCCCGTGGCCCGCGTCGAGGAAGAACTTGATCTCGGCGGCGGGAAACACCTCGGTCCCGATGTCGCGCCCCTCGAGAATGACGCCGCCCGAGGCGCCGATCTTCCGCCACAGTGTTACGAGGACCGCGCGGAGGTGCTTGTGAACCGCGACCCGGGAAGAGGCGAGCGCGACCGGAGGTTCCCGGATGGCGCGGGACACATCCTCCCCGTCCAGGAGGATCCGCTCGAAACGCTCCCCCGCGAAGGCGATGTCGGACCGCTCCGCGATCGAGAGCAGCGCCTCTTCGTCGTCGAGGGCGACTCCCTCGCGGAGCGCCTTCAAAGCGACCGCGCGAAACGTGGCTCCGGTGTCGAGATAGACGAGCCCGAGCTTGTCCGCGAGGTTCCTGGCAGCCGTGGACTTCCCCGCCCCCGCGGGACCGTCGATGGCGATGATCGGCTTACGGGTCATTTCTTGATGCGCGCGAGGCTCCTCGCCTTGCGCGCTCCCCGCGCTCCCCGCGCGGGGAGGACGGGCCCTCCGGGCCCGCTGCCGCTCCTCGCCTCGCGCGCTCCCCGCGTTCTTTTCTCAGTGCGCCGGGGCCCCACCCCCGGCGCCGTCGCTCCGCGCTCCGCGCTGCGTGACGGCGTTCGCCAGCGCTGCGGCCGCCGCTCGAGGAGCTCTACTTCGCCGCGGCTCAGCGGACGGAAGCCGCCCGGCGGGATTCCTTTGACCGAAAGGCCGCCGATCCTCTCCCGATGGAGGTCGACGACCGGGAACCCGAGAGCCTCGAACAAGCGGCGGATTTCACGGTTCTTTCCGCGGCGCAGCGTGGCGCGAAGCCGGGTGCGCTCGCTCCTGTCCTCCGTGGTCGTCACCGTGCGCGGCTTTCGGTCGGATCGGCCGCCGAGGACCTCGATCTCCTCGAGAGCGAGTCGCTCGCCTTCGACGACGATGCCGCGGGTGGCGCGGTCCAGGGTCTTCTTGTCGGGCTGACCCGCGAGGGTCACGAGATAGCTCTTCTCGATCCCGAAGCGGGGGTGCGTGAGCCTCTGCGCGAGCTCGCCATCGTCGGTCAGAATCAGAAGGCCGGTCGAACCCATGTCGAGCCTCCCGACCGGGTAGAGATTTCGGAGCGCCCGCGGCAAGAGCTCCATCACCGTGGGCCGGCGACCGGGATCGGAGCGGGTGGTGACGTATCCCTTCGGTTTGTTGAGGGCGAGGTAGCGCCGCGGCTTCCCCGGTCGTACCCGCGTTCCGTCGAATCGAATCTCCTGGGTCTCCGGGTCCGCGCTCGTCCCGAGCTCGCGAACCACATTGCCGTCCACCTCGACCCGACCCTCCTCGATCAGCTTCTCGGCGGCGCGCCGGGAGGCGATCCCGGCACTCGAGAGAATCTTCTGGAGGCGCTCTCTCACGGCTCCCATGCGTCGGCGGCGACGTCTTCCTCTAAAGGGGCCGACTCATCCAAAGCGGCGACCTCGGAGCTCACGGGCTCGACTTCTTCTATCCTTTCAGGCCTTTCAGGCCCCTCAGGCACCTCGAGCTGCAGCGCGACTTCATCCCCGAAGACTTCCGACATGTCCTTGAGCTGAGGCAGATCCCGAAGGTCCTTGAGCCCGAAACGCAGCATGAACTCCTTGGTCGTGCCGTACAAGAGCGGACGGCCGACGACGGGCTTCCGCCCGACGATCCGTACCAGCTTTTTCTCGAGGAGAGTGCGCACCACGGAAGCGGATCGCACACCCCGCAGGTCCAGAAGCTCGGGAACGGTGATCGGCTGCCGGTAGGCGATGACCGCGAGAGTCTCGAGCGCCTGAAGCGAGAGCCGCGCCGGCTTGGGACTCGAAAGGAGCCTTCTGACGACCTCATGGAACTCGGGACGGGTCGTGATCTGGAAACCGCCGGCGACCTCGACGAGCTGCAAGCCCCGGCCGTCCTGGCCGTAGAGCTCGTTCAGCTGCTCGAGCGCCGGCCGGATGCGATCGCCGGCCTCCGGAAGCGCCTTTTTCAGATCTTTGACGGATAGCGGCTCGCCCGAGGCGTAGAGGAGTGCCTCGATGTTCGCCTGTACCTCGGGAAGGGAGAGGCTCGCCGCTCGTTCCTGACCGTCTTCTACTTCTGGGCCGTCGGGAACTTCGGAAAGTGCGGTAACTTCGGGAAGTGCGGGAGTCTCGGACGTGGTCTCGAGATCCGTGGAAGGAACGTGTTCTTCGCCGTTCAAGTGGACTCCGCCCCGCTTTCTGAAAAGAGGCGCTGGACGTGGATGGGCCCGAAATGGTTCTGCTGAAAGATTCGGATCTCGCGCAGACGCGTGAGCTCCAGAATCGCGAGAAAGGTCACGATCACCGTTGCCCGATCGCAGGCTTCCTCGAAGAGGTCGACGAAAAACGACTGCGCTCCGGGAGAGAGGCGCTCCTTCACGCGATCGATCATCTCTTCGATCGAGATCACCTCCCGCTCGTAGACGAGGTCGACCCTCTGCCGGACTCGTTCGAGAACATCGCGAAACGCGCTGAAGAGCTCGAAGAGGTCCACCTCGACGAGGCCTTCCACGGGCGTTTCGGCGTGGCCGTTCGTTCCCTCGAGGGCGCGCATCGCATCCTCGGGCCGGATCCAGATCGCCGCGCGCACCTCCTCCTGCTGGTGGAGCTGCTGCGCCGCCTCTTTGTAGCGCTGGTACTCGAGGAGCCTCGCCACCAGCTCGTTTCTCGGGTCTTCGCCGAGGTCGTCCGTGGTTCCGTCCTCGTGGGGCGGAGGCAGCAGCATCTTCGACTTGATGTGGATGAGCGTCGCCGCCATCACCAGGAACTCACTCGCGAGGTCGATGTTGAGCTCCTCCATCAAATCGAGCGTCTCCAGATACTGCTTGGTGATCTCGGCGATGGGGATGTCGTAGATATCCACCTCGTTCTTGCGAATGAGGTGCAGAAGAAGCTCCATCGGCCCGTCGAAGACCGGAAGCCGCACGTGGTAGCGGGGCTCGATCGAACCGTCTTCGTCGGCCGAAGGGCCCAGATAAAGCTCGGTCATGCTCATAGCTCGATGGGCGGCGGTAGTTTCACCGCCGAGCGAACATCGTTCATCGTCGCTTCCGTCACTTCCCGGGCGCGGCGCGCGCCCTCGAGAAAGATGTCGCGCACGTCGTTCGGGCGCTTCTCGTAGTCCCGGCGCCTTTCGCTGATGGGCGCGATGCGGGCGACGAGGTGGTCGGCGAGGGCGTTCTTGCACTCGATGCAGCCGATGCCCGCCGTTTTGCAGCCCTCGGTCGCCCAGGCACGGGTCTCTTCCGTCGAGAAGACTTTGTGAAGATCGAAGACCGGACACACAGCCGGATCCCCGGGGTCGGTCCTGAGCTTCCTCGCGGGGTCCGTGATCATGGTCTTGAGCTTCTGGCGGACGGACTTCTCGTCCTCGCCGAGATTGATGGTGTTGCCGTAGCTCTTCGACATCTTGCGGCCGTCGGTTCCGGGAAGCTTCGGCGTCGGGGTAAGCCGGACGTCGGGCTCGGGCAGCACCGGTCCATAGAAATTATTGAAGCGGCGGGCGATCTCCCGGGTGAGCTCGACGTGGGGCTTCTGGTCTTCCCCCACCGGGACGAAGTCGGCGCGATAGATGAGGATGTCCGCCGATTGCAGCAGGGGATACCCGAGAAACCCGTAGGTGTTCAGGTCCTTCTCCCGCAGCTGCTCGATCTGCTCTTTGTAAGTCGGAACCCGCTCGAGCCAGGGGAGAGGGACGACCATCGAGAGCAGCAAGTGGAGCTCCGCGTGCGCGGGAACGTGCGACTGGACGAAGAGCGTCGAGCGGTTCGGGTCGAGCCCGACCGCGAGAAAGTCGAGCGCGAGCTCCCGGATGTTGTTCCGAAGCTCCGAGGTATTGGCGTAGTCCGTCGTGAGCGCGTGCCAATCGACGATGGGGTAGAAGCAGTCGAACTCGTCCTGCATCGCGACCCAGTTGTCGAAGGCTCCTACCAGGTGGCCGAGGTGGGCGGGCCCCGTGGGCCGCATGCCGGAAAGAACTCGTTTTTTCCCCATCTCCTTCGTTGCCGAGCGATGCTAGCACAAAGCTCACATCACTTAATGCGCTGGGGCCCCACCCCCAGCGCTCTCGCTCCGGGACTCGCTTCGCTCGCCCTGCGCTCGGGCTGAGGGCTCATCTCTTGGACGTGCCGATAGACCTGCTCTCCGAGCTTTTCTCCCAGCACCTCCTTTAGATCCGCTAGCTCCGCGGCCTTGACCCCCTTCAGGCTTTTGAACCGGATGAGGAGTTTTTTGCGTTTCCGGGGCCCGATCCCCGGAATGGTGTCGAGAGAGGATCTCAGGTCCCGCGCCTTTCTCTGCTGGCGATGGAAAGTCACGGCGAACCGGTGGGCCTCGTCCCTGGTCCGTTGAAGAAGCTGAAGCGCGGGCGAGTGGTGGTCGAGCATCAGAGGCTCGGGCTGTCCTGGGCGGAAGATCCATTCTTCTTTCTTCGCCAGGCTCACCGTCGGCAGATGCGAAAGACCCAGCTCCTCCAGGCCCTCGAGCGCGGCGCCGAGCTGTCCCTTCCCGCCGTCGATCAGCACGAGATCCGGAAGCTCCGCCCCTTCCTCGAGAAGCCGGCGGTAGCGCCTCATCACCACCTCGCGCATGGCAGCGAAGTCGTCGGGCTTGCCTTTCTCGAGACTCCGGATTTTGAACTTGCGATAGTCGCTTCTCTTCGGCTGCCCGCGCTCGAAGACCACCATCGAGGCGACCACCTCGCTTCCCTGGATGTTCGAGATGTCGAAGCCTTCGATCCGCTCCGGCCGATAGGGAAGCTCGAGCACCTTCTGAAGCTCCTCGAGGCGCTGAACCGCCTGCCGCCCCTCCTCGCGGAAGTCGAGCTCGTAGGCGAGCCGGGCGTTCTTCGAGACCAGCTCCACCAGGCGCTTTTTTCCTCCTCGACGAGGCACGAGGATCTCGACTCGGCTTTCCTTTTGGGCCGTCAGCTGCTCGGCCACCGCCTCGCGGTAGGGAAAGTCCGTCGGGATCTGGATCGTCGAAGGGAGGAAGCGGCCGAGCTCGTAGTACTGCTTCAAGCTCGCTTCCACGAGCGCGGCGTCGTCGTGAAAGTCGATGTTCTCGAGAAGGAAGCTGTCGCGGTCGACGACTTTTCCCGAACGGATCGAGAACACCTGGAGGACCGCCTGGCTTCCCTCGCGGTAGAAGCCGAAGACATCGCTCTCGTCGCCCCGGACCCCGGCCATCTTCTGCCGCGTGGCGAGGTCCTCGAGCATCCGCACGTTGTCCCGCAGGCGAGCCGCTTCCTCGAACCGCTCACCCGCAGCCTCCTCGAGCATCTTGCTCTTGAGCGATGCGATCAGATCGTCGTTCCGGCCCTCGAGAAAGAGCCGCGCGTCCTCCGCCGCTTTGCGGTACGTCTCGAGGCTCACGATGGTGTCGACGCAAGGAGCGATGCAGCGATGGATTTGGTACTGGAGGCAGGGCCGCGGCCTCTTCCCATCGAGCTTCTCCTTGCAGTTGCGAATCCCGAAAAGCCGATGCACCAGGTTCGCCGTCTTCCGCGCGAGACTCGCGGGCACGTACGGGCCGGAATAAACGTTTCCGTCGGAGCCGGGCTGCCGTACGATGTAGAGCCGGGGGTAGCCTTCCTCGAGCGTGAGCTTCAGGTAGGGGTGGTTCTTGTCATCCCGGAGAAGGACGTTGAACCGAGGCTTGTGGGTCTTGATGAGGCTGTTCTCGAGAACGAGTGCCTCGCGCTCGGTGTCGGTGACCACGATCTCGACGTCCTCGACGCGGTCCACGAGGCGATCGAGACGAGGGCTATCGATCCGCGCTTCCTGGAAGTAGGACCGGACCCGGCTCCGGAGCGACCGCGCTTTTCCGACGTAGAGGATCTCCGCGCCGTGGCCCTTGAAGAGATAGACCCCCGCTGATCGGGGAAGTTCCTCGAGCTTCTTGCGCAGGTCGGCGCCCATCGACGTTCCATTCTACTGTGTAGCCGGCGCGTCTCGGCTCAGCTCGGTCGATAGCAGGTGAGGAGTTTCAGGCGCTCCATGCGTGCGAAATCACCGTCCAGGGACCAGACGAGGGCGTCCTTTTCCGCAGCGAGCGCGCCGATGAGGAGATCGGCGAAACCGAAGCGATCGCCCGCGCGATTCACCCAATCATCGATGAGCTCCCATGTCCCTTCAGCGGGAAAGAATACCGGCAGCACCGAAAGCAACTTCCGGAGGCGCCCTCGGTCCTGCCGGGAAGCGCTTGAAGTATTCAGTTGTTCTGCGCCGCACTCGACTTCGGGCAGGGCTTAACGGCCGAGTTGGGTCGGCTGAGGCTCGAGAGAGGAGTCGGCGCGAGCCGGAGACGGGTTGACGAGATCTTTCGGCCGGCGCGACACGTAAGGGTCCCCCGACTGCGGGGAGCGCCAGTTGTCGAAGAGTCCCACGATTTGGACGCAGGCGATGGTGCAGTAGCGGGCGCAGGTCTTGGGCTTGTCGAACTCGCGCCGCAGGTCTTCGCGGGTGTAGTCGACGAGGGGAACGCCCGGATATCCCCTCTGCTGCGAGCAGAGGTGGACCTTCCCGTCCTCGCAGATATAAAGGTAGCGGCCGCCCGCGCGGCAGCGCCAGTTGTGAGGCCGGCCGTGCGCCAGGTTCTCGCGAAACCCGAGAAATCTGGCGTAGCTCTTTTTTCCGTGCGCCCGAAGCCGATCGTAGACCGACATCTCTTTCGGTCCCAGGGGAACGAGCTTTCCCGAGCCGTCGTGGATGATTCCGAGAGTGGTGGAAAACCCGAGAGCGATCGCGCGCTCGGCCACGGTGACCGCATCCTCCGGATCCTTGATGCCGCTTCCGATGACGGAGTTGATGTTCACGTAGAAGTGGGCATGCTCCGCCAGGTTCTGGAGTTTCTGATCGAGGACCTTGAGCGACTTTTTGGACACGTCGTCGGGGTCCACGTTGTCGATGCTGATCTGAAGGTGCTGGAGTCCCGCCCGGTTCAGACTCTCGATCCTCGAAGGCGTCAGGAAGTAGCCGTTGGTGATGAGACCCGCGATCATGCCGTTCTTTCGGATCCTGCGGATGATCTCGTCGAGCTCGGGGTGAAGCGTCGGCTCGCCTCCGCTGATGGTCACGATCGCCGTCCCGAGCTTCCCCAGATGGTCGATCCTGCGGTTCATCTCCTCGAGGGGGACCGGGGCCGAGAAGTCGTCGAACTCGTTGCAGTAGGTGCAGGCTAGATTGCACCGCCGCATGGGGATGATGTGGGCCAGGATGGGATGCCGGGTCGAAGCCAGGCCCTTCGCGATCATCCAGAGCTCCCGCAGGCGGGTCTGGGCTCGCGAGGGATGAAAGCGCATCTCAGTTCCGAATGATCTCGACGTTCGGAGGCAGTTTCAACTCGAACGTGCCCCCCGGGAGATCGCGGTTCAAGACCACGTTCTCGAAACGGATGTCCGCACGGTTGCGGTTAGGCTGGTGGAACACGGAGCGCACCGGGGTCCAGGTCTTCTTGTCGAGGGTGAGCTCGATCTTGGTGAAGAGCGACGCCTGCGAATCCGGTTTGGGCACGAGGGAGAGGGTCACGGTGGAATCCGTCTCTTCCACCAGGCCCACGTCGTAGCTCTCCCGGATCTTTTCGTTTCCGCTCCCGAATCCGATGAGGAGGTCGGCGCCGCCGCTCGAAGCCCCCTTGCCGCGCCGGAATTCATGCACCTGGTGGGCGGCGGGGTTATAGACCCGGACCAGATCGTCTTTCACCACGAGCACCTTCTCGCGGGGAGGCGCGTGCTCCCAGCGGATGCGGCCCGGCACCGCGAGAGAGAGCTTTCCGCGCGTCTCCTCCTGGTCCTTGAGAAGATAGTCGTGATCCGTCTGGATGAAATCCGCGGTCATGGTTTTGAGGCGCTTTCCCGCCTTGTCCATCTCGGCGAGGACTTCGTCCAGGCGCTCAGCGCGAGCGGAAGAGGCGGAGAGCACCGACAGCGCGAAGGCAAAGGCGACGAGTCGGAGCTCCTGCATCGACATTTCCGGGACCCCTGCCTGGAGTCTACCGCGCGCGGCTGCGCGCCTCCCGGGACTCGCGGACGAGCTCCGGGGCTGTGCCATGGCTCGCGATCTGCCCGTCCAGCATCTCGACCGTGCGGTTTCCCATATTCGCCGCCTGGGGGTTATGGGTGATCATCACGATCGTCTGGCCCTTCTCCCGGTTCAGGTCCGCGAGGAGCCTCAGCACCTGCTCCGAGTTGCGCGAGTCGAGGTTTCCCGTGGGCTCGTCGGCGAGGATGATCGCGGGCTCGTTGACGAGCGCCCTCGCGATGGCGACCCGCTGCTGCTCTCCCACCGAGAGCTCGAGCGGTTTGAAGTCGAGCTTGTGCCGCAGGTGGACGATCTCCAGGAGATCCCCGACCTCCTGCCGGCCGATCGGCTTGCCGCCGTAAATCTGCCGCGCGATTTCGATGTTCCCCTGCACCGTGAGCGTTGTGAGAAGGTTGAACCGCTGGAACACGAAGCCGATCTTCCGGCACCGGAGCCGGGTCCTCTCGGCGTCCGAGATGGCGGCGAGATCGACGCCGTCGACGAATACGTGGCCCGACGTCGGCTGCGCGAGTCCTCCGAGGATATGAAGGAGGGTGGTTTTTCCGCATCCCGACGGGCCCATGATCGAGACAAACTCGCCCTGCTTCACGTCGAGGTCGACTCCCTGGAGGGCCGGCACGTCGAGCGAGCCGGTGCGATAGACCTTGCGCACGGCCACGGTCCGCAGAACGCTTTGCCGTTCGGTCATGCTTCCTTCGCCGGGCGCCTCGGTCACTCGAAGTTGAGCGCTTCCACCGGATCGAGCTTCGCCGCTCGATACGCGGGATAGAGCGCTCCAAGGAGCCCTCCGCCGATGCCTAGCATAGCCGAGAGGAGAAACCAGCGGGGGATCAAATCGACGGTGAGCGTGGGGAAAAAATGGAGGAGGGTCGAACGCCCGAGGACCGAGAGGAGGTACCCCGCTCCCACTCCCATGACGCAGATCAAGAACGACTCCGCCATCACCACCTTGAGGATGTAGCCCTGGCCCGCCCCGAGAGCCTTGAGGATCCCGATCTCGCGCGTCCGCTCGATGATCGTGGTGTACATCGCGAGAAGAATGACCAAGCCGCTGATGACAGCGGCGAAGAAAGACAGCGCCCGGATGAACTCCTTCAGGCCGAGCGCGTTCTCTTTCATCGCGACACTCAGGAACTCGAGCGCCGTGACCTTGTAGCCCTCGAAGCGCTTCTCGAGCTCCGCCGCCACCTTCGCCACTTCCGCGCCATCTTTCACCTTCACGAAAAAGAACGACACGTCGCCGGGCTGGGCCGTCGCCATCTGCATGTCGTCGAGCCCCATGTAGATGCGTACGCCCGCGCCCGCTCTCGGAATTCCCACGACCTCGAAGTCCCGGTTCATGATCTGGAGCTTGTCGCCGACCTTGATTTGATCCGCCTGGGAGAGAACCGTGTCCACCAGCAAGTCGCCGGGCTTCTCGAGCCCGCGTCCCTCGACGATCTCGAGCCCGCTCCCGATACGGTTGTAGCTCTCCGAGTCGATGCCGAAGATCATGACGAATTTTTGGTTGCCCTTGAGGCGGGTGACGTTATTCACCAGCACCGGCGTCACCTCCATGACCCCCGGCGTCTCCCGAAGGAGAGGCTCGAGCCGCTCGGGGAGGACTCCGGCGCTGATCGCGAGAAACGCCGAGGCGTCCGGTGCCTGGAAGAGGATGTCGGCGCCGACGTTCTGGATGCGCTTCGCGGTCTCGTCGAGGCTTCCTTGAGCGAGGCCGACCATGACCAGGACGGTCGCGACGCCGAGCGCGACGGCGAGGATCCCGACCGTGGTCCGAGTCTTGCGGTTGAAGATGTTGGCGAGCGGCAAGTTGGCCATCGTCGGCCTTCAAATTCCTTTCGGGCCTCTTCGGGCTTTTGGGCCTTCGGGCAGGACTGGCAAACAGCCAATGCTAACAAAAGGTTGGCGGTAGTAGCAACTTTGCAGTAGCTTTCGGCCGGGGGTGCTCATGAAAGCGATTCGCGTTCACGCGGTGGGAGGGGCGGAGGTTCTCGTTGCCGAGGAAACTCCCGCGCCGTCTCCCGGGCCCAAAGAGGCTCTGGTTCGCCTTTCGGCCGCCGGGGTCAATTTCATCGATATCTACCACCGCATCGGTCTCTATCCGCTTCCCCTGCCCTTCACTCCGGGAAACGAGGGCGCGGGTGTCGTGGAAGCCGTGGGCCCGGACGTAACGGAAGTGAAGCCGGGAGACCGCGTCGCTTACGCGATGGCCACGGGCTCCTACGCGGAGCTCGCGGTCGTGCCCGCCTGGAGGCTCGTCCCCATCCCCGAAGCCGTGAGCTTCGAAGCCGCCGCCGCGGTGATGCTCCAGGGGATGACGGCGCACTACCTCGCGCACTCGACGTTCCCGCTCGCCCCGGGTCACCAGGCGCTCGTCCATGCGGCGGCCGGGGGAGTCGGCCTCCTTCTGGTGCAGATGGCGAAAAAACGCGGCGCCCGCGTGCTCGGTACAGTGTCGACCGAGGCCAAAGCGGAAGCGGCGCGGCGCGCGGGAGCGGACGTAGTGATTCGCTACACGGAAGAGGACTTCGAGGCCGTCGCGCGACGCGAGACCGACGGACGCGGCCTCGACGTGGTCTACGACTCCGTGGGAAAGACGACCTTCGACAAAAGCCTTCGCGTGTTGAGGCCTCGAGGGCTCCTGGCGCTCTACGGCCAGTCGAGCGGACCGGTTCCGCCTTTCGATCCGGGCGAGCTCGCGAAGAGGGGCTCGCTATTTCTCACACGCCCGACCCTCGCCCATTACAACCTGGACCGCGCCGAGCTCCTTGCCCGCGCCGGCGACGTTCTCTCCTGGATGGAAAAGGGCGAGCTCGAGGTCAAAATCGACCGAACGCTCCCTCTAACGCAGGCGGGCGAAGCCCATCGCCTGCTCGAAAGCAGACAAACGAGCGGAAAGCTGGTTCTGCAGGTCTAAGCCCTATACGCACGGTCGAGGAGCACGACCGGATGCACCACCTGAGCTCGAAGCCCGAAGCGGCGCACCCCTTCGGAGAGCTGGATGTGGCAACCGGGGTTTCCGGTGGCGATGACGTCCGGGCGGACTTTCGCGATCTCCCGCATCTTGCCCTCGAGCACTTCCATCGACATCGCGTAGTGGGTCACGTTGTAGATGCCCGCGCTCCCGCAGCACCGCTCGGACTCATGGTGCTCGACGAGCTCGACTCCGGGAATGCTCCGGAGGATCTCGCGCGGCTCGTTCTTCACCTTCTGCGCGTGGAACAGGTGGCAGGGAGCGTCGTAGGCGACGCGGAGGGGAGCGAGAGCCGCGGTAGGACGCTCGAAGCCCTCGCGCACGAGGAGGGCCGAGATATCCACCACTCGAGAGGCGAAGGTGCGCGCCCGGGCGTCGCCCTCGAGAATCTCGCCGTACTCGGAGAGCGCCGCGCCGCAGCCGGCGGCGTTCACCACCACGTGTTCGGCCTCGGCCCGTTCGAAGACATCGACGTTTCTTCGAGCGAGACTTCGGCCGGTATCGGGAAGACCGTTGTGCTGGTGAAGAGCGCCGCAGCAGACCTGGTCTTTCGGAATCGCGACCTCGAATCCGTTTCTCTGAAGGACTCGCACCGTCGCCTCGTTGACGTCCGAGAAGCAGTGCGAGGCGATGCAGCCGGTGAAGAGCGCGACCCGGGAGCGTTTCTCTCCCAAGGGCGAGGCGATCGCGGGAAGGGGCGCGGGCTTCCCGCCGACGGAAGGCATGAGACGCTCGCGCGCGGCGAGCGCGGGCGAAAACCTCGCGAGCAGAAACCGCACGAGGGATCGGAGCCCGGTGCGTTCGTACAGCCGCAGGAGCGCCATCAACGCCGAGAGTCTCCGGGGATGCGCGAGGACTCCCGAAAGAAGGATGCGCTTGAGGAGCCGCAATCCCGCTCCTTCTGATTCCTTCTCGGTGATGAGGCCGCGTGCCTGCTCCACGATCGACCCCACCTGGACTCCGGAGGGGCAGACGGACTCGCACCCGCGGCAGGCAAGGCACTCGTAGATTTCGGCGGCGAGGCCGGAAGTGAGCTCGAGGCGTCCCTCGAGGACCGCGCGGATGTTATAGACCTGTCCCCGGGGTGCGATCGATTCTCTAGGATCGACGCGATAGGCGGGGCAGGCAGGAAGGCAGAGCCCACAGTGGACGCAGGCGAGCGTCATCTCGTAGAGAGTCGTCAAAGGCGCCCCACGAATCGTCCCGGCGAGAGAATCCCCCGGGGATCGAGCTTCTCTTTGATCCGCTTCATGATCTCGAAGGACTCGGGGATCTCGCCGAAGACGTCGATCTCGTTTTTGATCGACGACGGCGCTCGTTCTACTACGGCGTTCGCGCCGCAGAGGGCCGCGGTCTCTCGCCGATTCGCGAGAGCTTCGAGATCTCGCGTGTGGCTGTAGACGAGACCGGAGTCGGGATAGGCGACGAGAGGGCCGCCGTCCTGCCAGAGCTCCGCGAGCGCGAAAACCCGCGCCGGGGCCGCCTGCCCTCGCAGCAGGAGCTCGGTTTCGCCGAGCGGCCTCGCGGGAAAGTCCCGCAGCGCGTCCCAGATGTCCGAGCGAGTGGCCGAAGCACCGCGCCGCCCCGCGTGTTTTTGCGCTTCCGCGGCCCCTTCGCTCGTCTCCTCCCGGAATCCCTCGAAGAGCGCGAGGAGTGTCCAGTCCTCGTACCCGAGCTCTCGCGAAAGCTCGGGGCTCAGGAGGGCGACGGCCTCGGGCAGGACGGCCTGACGCGCGATTCCGTGAAACGCCTGTGCCGCCCGCGAAAGCCGCGAGAACGGAAGGGCGAGCGAGACGACTTCCTCGGGAAGAGCGCGAAGCCTCAGAAACGCGCGGGTGAGAACGGCGAGAGTTCCCGCGGAGCCGACGAAGAGCTTCGAGAGCTCGTATCCGGCGACGTTTTTCACCACGCGCCCCCCGGACTTCACTTTGGTGCCGTCGGCGAGGACCGCTTCGAACCCCAGCAGAAGATCCCGCGGGCGGGCGCCGGGGCGGCGTCGAAAACCCGGCTCGCCGAGCGCGAGGATTCCGCCGACCGTCGCCTTCGAGGAAAGGGGCGGGTCGAGCGGCAGGAACTGCCCCGCGCGCCCTAGCTCGCGGTTGAGAGCCTCGAGAGACGTGCCGGCTCGGACCACGACCGTGAGATCCCCTTCCACGTGATCCACGATTCCCGAAAGCGCGCGCGTCGAGAGGTAGACGTCGAGACGGCTCGGCGGATTTCCGACTTCGAGCCTCGTACCGGCTCCGAGGGGCACCACCGCCATCCCCTCGCTCTGGCAGAGCGCGAGCGCGCGGGAGCAGCCCTCCTCCGTCTCGGGCTCGAGAACCAGAGACGGCGAAAGGCCATCGATGAGGGGATCCGAAGGACCCGGAGGCCGCGCCTCGACCTCGTCGAGGAGGTGTTTCAGCGAAGGGCCGGCCTCGATCGTCAAATCCAGGCTCCCGCCGATGCGGCGACGCTCGGAAGCGATCTCTTCTCGCCGCAGCTTCCGCCCGTGGGCAGGACTTTTGCCGGGTTCAGAAGCCCCTTCGGATTCCACACTTCACGCACCGACAGCATCAAGGCCAGATCGTCTTCCGAGAACAGCAGGCTCATGTAGCTCGACTTCTCCGTCCCGATCCCGTGCTCTCCGCTGATCGAGCCTCCCATGGCGACGCAAAGCTCCATGATCTCTCGGCTCGCTTCGAGGACCCGGTCCTTTTCGTCCTCGTCCCGGCCGTCGTAGGGAATGCAGGGATGGATATTGCCGTCCCCGGCGTGGAACACGTTCGCGACCCGGATGCGGTATTTTGCCGCGATTTCCGCGACGCGCTCGAGGGTCTCGGAAAGCCTCGAGCGGGGCACGACGCCGTCCTGAACGTAGAGGTCGGTCGACATCCGGCCCATGGCGCCGAAGGCGGCCTTGCGCCCGAGCCAGAGCCGCGCCCGCTCCGCCTCGTCGCGGGCGACGGAAACCGAGATGGCGCCCCGCTCGAGACAGATGCGGCGGACTTCGGAAAGGAGCCGGTCCATAGCGCAGGCGGCCCCATCGAGCTCGACGAGAAGCACGGCCTCGGCGTCACGCGGATAACCGGCGGCGATGACCCCCGCCTCGACGACTTCGATCGTGGGTCGATCGAGCATCTCGAGCGCCGCGGGCACGATCCCGGACGCCACGATCTGGGAAACCGCCTCGCACGCCGTCACCATGTTCCGGAACGGGGCGAGGAGCGTCTTCGCCGTCTCCGGGAGGGGCATGAGCCGGATGAGCGCCTCGGTAGCGATGCCGAACGTCCCCTCCGAGCCCACGAAGAGCCCCACGAGGTCGTAGCCGACGCCGTCCCGCGGCCCGCCGATATGAACAACGTCGCCCGAAGGCATCACTACCGTAAGGCCCAGGATGTGGGCCGTGGTCGCCCCGTACTTGAAACAGTGCGGCCCTCCGGAGTTCTCGGCGACGTTTCCCCCGAGAGTGCAGGAGGACTGGCTCGAGGGATCGGGAGCGAAATAGAGACCGTGGGACGCGACCGCGCGGGAGATCTCGAGGTTCACGAGACCCGTCTGGCAGAGGGCGACGCGGTTCTGGATATCGAGATCCAGGAGCCGGTTCATCCGGGTGAGAGCGATGACGAGGCCGCCGTCCCGGGGCGTCGCCCCGCCCGATAACCCCGTTCCCGCGCCCCGGGCGAGGAAGGCAACGCCCGCCCGATCGCATAGCCGGACGACCGCTGCCACCTCCTCGGTCGACCTCGGAAGCACCACCGCATCGGGGGCGGACTTGAAGGCCGTCGACCCATCGCATTCGTACACCAGGATTTGGTGAGGCTCGAAGAGGCACGAGGAGGGACCGAGCAAGCGCAAGAGGTCGTCGCGAAAGGGCTTGTCCAATTGGGGAGGCATGGGCGGCGCTCGGCGCAGCTTACATGCCGCCCTTGGCTGCGAGCAAGGGAGTTGCCAAACTCCAGAGGCTGTAATAGATTGATTGTTTCGGCTGCAATCGGCTTCTATCGTATCCAGAGTGACTGAAACCCAGCTCTACGAAATCTTGAACCGAATGAATTTGCGCTCGAACCGGGGACCGCACCCGCTTGCGGCGCTTCCCCCTTTTTCGAATAGTGAACTGCCAGAGCCCGTACCAGAGCAGAGAACGAGGATAAGGAGTACACCAAACATGATCATTGGGACGTCCGAGAGCTCGAGCGTCATCGTGAAGACACTGGATCCAGACGATATTTCGTTCGAGGTGCTCGACGGCAAGTTGAAGATGTTCTCTCGAACGCTCAATGTGGTGACAGGCTCCCGGGTGGAGCTCTACAACGTCACCGACCGGATCAAGGACCTGGTAAAGTCCTCCGGCATCAAGGCTGGCTTTCTGATCCTCTCGACGCTCCACACCACGACGGCTCTGTTCATCAACGAGTTCCAGGCCGCGCTCATGGCGGACGTCAAGAATTTTCTCGAGCGGCTCGCCCACCGCGAGAACGGATATCTCCACAACTGCGAGGACTGCTCCGACTGCGAGCGAAAGAACGCCGATGCCCACATCCGGGCGATCGTCCTCGGACACGCGGTGACGCTCCCCATCACGGGCGGCAACATCCCCCTCGGGCAGTGGCAGAGCATCCTTTTCGCCGAGCTCGATGGACCTCGCGAACGGAGCCTGACCGCCCAGGTCATCGGTGTGTGATCCTCCGGGTCGAGTTCCAGTTCAACGCCGCTCACCGGCTTCCGTATTACCAGGGGCCCTGCTTCCACACCCACGGGCACAACTACAAGCTCCTGGTATTCGTCGAGGGCCCGGTCGATCCCGCGACCGGTATTTCCACGGACTTCGTCAAGGTGAAGGAGATCGTTCGCGAGAAGGTCCTCGCAGACATCGACCACAACGACCTGAACCGGATCCTCGACAACCCGACGGCGGAGAACGTGGTGACGTGGATGTGGGGACGTCTTTCGCCGCATCTTTCCGGCCTCAAGGAAATGCAGCTCTACGAGACGGACGACAGCGCCGTGATCTACCGGGGTGAGCTCGATGCCGAAAGGCCGGAAGCCACGGCGTAAGCCGCTCCCCGACGGACCGGACGTCGCGGGGATGCGGACCGCGATTCGCGATTTCCTTCGCGCCTCCGGGATCCGGATCGAAGGGACGGAGCTCTCGGAAACTCCCTCGCGCGTGGCGCGCGCCTGGACGGAAAGCTTCCTCGACGGATACCGCGCCGACCCGGCCGCCCTCTTCGCGGAAACCTATCCCGTGCCCGCGGGGCCGAAGAGCCTGGTGCTCCTGAAAGCGATTCCCTTCCACGGACTCTGCCCGCATCATCTGCTCCCGTTCTATGGGCGGGCGCACCTCGCCTACCTCCCCGGGAAGAAGCTGGCCTCGCTCTCGAGCCTCGCACGGCTCGTGGACGTCTATGCCCATCGCCTGGAGATCCAGGAAACGGTCACGCGACAGATTGCGGACTCGCTCACGAAGCACCTGAAGGCAGAGGGCGCGGCGGTCGCTCTCGAGACCGATCAGCTCTGCATGACGATGCGCCACCCCGGCCGAAAGGGCACGCGCACCATCACCCAGCATTTCACCGGCGCCTTCGCGCGGAAGAGCGAGCTGAGGCTTCAGTTCCTGAAAAGCCTCGAGAGCTTTGAATGACCATGTCTTTTCTTCCGAAGGTCGCCATCGTCACCGGAGCGAGCCGCGGCATAGGGCGCGCGACGGCGATCGCGTTGATCAGGAAGGGCGTCTCCGTTGCGCTCGCCGCCAGAGGCCGCGAGGCGCTCGCCGTCGTCGAGCAGGAAATCCGCAAGCTCGGTGGACGCGCGCTCTCGATTCCAACGGACGTATCCGACGAAGCAGCAGTTGCCGCGATGGTGGAGAAGAGCGTGCGGGAGCTCGGGCCGATCGACCTCCTCGTGAACAATGCCGGGACCCTCGAGCGTGCCCCCGTGGTCGAGACCGATGCCGCGGCCTGGGATCGCGTTCTCGGCGTCAACCTCAAGGGGGCGTTCCTGTGCGCGCGGGAGGTGCTTCCTTCCATGATCGAGCGGGGCCGGGGGCGCATCGTCAACGTGTCGTCGATCTCGGGAAAGCTCGGAACTCCCCTTCTCACCGCGTACTGCGCCTCGAAATGGGGGCTCCTCGGCTTCAGTCTGGCGACGGCCGAGGAAATGAAGCCCCACGGAATCCAGGTGTTCTCGGTCTGCCCCGGCTCGGTGAACACCGAGATGCTTCAGCAAGGTCTTCCCGGAGCCGCTCCGGACATGGAGCCCGAGGACGTGGCCGCGGTCATCGTGTATCTCGGAACCGAGGCTCCGGACGCGATGACCGGCGCCGCCGTCGACGTATTCGGCTAATCCAAAAAACTCCAGCGGACGACCCGCAGCAGGTTGACGACGAAGGCCGCTATGCCCGTCGCGAGGACCGCTGTCGAGGCGGTCAACCCGTCGAGACTCCCCGCGAAGATCGCGATCCCCGTCCCAAGGGTTCCCGCGAACGTGGCGACGTTCGCCAGGACGCGGAGTCCCTGACTCGAAAGATCCTTCATGCCGGGAACTGGACGGGTTCCGAACTCCGGCTGAAATCTCTCCTTCCATACCCAGATCGGGAAGAGCTTGAAGGCAACGGTGACCACGGTGAGGGTCATGAAACCGAAGAGTCCGAGAAAGCCGTAGGCGAGCTGCGCCCGGCCGCGCGCGGGGGATGATTCCTCCGGCCAGCCGAGAGCGAGCGCGAGGCCGAGGGCGGCGGTGAGCGTCAGGAGAAGGAGCCCGAGGAGCTCCCACTCCCGGGCCCGGCCCCTCGCGAATGCCGCAGCGGGACCGAGCGCTTGCCATCCGCAGACGATAGCGAGCGCGAGCGCGAAGGGTGCCGGCGACGTTTCCAGAAGGAAAGAGGCCGCGAGCCCCAACGTTCCGAGGTGAAGGAGGGCGAACCGATACGGCACGCTCGAAGGGTTTCCTTCGGTCGTGGGGACGAGCTTCAACTGGAATCCGAAGATCATCGAAAGGACGAAGCCCACGCCCGCGAGGTGCGCATGGGCGAAGACGTTCGCGAGGTGCCGAGAGGCGAGAAACGAGGGTCTGACGTCGTAGGCTTTCGCGAGGGCCAGCACCCCTCCCAGGCTCGCGGCGAGAAAGAAATAGACGAGAGACGACGCGACGAAACGACGAGGCCAAGGGGACTTCGACGAGCGCCGGAAGAGTCCTCGAAAGTTCACGAGCTGCACGACCGACGCCGCCCAGACGAGACCCGCCGACCAGCTCATCCCGATCGACTCGGCCATCCAGAAATGGGAGATCATGCCCCAGGCGCCGACGAGGAAGAGCACGAGCTGAAGCGACGCGAGCCTTTGGGACCGAGCTTCGACCCCGAGAAGCATCGGGGAGAGGCGGTACAGCATCCCCATCATGAGCGAGGAGAGAAACCCCAGGGTCACCAGGTGCGTGAGAGAGAGGAGCGGCGTGAAGTAGAAGTACTCGAGAAGGAGCGCGCGCCACCGGACGAGCGAGATCGCGGCGACGACCAGAGAGCCGACGCCGCAAAGGACGAAGATCTCCTCGGTCTTGGGAAGGCGTCGAAGCCCGAAGGGCACTAGTTCAGCGCGAAGTTCAGGCGATCGAGAACGACCTTCCCGTCGTTCACGACCAGAAGGACGTCTTGAAGGTAGAGGACGCTCTCGAGCGGGTTGCGATCGACGACGATGAGGTCGGCCTCGTATCCCTTCTGGATCGACCCGGTGCGACCTGCGATGCGGAGGAGCTCGGCGGCGACGGTGGTGGCCGCCTGAATCGCCTCCATGGGAGAAAGACCGCACTCGGTGAGCATCTCGATCTCATGCTGCAGGGTGAGGGTGCCGTCGGCGCCGTAGCCGGTGTCGGTCGCGGCGACGATCTTGACGCCGAGACGGTGGGCGGTCGCGACCACCTCCTTGACTCGCGGCATCATGTGCCGCCCGCGCACCTGGAGGATCGGGTCGTCGTAATCTCCGCCCGGCGACATGAGATCCGCCACCACGGCTACGGTCGGCGCGAGGAACGTTCCCTTCTGCTTCATCAAACGGAGAGTCTCTTCGCTCAGATAGGTCCCGTGCTCGATGCTGCGCACCCCGGCCTCGACCGCCGCTCTTCCGCCCTCGTCTCCGTGGGCGTGGCTCGCGACCGGAACCCCCCGCTTCGTGGCCTCGTCCACGATGGCCGCGATCTCGTCCCGGGTCATGGTCTGCTTCCGAGGATCGGTATCGGGAAGTCCGGCGCGCTCGGTCGACGTGATCTTGATCCAGTCGACCCCGCGCTCGAGGTTGGCCGCGGTCACCCGGCGATAGCTTTCGGCGCCGCGAACTCCGGAGAAAAGATCTCCGAGGCTCGGCTCGACGAGGAACAGATCTTCCGAGGGACGCGGCCTCACGTGATAGCCAGAGGCGAGCACCTCGGGGGCGTCGATGACGCCCTGCTTCTTGAGCTCACGGAGCCCGACGTCGAAATAACCCGAGACCCCCATGCTCCGGACCGTGGTGATCCCGGAGAAGAGCGCCTTTTTCGCCTGAGCCAGGCTTCCGATGTGGACGTGCGCGTCGATGAGGCCGGGAAGAACGTACTTCCCTCTCAGGTCCCTTAGGTTTTGGACCGCGGCGCCCTGGGGTGCTTCGCTCGAAGCCACGATGCTGGCGATGCGGCCGTCGCCGACCACGATCGCCCGGTCGGAAACCGGCGCGCCTCCGAGCCCGTCGATCACGTTTGCGTGCAGGAGGACAAGAGTCTCGCCGGATTGGCCGAAGGCACTCGCCCCGAGAGAGAAGTAAACGAGCGAGAACAGAAGAGCCGTGAGCCGCCTTCTCATGGACGTCAGCCCATCGTCGCCACTTTGAGGGGCTCGATGTAGTACTTCACGCGCACCTCTGTGGGACTCCGGAATGGATACTTGTCCTGCCCGAGATACTTCTTCGCCATCTTGTCGATGTGGGCATCGGCGCCGTCCTCGGTGATCTTCACCACCCGGCCCTGAATCATGAGCGCCCGATAGGGATTGTCGGGATCCGTCGCGGAGAGCGCGACGCGGGCGCGGCTTTTCATGTTCCGGTCCTTCACCCGGCCCCTGGCGGAGTTGACGACGAGGAGATCCCCCTCTCGGTCGATCCACACCGGGCTCACCTGCGGGCCTCCATCCTTGCCCGTGGTCGCCAGATGCACGAGGGTCTTCTTGTCGAGGATGTCCCGGAAGGCTTCTGGAATTTTTGCCATGACCTGCTCCCCTACTTCTTCGGCTCAGGCAGCACGAAGGCCTTGGCCTCGTGCTGGAATCCAATCTTGTTATGGCTACCGTCGCAGAACGGCTTGTTCTCCGATTGCCCGCAGCGGCAGAGAGAGACGAGCTCGCGGCCCCTGACGTCGTAGGCCGCGCCTTCCGCGTCCTTGATCACGATCGGGTCTCCGGTGCTCTTGACCCGAAGCGGGCCGTTCTTCGAAACGATGATCTCCATCGAGCGCTCCTTTCGATGCTTCCCGAAAACCGCTAGTATACAACCATGTCCGACAAAGGGGCCCCCAAGTCCGCGTACGAGCTCGCGATGGAGAAACTCAAAGCCCGGGGAGACTACGAAGAGAAGAAGCTCACCGGCAAACAGAAGGCGGCGATCGCCGAGATCCGCAGCCGCTACCGGGCTCGAATCGCCGAGGCCGAGATCCAGCAGCAGTCCAAGCTCGCGACCGTAACCACCTACGAGGAGCTGGACAAGGTGAAAAACGAGCTAGTCCGGGACAAGGAACGGCTGAACTCGGAGATGGAAGAGAAGGTCGAGGAGGTGCGCTCCGCCTCCTGAAGTCGCGATGCCTTCCACCGTCTTCGACTCCTTCTACTTCAAAGATCGCTTCGGCACCCAGGCGATGCGCGACATCTGGAGCGATCGCGCGACCATCGCCCGCTGGCTCGAAGTCGAGGCGGCGCTCGCCGCCGTCGAGGCCGAGCTCGGGCTCGTTCCCGAGAAGGCGGCGCGGGAGATCGGAAGAAAAGCCCGCATCGAGAACCTCGACCTCCGCTCGATGAAACGGGGCTTCGACCGGACGTGGAATCCGGTGGTGCCCCTTCTCGACGAGCTCCGGAAGAAGCTATCCCTAGAGGCCCGCGGGGTCCTGCACTGGGGCGCCACCAGCAAAAACATCTTCGATACGGGATTGATGCTCCAGGTGAAGGAGAGCTACCACGTTCTCGAGTCCCGGCTCTGGACGGTCCTGGACCGCCTCGCGGCGATCGCCGAAGAGCACCGGCACACTCTGATGGCCGGGCGCACTCACGGCCAGCACGCGATTCCAGTGACCTTCGGTTTCAAGGCCGCTGCCTGGCTCGACGAGCTCCTCCGCCACGAAGAGCGCCTCGTCGAGAGCCGCCCGCGGGTCCTCGTCGGGGAGTTCGGAGGCGCCGTGGGGACGCTCGCCGCGCTCGGTGGAAAAGGGCTCGAGATCCAGGCCCTTCTCATGGCCCGGCTCGATCTAGGCGTCGCCGAGGCGCCGGTGAAAACCGCGGGGGATCGCATCGCGGAGTTCGTTCTTCTGCTCTCGATGCTGTCGGCGACCCTCGGCAAGATCGCGCAAAACCTCTATAACCTTCAGCAAACCGACATCGACGAGGTCCAGGAGTGCGCCGAGGGCAAGGTGGGGAGCTCGGCCATGCCTCACAAACAGAACCCCGTGGCTTCGGGCTCCGTGGTCTTCCTCGGGCGGCTCCTCCGCGCCAACGCCGGCCCCGCCCTCGACTACATCCACGCCGAGGGGGAGGACGACCATCGCCAGGGTGAGACCGCGTGGAAATTCGTGCCGGAAGTCTGCCTTCTCGCCGACGCCCAGATCGAGCTCACCGCGCGCGTTCTCTCGTCTCTCGTGGTAAAACCCGAGAACATGATACGGAACCTCGAGCGCGCTTCGGGCTTCATCTGCTCGGAGTCCCTCCTCATGCGGCTGTCCGATTCGATGGGAAGGGACCAGGCGCACACGCTGGTGAAGGAGATCTGCGACGCCGCCCGCGAGCAGGGGAAGTCTCTTCGGGAGATCGCGGCCGGGGAGCCCGCGGTGCGGCGGCATTTGACCGCGGCTTCGATCGATTCCAGTCTCGCGCCGGAAAACTATCTCGGCGAGACCCAGGAGATCGTGAGCCGGGTCGTTTCTTCCTATCGGAAACGCCGCAAGACTCGGAAGCTTCCATGACCCGGCGTAGCGTTGCCTGCGTCTTTTTTCTCGCCGCCGCCGGCTGCGCCCAGCCACCGACCGACGAGCTCGACATCACCGCGTCGCGAGTCGAGGCGGCTCGGCAGCAGGATGCCGCGACCTTCGCGCCGGAGCTCTTCGCCGAGGCCGAATCCTCCCTCGCCGAGGCCCAGCGTCTCGCGGCGACCGAACGCGACTACCTCGCGGCGATCCAGGCCGCGGCACACTCGACCCTTCGCGCGAACGAGGCATTCTTCCGGGCGAGCTCGGAGCGAATCGTGGTGGTGCGAAGGCTCGACCAGATCCTCTTCGAGCTCGAGAGCCTGCTCGAGATGGCCGAGCACCGAGGAGCGGCGGAGGAAGCGCCCGCCGAGCTCTCGGCCCTTCAGTCCCGCTACGAGGCGATTCGGGCGATGGTCGAAGCGCGCGACCTAATCGACGCCCTGGCAGCGGGGATGGCGCTCAAGCCCGAGCTCCTGGCTTTCGAGGAGAGGTTCGGGAAGTAGGGGACCCAGTTAGCGGTCGATCGCATTCGGTCCTGCCGGGAGCGGGAACACCGATTAGTTTAGTTAGGTTAGCCCCCATAGATAGATTGCTTTGTCGTCCGCAATGTAGAGGGTTCACGAACTTGTCGAACGTCTCCGAAACTAGGACGGGGTTGTCCTAAATGGTAACACCGGCACACGTGTGCCGGTCGGCTCCGACCAGGAACCGTTCGCCGCTGGTCGCCACAACTAGCGGCACCCTGTCCTGGCCTCGGAGGATGAGCATCCCGATCTCCGTTTCGATCTCGGTCTCGATGAGCCGCCTCAGCGGTCGGGCGCCGTACTTGGGGTCGTAGCCTCTCTTCGCGAGGAGGCGCTCGGCCTCCGGGGCAAAGCGGAGCACGATTCCGCGCTCCTTCAATCGGTTCGAGAGACTCGACGCCTGGAGCTTCGCGATAGAGATCATGTGCTCTTCCGTCAACGGCCGGAAGGTGACGACGGCGTCGAAGCGGTTGACGAGCTCTCGCGAGCACTCCTTCTCGAGCTTGTCCTGGATCCCGCGGCCCTCGCCGAAGCCGATGGCCGCAGCGTTGTCGCCCGCGCCGAGATTCGAGGTGAGGATCATCAGCGTGTTCCGGAAATCAACGGTGCGGCCCCGGCCGTCCGTCAATCGTCCCTCGTCGAGGACTCGGAGCAGAAGGTGGTGCACCTCGGGGTGGGCCTTTTCGAACTCGTCGAAGAGAACGACCGAGTAAGGTCGTCTCCTGACGGCTCCCGTGAGCTCTCCCGCGTCGAGCGCGTTGTGGGCGCCGGAGTTGCCGATGAGTCGCGTGACCGAGCTCGGATCGGAGAGCTCGCTCATCTGGATGCGCACCAGCCCTCGTTCGCCGCCGAAGAGATGGTGCGCGAGGGCCTTCGCCATCTCGGTCTTGCCGACGCCCGTGGGGCCCGCGAACAAGAAACTTCCGATGGGGCGGTCCTGGGCCTTGACACCGGTGCGAGCTCGCACGATGGCCCTGGCGATGACCCGCGCGGCGTGATCCTGCCCCACCACGGTCTTCGCCAACGTCTCCTCGAGATGCTGAAGTCTCTGAATCTCGTCGCCCATCAGACTCGCCACGGGAACACCGCTCCATCGGGACAGCACTCTGGCGATGTCGTTCGCGTCGACGTCCTCGCGAATGAGGCGAGGCGATCCGCAGGCGAGACTCATCTTGGCGACGCCAAGCCGGCGGGTCTGCTCGAGAGCCTCTTTCTCCTGCTGCCAGCGGGTCCGGAGCCATCCAGCCGCGGTACGGAGCTCGGCGAGCTCCCGCGTGATCGCGGGATCCTCGTGTCCCTGCCTCGCGACCTCCAGATCCACGATACGGCGCTCCATGGCGTCGAGCTCCGATGGAGAGCCGTCGAGCTCCATGCGGCGCTCGGCGGCCGCCTCGTCCACGAGGTCGATCGCCTTGTCGGGGAGGCGCCGGTCGCCCAGATATTTGTCGGAGAGCTTCGCCGCCGCTACGAGAGCGTCGTCCAGGATCCCGACGCCGTGGTGAGACGCGTAGCGGGACTTGAGCCCCCGGAGTATGCCGATGGTCGCCTCGACCGAGGGCTCGTCCACGAAAATCGGCTGGAAGCGCCTCTCGAGCGCCGCGTCCTTTTCGAAGTGGCGCCGGTATTCCGCGGTGGTTGTCGCGGCGATGATGCGGAGGGCGCCCCGGGCGAGCGCCGGTTTCACCATATCGGCGGCGTCCAACGCCTGCCCCTCGCACTGGCCCGCACCCAGCAGCGTATGCGCCTCGTCGAGGAAGAGGATGATGGCGCCCTTCGAGTCTTCGACTTCCTGGATGAGCTGCTTCCATCGCTCCTCGAACATGCCGCGGTACTTCGTGCCGGCGACCAGCACTCCCATGTCGATGGCCACGATCCGCCGGCCGCGCAGACCCTCGGCGACGTCGCCCTGGACGATGCGCTGCGCTGCGGCTTCGGCGATCGCCGTCTTCCCCACTCCCGGCTCTCCCACGAGAAGCGGGTTGTTCTTCGTTCGCCGAAGGAGAATCTGGATTACCCGGCGCACCTCGGCGTCGCGATGGAAGACCGGATCGAGCCTTCCCTGCGCCGCCTGGACGGTGAGGTCCCGTCCGAACTTCCGGAGGGTGGGGCATTGGCTTTCGATCCGTTGGAAGCCGGGAAGGTCTTGGATGGCATAGCCAAAAGTGACGATGCGGTCCCGAGTGATGCCGCCGTTCTGGAGCAGCTCTCCTCCCGGAAGCTCGCTCTCGAGGTAAGCGATCAGGACGTGGCCCAAGGTGACGCATCGGGATTTGGAGGCGTCAGCCTCTCCTATCGCGCGGGCGAGGAGCGCCTCGAGCGCGGGCAGCAGCCGGGTTTCGGAGGACACCGTGGAAGGGATCCTCTCCAGGCGGCTTTCGAGAAAACCCTTCAGCCTCTCGACCGAACGTTCCCCCGGCTTCTGAAGATCGCGAACGGGTCCGTCATCCTGGTCCAGCAGAGCGTGGAGCAGATGCTCCACGCCGACGCTCGCATGTCCGCGCCTAACCGCTGAAGCTTGAGCGATCGAGAGAACTTCCCGGCATCGCCCGCCGAGGCGAGCGAAATCCATCGCGACTCCTGACACTCGTTCGATCATCGGCCCTCCTGACTCTTATTGCGCCAGGCCGCCCGGGCACACGACACCTGTCGGCCGTCGCGCTCTTGGCTCTCTTTGTTCCGGTTCATCCAGTAATGCGGAATCGGAGAATAAAACGGCTCAGCTCGTGGAATTTCTTGGCGAAAAGATGGGGCATTTGTGTTATCAATGAACGCAGGACCTGTCCCCCCGAGGTCATCCCGACCGCTTGAACGTGACGCCCGAGCACAAGGACGGTACCGAGTCTCTCGACGAGGTGGTGCTCCTCGTCTATCAGGAGCTGCGGCGCTTGGCCGCGCATTACCTGAGAGCGGAGCGGGCGAACCACACCCTGCAGCCGACGGCCCTCGTCAATGAGGCCTACCTCTGTCTCGCGAAGCAGGACGGCGTCCGCTGGCAGAACCGGGCTCATTTTCTCGCCATCGCCGCAAACACCATGAGGCGGGTGCTCGTGGACCATGCGCGAGAACGGGGTGCCGTGAAGCGGGGAGGCGACCTTCGACGGGTCACGCTCCGCTCCTCGATCGCTCTCGACGACCGGGACGTCGACATCCTCTCTCTCGACGAGGCGCTCCTGAAGCTCGCAGGTTTCGATCCCGGAGGCGCTCGCGTGGTGGAGCTCAGATTCTTCGGCGGCCTCACCATCGAGGAAACGGCGGAGGCGATGGGGTTCTCGCCGGCTACGGTTAAGAGAATGTGGACCGCGGCCAAGGCATGGCTCTACCGGGAGCTTTCGGCCGGGGACCGCGCATGACTCCGGAAAGGTGGCATCAAGTCGAAGGAGTCTTTCGCGAAGCTCTGGCGCAGGCGCCGAGGGCGAGGAACCTCTTTCTGGAGAACGCCTGCCGGGACGATTCGGACCTGCAGCGCGAGGTGCTGTCCCTTCTCGCGTCGCACGAGCAGGCGGGAAGCTTTCTCGACGCTCCCGTCTTTGACCAAGGGGCGCTCGCCGGGGCGGCCGACACGGGCGCGATCCATACCTTTCTTCCCGGCCAGATGGTCGCCGACCGGTTTCGCGTCGTCCGTTTCCTGGCCGAGGGTGGAATGGGCGAAGTCTACGAGGCTCTCGACACCGAGCTCGGTGAGCGCGTCGCCCTCAAGACGGTTCGCCAGACGATCCTCGACGACGACGAGGCCGAGAGCCGCTTCGTTCGCGAGAGCCAGCTCGCCCGCAAGGTGACCCACCCGAACGTCTGCCGCATCCACGATGTCTTCGAGCACGTCGTCCAGTCGGGCAACTACGAGGCGCGGATTCGATGTCTCACCATGGAGCTTCTGTCGGGAGAAACGCTGGGCCAAAGGCTCCGGCGCGGCGGCCGGCAGAACGCCGCGCGCGCCCTTCCCATCGCGCGCCAGATCGCCGAGGCTTTGAAGGCGGCCCACGACGTCGGCGTAGTGCATCGCGATCTGAAGCCCGACAACGTGATCCTCGTTCCCCGGAAGGGCGAGCTCCGCGCGGTCGTCACCGACTTCGGCCTGGCGCGGGCCAACAAGGCGCTCGAGCAAGTGCCGGCCTCGGCGCGGCTCGATCTGCTCTGGATGCTCCATGGGCTCCAGGCGGACGCGCATGCCTCGAAAGGGGCGATCGCCCGTCTCGCGAGGCGAGCCCGCAGGCAGATGGCGGCCCTCGGCCTCTTATCCCAGCACGACTCCGAGCTCACCGAACTCGGGCGAATCATGGGGACACCGGCCTACATGTCCCCCGAGCAGGCGCGCGGCGATCGCGTGGACCACCGCTCCGACATCTGGTCCTTTGGAGTCGTGTTCTACGAAATGCTCACCGGTCAGCTCCCCTACCGCCCGGAGAGCTCCTTCCGGCATCTGCTGCGAAAGCTCACGCGCCGCGAGCGCACCCCCTCGGCGCGCGGGATCCCCTCGACCTTGCGCAGGGTGATCTTCCGATGTCTCGCCATCCCCCGCGGCGAACGCTACCAGAGCATGGCAGCGGTCCTGGAGGATCTTGCCGGCGAACGAGCCGGCCGGGCGCGCTCGTCGTCGAGGTGGGTTCTTGCCGTTCTGCTCGCCGCGCTTGCGGCCGTTTTCTTCACTCTGCTCTACGACTGGACAGACTAGTCAGGATGGAGGTGATAAACCTTGTCGGTGATCTTCCAGCCGCCTTCGAGCTTCAAGAGGGAGAGATAGTCGGTGTAGACGTGCCGCGAGTCCTTGAAGAGCTCGATCTTGGCGACGGCAGCCGACACCGTCACGTCGATGAGCGCGATGCGGTGCTCCCACTTCTGATCCGTCGGGTCGAAGTCGGGACTTCCCTTTCGTTTTTCGATCGCCGAGATCCACTCCTCGATCGGAAATTGGCGGAGCCCGCCGTCCGGAAGGACACCGTGGATACGAAACGCGGGGTGAAAGCCTTCCCTCATCGTTTTGGTGTCGAGGTCGTTGAAGGCGCCGTTGATGTAGGACGCCTCGATCAAAGTCTGAATCTCACGCCGAGCGACGTCGGCTTCCGACTCCACGAGAGCCGTCGCGTTTGGTTTCGTCATGATCTCCTCCGAAGGGCGCGATTCTAGCCCAGTCAAAAGACGTTCGAGAAGAAATAGTCCCCTTCCGCCACGATGGAGGCGTCGCCGGTGAGGAAGACGTCGCCCCCTTCTTCCCAGGCGACGGTCATCACACCTCCCGGGCAGTGCACCCGGACCGGGCTCGTCGCGAGACCGTTCCAGATCGAGGCGACGGCCGAGGCCGAGGAGCCCGTGCCCGAAGAGGCGGTCTCGCCCACTCCCCGCTCCCAGATACCCATGCGGATATCGGAGGGCGAGAGGATCTCGACGAGCTCCACGTTGGTCTTCCGGGGGAACCGCGGATGGATCTCGAGGCAGGGGCCGAGCCTTCGGAGCTCGGCCAGGTCGAAAGCACGGCGGAAGAGGACGCAGTGAGGATTGCCCAGAGAGAGCGTCGTCGCCTGGAAGGTCTCGCCGTCCGCCTGGAGATTTTCCTTGACGAGGTCCCGCGGAGCTCCCAAGTTCGCGCGAAACCGGAAGCGGGTCTCGGCGCGCTCGAGAAGAGACAGGGAAAGACGTCCCGCTCCCGTCGAGATCTCGACGAGGTCGCGGGTCGCGAAACCCCGGTACACGAGGTAGGCGGCGAGGCACCTCATTCCGTTGCCGGAGATCTCCGCGGGAGAGCCGTCGCGATTGTAGAGCGTCATCGAGAAGTCGCCCTCGGCTCCGCGGTACAGAATGAGACCGTCGGCGCCCACCCCGTGAAGACGATCGCAGATGGAGCGCGCGACGCTCTCAAGCGCCTCGGGATCGACGCCGCTTTCGGGGACGAGAAGAAAATCGTTCCCGTGAGCTTCGGTCTTGGCGAACGGGATGCGCTCTCTCACGAGGAGCTCTCTTTCGACACCTCGCGGGGACGCCAATAGTAGCGGACGTAGAGGAGCGCCGCGGCGTCGTATAACCCGTGCACCAGCGTCGGAAGGAGGAGGCTCCCGGTCGCGGAATAGACGAGCCCGAGGAGCGCCCCGGCGCCCGCGGCCCAAACCGCGAGCGGCCAGAGGTCGCGGCTCGGTCCGTGAAGAAGGCCGAAGACCAGGCTCGCCGCGGGAAGGCCGATCTCGGGTTGAAGGAGGCCGCGAAAGAAGAGCTCCTCCGAGAAGCCCGCCATCGCCGCTCCCAGAAGGAGCTCGCCGAGAGACGCCTCTCGCACGAGGGGGAAGATGGCGCCCTCGAGAAACTCGTAGACCGGCCGGGTGAACGCGTGCCTCCGGCCGGCGAAGAACAGGCCGAAGTTGAAGGCCGCGAAGACCAGGGTGAGCCCGAAAGCCGCAAGCAACAGGCCGGGGGACGCCTCATAGGCCTTATAGAAACCTGCGGAGAGCTCGTCTGCGCTCAAAGCGGCCCAGATCAGTCCGACGATACCGAGACCGAGCTCGGGCACTAGAAGCGAGCGGAAGGTCAATGAGAGCGTCACTCGCGATTCTGATGCGGCAGCGGAAACGTGGCTAGAGCCCGGATCTCGAGCGGTCCCATTCCCTCCTGCACGCGCCGAAACCTCTGGGCCCCGTCCGAGCTCTTGAAGACACCGAGATCGGTCCCCACGATCACGTCAGAGGCCACTTCCTCCTCGGCGCCCGGCACCGAGATCGAGAGCACGCGCCTGCCGTCGAGGTCGCGCGCCTTCTTGAATTTCTTTCCGCCGTCGTTGGAAAGGAAGAGCCCGCCGTCGGCGCCGACGACCAGAAGACCTCCCCACCAGACGAGCGCGCGCACCGTCTCTTTCCCGAGGACCTCGGCGCCCGCGGTCTCGAAGCGCTCGCCGCCGTCGGTGCTCTTGTAGAGACCGGACCCCTGGGTGCCGACGAAGACCTTGGGATCGACCGCGAAGTATTTCGAGAGGGCGAGGGAGAGAAGAGGGGAGTCGGGAAGCCCCGCTCCCACGCGGGCGAAATGCTCTCCGATGTCCCGGGTGCGATAAAGTCCGGTGTCGGTCGCGACCAGAAGCTCGGGTCCCGGCCAGCCCATGCCGCGCACCGCGGAGCCGATCTCGGCGTCGCCGACCCGGGCCCATTTCATGCCGGAGTCGGTCGAGCGGTAGAGCCCGGCCGAGGTTCCCACGAAGATCGTGGGCTCGAGCCCGAAGAGTCGGGCGGTGAGAACGCTCGTGATCGCGGGTCCGCCCTTGGGCCAGCTTTCCACCCGGCGATAGTTCTCGCCGTAGTCTTCCGAGAGAAAGAGACCCTTCGAGCCTCCGGCATAGACCCAAGGACCCAGACAGACGAAGACGTCGATCTCCCCCTCGAACCCCCGCAAATCGCCCCGGAGGCGGCTCCAATGCTCGCCCCAGCTGTACGAGATGAACGGGCCCTCGGGCGTCGCGGCGAAGAGCCGGGCGATGACCTGCGCCTCCTGCGGAGCGACAGCGCTGAGCGCGAGCGCGAGAAGAATGGACATCAGGTTTACTCCCTGGGGTTCACTCCCTGGAGTCGAGGAGGATCGTCACCGGGCCGTCGTTCACCAGGTGGACCGCCATGTGCGCCTGGAACTTCCCCGTCTCCGTCCTCGCCCCCAGAGACCGCGCCTTCGAAACGAACGATTCATAGAGCCCCTTGGCCGCTTCCGGAGGAGCGGCGGCGATGAACGAAGGGCGACGGCCCTTGCGGGAGTCACCGAGCAGCGTGAACTGCGAGACCGCGAGAAGAGAGCCTTCGGCCTCGAGGAGCGAGCGGTTCATCTTGCCGTCGTCGTCCTCGAAGATTCTCAGCCCGACGATCTTCTCCGCCATCCAGGCAGCGTCTTTCTCCTCGTCCTCTCTCGCGACGCCGAGAAGCACGAGGAGCCCGGAGGCGACTTCCCCGATGGTCTCGCCATCGACCTCGACGCGGGCCGACGAGACCCGCTGGACGACGGCCTTCATGCCGGAATACTAGCTCTGTTTCTTCAGAAGCTTCAGGACTTCGTCCGAGGAGGGGCGGGAGCCAGGCTCCTTGTTGAGGCAGCTCATCACGATCTGCTCGAGGATCTTGGGAACGTCCGGCCGGTGCTTCCTCAGCGGCTCGGGCGCGGTGTGGACGTGGTGGTAAAGGACCTCGCCGTCGACGAACGGCGGCTCACCCGCGAGGAGGTGATAGACCGTTCCGCCAAAGGCGTAGATGTCGGTGCGAAAGTCGATGGCTTTCCCAAGAATCTGCTCCGGGGACATGTAGAGCGGAGTGCCGCTCGCTTTTTCGCTTCCCTGGGCCTTGGCGTCGCGCAGCACCTTGGCGAGCCCGAAGTCCATGATCTTCACCACCCGATCGTTCGAGAGCATGACGTTCGAGGGCTTGATGTCCCGGTGGACGACCCCGTGCCCGTGGGCGTGGGTGAGCGCCTTCAGGACCCCGACCACGAAATGGAGGGCCGCCTGGGTGGTAAGCCGCACCTCGCGCTGCAGGATGTCGAAGTAGGACTCGCCCGACACGAATTCCATCGCGATGAAGAGGCGGTTGCGGTCGCGATCGACGTCCATGTCGTAGACGGTGACGATGTTCGGGTGGTTGAGCTGGGCCGCGGACTGCGCCTCGCGCAGGAACCGGTCGCGGACGTCCTTCACCTCCATGAACTGCTCCATGAGCATCTTGTAGGCGACGATGCGGTTGAGGCGCGTATCCCGGGCGCGATACACGAGTCCCATCCCTCCCGCGCCGAGCTTCTCCATGAACTCGTACCGCTTCTTGTCCGAGAGCTCCTCTTCCGCGGGCGACTTCTTCGCCGGCTCCGCGACCGCCTGCGCGAGCTTCCGCTCGAGCTCCTGGAGCCGCCCGACGGCGTCTCGATAGGCGTAGCTCTCGGCGACGATCTGCTTCAGGATGTCCGCGGCACCCCTCAAGTCCCCCATCTGCTCGGAGGCGACGGCGAGCGTGTGGTAGAGGTCCATGTTCTTCGCCGAGAGCGTCGCTCCCGAGAGCGCCTTCTTCAGCTTCTCGACCGCGACCCCCGGGAGGTCGCGTTCCATGAAACTGTGCGCGAGCTCGACGAGCGCGTCCTGGTAGTGCGCGTCGGTGGTCTGAACCCTCTGGAGATAGTCGATCGCCTGCTCGGTCAGGCCCTTCTTCCGCGCGAGCGTCGCCGCGCGATAGTAGGCGCCCGCCTCGGCGTACATCCTTGTCGCCTCGTCGAAATTCTCCACCTTCTCGTAGAGCGCCGCCGCCTTCGAATACTCCTGGCAGCGCCCGTACATCTCCGCCGCCCGGCCGGGCTGCTCCACCCGCTCGTAGGCTTCCGCCGCCTGCCGGTGGGCGCCGCAATGCTCGTAGCAGCGCGCGGCGTCGAGGTAGTTCCCCGCCTCCTCGTAGACCTCCGCCGCCCTCAGTGGATCTCCTCCCAGGAGGAACTGCACCGCGGCCTCGTTCTTCTGATCCTGCTTGTAAAGCCACTCGCCCCGCATCTGCGCCGCGCGCACCCGATCGCCCGCCTGGGCGTAGACGTCCGCCGCCTGGGCCACCGCTCCTGCCCGCTGGTAGAGATCGGCCGCCTTCACGTGGCGATTGAGCTTCAGGAACAGCGCCGCCGCCTCCTCCCACTGCTCGCCGCGCTCGAGGACCTCCGCCGCCTGCTCCATGAGCCCCGCGCGCTGAAAGGCCTGTCCGGCGAGACGGCAGTACTTGGTGAACTCCGCGTGATCCGTGGGGGATCGCGTGATCACCATGCTCCCGAATCGATCCTCGAGGTATCGCCGATAGTTCTCCCCCGCGCGGCGGTTGTCTCCCGACTGAGCGCAGACCTCCGCCGCCTTCAGGAAATGACCCACGCGCTCGAAGACATGCGCCGCTTCGGTGAGCGCCCCCGCCTGGACCAGGAGCCGCGCCGCTTCGTAGTTCTGGCCGTGCCCCTGGTAGATCTTGGCGGCTTCGCGAAAGCGCCCGCCCTCCTCGAAGATCTTGGCGGCGCGCTGCCAGTCACCGGAAGCGAGAGACTCCCTCGCGGCGCTCCCTCCGCCCGGCTCCTCTTTGGTGCCGCCGAGGCCGAAGATCTTCTTCCAGCCCGGGCCTCCCTTCGCGGCGCCGAAGACCGCGAGCGAAAAGAAGGCGAGCAGAAGCCCAGCGAGATCGACGGACAAAACGATTCGGTTCAAACTCTCGTCATGCTCGGATTGAAGCCCCGGGGCGGGCGCAAAAACGTACTTCTATTATACAGAGCGTTCGGGAGTTGGGAAGGCGAGGGAGAGGCCGTACCCGACGGCTACCGCCGCCACGGTCCCGATGAGGTTGTAATAAAGGAAGGAGACGTTCGAAACGCGCGCGGTGATCTGGACGGCGGCCACTCCGGCGAGGATCCCGAGGAAAGCGCCGTGGCCGTTCGTCCGCTTCGTCCCGATGGCGAGGACGAAGACCCCGAGGATGGGGCCGTAGAAGTTGGACCCGATCCGGTTCACCGCTTCGATGGCGGACCCGAGGCGCCCCATGTAGAGCGCGCACACCGTCGCGAAGACGCCCCAACCGAACGTGGCCGCGCGGCTGACCGCCAGGTAGTGAGAGTCGGTCGCATCGGCCCGTAGATAGCGCCGGTAGAAATCGATGACCGTCGCGCTCGAGAGCGCCGTGAGCTCGGACTCTACCGTCGACATCGCCGCCGCGAAAATCGCGACGAGGATGAGCCCAACGACTCCCGGAGGAAGCTCCGTCAGGACGAACGTGGGAAAGACGTAGTTGGTGTCGTTGAACTTCTCTCCCTGGTTCTCCTCGACGAGCGCGACGACCCGCCCGCGGACCTCCGAGAAGCGCCTGTCGGCGTCGAGGAACCGGCGACGGGCCTCGGGCTCCTCCTCCGTCGAGAGCGAGCGAGCGAGCCCGGACGCGCTGTCTTTCCGCGCCTCGAAGACAAGGTCGTACTCCCCCTCGAGCAAAGCGAGCTCCTCGCGATGATCCGATTCCCGAAGCCGCTCGAGCGCGACCGGATTGAAGACCGGCGGGGGCTTCTCGAACTGATAGAAGACGAAGAGCAGCGCCCCCGTCAGCAGGATCACGAACTGCATCGGGATCTTGAGCATGGCGTTGAACAGGAGCGACAGGCGGCTCTGGGTCAGGGAGCTCCCGGTCAGGTACCGCTGCACCTGGCTCTGGTCGCAGCCGAAGTAGGAGAGCATGAGGAATATTCCGCCCACCACACCGCTCCAGAAGGTGTAGGTCACCGAAGGATCGAGAGTGAAGTCCACCATCTCCGTCCGCCCGGTGGCGCCGGCGATCTTGACCGCCGCAACGAAAGAGATGTCCTCGGGAAGGCCCACGACCACCGCCCCCAGACAGAAAAGGATCCCGAGGAAGATGATCATCATCTGCCAGGCCTCAACCCACATCACCGCCCGCATGCCTCCGAGGGCGGTGTAGAGGGTCGACCCGGCGCCGATGAGAAAGATGAGCACTTTCTCGTCGAGACCGAAGACGATCGCGAGGATGACCGAGGGGGCGTAGATCACCACGGCGTCGGAGAGCCCGCGAGCCAGGAGGAAGAGGAAGCTCGTGAGACTGCGGGTCTTTGCGTCGAACCTCTTTTCGAGAAACTCGTAAGCGGTGAAGATCCGCGCTCGATAGAAGAACGGGACCAGCGTGACGCAGAGAATCACCATCGCGAGCGGGAGGCCGAAATAGAACTGGATGAACCGCATTCCATCCACGTACGCCTGTCCCGTCGTCCCGATGAGAGTGATGGCGCTCGCCTGGGTGGCCATCACCGAAAGCCCGATGACGTACCAGGGCATGGCGCGCTTGGCGAGGAAGAAGTCCTCGATGCTCTGGTTGCCGCGCCCCGTTTTGTAGCCGATGTAGGCGATGAGGGCGAAGTAGATCCCGATGACGGCGATGTCGAGGACGTGCATCAGCGGGCGAATCGGGAAAAGAGCAGGAGCAGAAGGTAGACCAGAAGGGTATTGACGACGACGACGACGTAGAAACGGCGCCAGGTGCCGAGGATCGGCGGAGGCGAGTCGGTTGGCTCTCCCATGGCTTCCTCGCGAACGAGGCTGCCATTATACCGAGCTTATGTCCCCCTAGCTCGCCGCTTGCGCGCGGTAGTCGCCGGTCGCTCCCGCGCCTTCGGCGATGGGGACGTGGTTCACGTGCCAGCACTGGGGGCAGGCGACGGGGCAGACCTCTTGCCGCTCTCCCGGGGCGATGTTGTAGATGACCTCGAAGGGCGCCGAGCAGCCCTCGCAATCGTACCGATCTTTCTTTTCACCGCCCTTCCCGCTGCCGCCGTTTGGAGCGGCGGCCGGCGGGGCCGCGGCGTGGTTGCTCGCGCCGGCGATCGCTTTTCGCAGCGAGCCGGTGAGATCTCCGAGCGGCGCCACCAGGCTCAAACCTTTGTAGCGCGCTTCGGGCCCGTTGATCTCGACCGACCACTGGCTCGCGATCTTGACCACGGAGACGCTCCATGGCTCGTCGGCGGGCCGGTCGGCGAAAGCCTTCTTCACGGAAGAGCCGACTTCGTCTTTCTCTTCTTTCGCGCATCCCGCGATCATGATTTTGAGGCTCATCGTTTTCCCGTGGCCTGGAAATTCCCGTCGGACCGCCTAGCGGCAGGTGAACGAAGCTCGTCTTGTACCGGGGTCAAACTATTGTAGCAAATGGACCCGATTTTGACTTCGATTCGTAGCCTCATTATCCTCCGGCCATGAAGCGAGCAGTAGTCTTTTTCGCCCTTGTTTCGGCGGCGAGCGCCTCGGCGCAGATCGAGCCTATTCCCGAGGAAAGCGGGAGCGTCGGCCTCGCGCTCCAGCTGCGGAAACTCTCTTCGGGCACGAGCTTCCTCCACACCGCCGCCCACCCGGACGACGAGGACAACGGCCTTCTGGTCCTCCTGAGCCGCGGCCGGGGACACAGCGTCTCGCTTCTCACCGCGACCCGCGGGGACGGCGGACAAAACGAGATCGGTCCCGAGCTCTTCGAGGCCATCGGGATCCTCCGGACCGAGGAGCTCATGGCGGTTCACCGGATCGACGGAGTCGAGCAGTACTTCACGCGCGCCTACGAGTTCGGCTACTCCTTCAGCGTCGAGGAGACGCTCCAGAAGTGGGGGAAGGAAGAGATCCTCGGCGATTTCGTTCGCCTCCTCCGAACGCTTCGGCCCGACGTCGTGGTCTCGCTTCCCCCGGCCGGCGAAGGAGGAGGGCAGCACCACCAGACGTCCGCCATCCTCACCAAGGAAGCGTTTCGCGCCGCGGCGGATCCCGCGCGCTTCCCCGAGCAGATCGCGGAAGGCCTCAGACCCTGGCAGCCCCTCAAGCTCTACTCGCGGCGCGCGGTCGGTTCGGACCGGGGCCGGGAACGCGAAGAGAAACCGGATCCCGCTTCACTCGTCCGGATCGACACGGGGACGTACGATCCGATTCTCGGACGCACGTATTACCAAATGGGGTCGGAGGCCCGTTCCCATCACAAGTGCCAGGGAATGGGACAACTCCAGGCTCTCGCGGGCTCGCACGAATCGGTTTTCCAGCTCGAGGACACGGTTCTGCCGAAGCGGGCCGCCGAGAGCGATCTCTTCGACGGCGTCGCCGTCGGCCTCGATCGGCTGAAGGATTTCACCGACGCCGCGTTCGTCACCGAGGGTATCGACGCTCTTCGCGCGGAGGTCGAGGCGGCGAACGCCTCGTTCGACGCGCGGGCACCGTGGAAGACGCTACCCCCGCTTCGGCGCGGGCTCACTCTGGTGCGCGAGCTGCGCGCGAACGTCAAGCGCAGCGACATCCCCGAAGACGCCCAGTACGAGCTCGAGCATCGCCTTCGTCCCAAGGAGGCGGATTTCGAGAAAGCCATCGCCCTCGCCCACGGCATCGATCTCCTGCCGACGGCGGACCGCGGCGAGGTCACGCGGGGCTCGCGCCTCAAGGTCGAAGTCCAGGTGACGAACCCGAGCCCGGAGCCCGTCCGGATTCTCGCCGTCCGGATTCCCACGCCTCCGGGTTGGGGGGTTTCCGAATTCCAGGATGAGAAGACTCCGTTTCCCTCGTTTCCGGCGACCCTCGCGCGGAACGGAAAAATCAACGCCCGCTTCGACGTCGTGGTCGGAGCTGCCGCCGATTACGATCGTCCCTACTGGAAGAGAGGAGATCCGTCCATCGATCGATTCACCCTCCTCGAGCCGAAGTACTTCGGTCTTCCCTGGCGGCCGCCCTCGGTCGTCTCAGCGGTCACGTTCCGATCGGGCGAGGTCGACGTCACCGTCTCGAAGACCGTCCAGCACCGCTACCAGGGCCGCTGGGTAGGAGGGGAGAAACAGAAGCAGGTCTCGGTGCTGCCGCGGGTGTCGGTTGCGATCGCTCCCGAGGTCGTGGTCTTTCCCATAGGGGCGGACAACAGGACGAGGCCGGTCTCGGTGACCGCCCGTTACGAGGGCGTCCAGCCCGCCCTCGGGACGCTTCGTCTCGAAGCCCCTCCCGGGTTCGGCGTCGAGCCCACGGTCGCGGATCTCTCTTTCGAGCGCGACAACCAGGCGGTGACGGTGCGCTTCCATCTGACGCCGCCCTCCGCGATCGCGAGCGGAAGTTATCGGATCCAGGCGGTCGCGCGCCTCGGAGAGGAGGAGTTCCGGGAGGGAGTCCAGGCCATCGAGTACCACCACATCCAGACCCGCTACCTCTTCCAGCCGGCCGAGGCGAGAGTGGAAGCGCTCGACGTCCAGGTCGCCCGTTCTCGCGTCGGTTTCATCGAGGGCGTCGGGGACGAGGTCCCGGTTGCGATACGCCAGCTCGGAGCGGAGCTCTCTTTCCTCGGCGAAGACGATCTCGCCGAGGGCGACCTCTCGCAGTACGACGTCATCGTGACCGGGGTCCGCGCCTACTTGAACCGGCAGGATCTGCGCGCCTACAACCAGAGACTCCTCGACTACGTCGCCGAGGGGGGAACGCTCCTCGTCCAGTACAACAAGCTCGAGTTCAACGAAGCGCAGTGGGGTCCGTATCCGAAGAAGGTAAGCAACAACCGGGTGACGGTCGAGGAAGCGCCCATCCAGATTCTGGTTCCCGACCACCCGGTCTTCACCGTGCCGAACCGGATCACCGCGGAAGATTGGGGAGGCTGGGTCCAGGAGCGGGGACTCTACTTCCTCGCGGAGGAGGGCGACCCGCGTTACCAGGATCTCCTCGCCGCGGAAGATCCCTGGGAGTACAACAAAGGCGTGAAGAAGGGAATGCTGGTCGAAGCGCGCTACGGCAAGGGGCGGTGGATTTACATCGGACTCGGCCTGTTCCGGCAGCTTCCCGCGGGCGTTCCCTCCGCGTACAAGCTCTTCGCGAACCTCCTGAGCCTCGGAAAATCGAGAGCGGCCCCCGCCGAGTAGGGCCATCTACATTCCCGCCATTCCTGCCAATCCTGATTGTCCCCCGCGCCCTCAGGCGATTCTCAACGGTTTGCTCGTAGCGATGGGACTTCGTGAGGCGCGCGTATAGCCGGAAACCCGCCGCGCGCTTCTATCGACAGTGGCGACGGTGGTGCTAAGATCTTGTCTTGTGATCGTCGATTGCGCCGTATACCGGGAAGGGCAGCGCCTTCCCGGCGAGTTCACCGCCGAGGCCGCCTTCAGAGCCAGCCGATCCGAGGATTCCTTCGTCTGGATCGGCCTGCACGAGCCCACGCACGAGGAGTTCGAAGCGGTGCGGATGGAGTTCGGACTCCACGAGCTCGCGATCGAAGACGCGGTGAAGGCGCACCAGCGGCCGAAGCTCGAGAGGTACGGCGAATCCCTGCTCCTGGTTCTCAAGACCGCCCGATACGTGGAGAAGGACGAAGTCATCCAGACGGGAGAGATCCTTCTCTTTCTCGGTGAGGGCTTCATCGTCGCCGTTCGCCACGGGGAGGCGAGCGGGCTGAAAGAGGTCCGAAAGAGCCTGGAGCATCGGCCGGACTTCCTCGCTTATGGCCCGAGCGCGGTTCTTTACGGCATCGTCGATCGGGTCGTCGACGACTATCTCCCGGTGGTCGCCGGACTCGAGGACGACATCGAAGAGGTCGAGGCCGAAGTCTTCAGCAGCGTCCGCACCAATCCCGTCGAGCGGATCTACTACCTCAAGCGTGAGGTGCTGGAGTTTCGGAGGGGCACGGCCCCGCTCCTGATGCCGCTCAATCAGCTCGCCGTCCAGCCCATCGCCGTCATCCGGCCCGAAGTCCGCGAGTACTTCCGCGACGTCTACGACCATTGCCTTCGGGTCAACGAGCAGGTGGAATCGTTTCGCGACCTCCTCACCAGCATCCTCGAGGCCAACCTCACCCAGATGAACATCCGCCAGAACGAGGACATGAGGCGCATCTCGGCCTGGGTGGCGATCGCCGTCGTTCCCACGATGGTCGGCGGCATCTATGGGATGAACTTCGAGTACATGCCCGAGCTCCACTCTCCCCTTGGCTATCCCCTGGCGCTTCTCGGAATGTTCGTCATCTGCACCAGCATGTACGTTTTCTTCCGCAAGCGGGACTGGCTCTGAACCTTGCCCCGGGAGAGTCCGCCAGCCAGCATCCGCACCGGCGGGAGCGTCGAGGCCCTCAAACAGGCGTTCATCGATAACCTCTTCTACGTGCAGGGGCGCTTCATGCCCATTGCGACCCCGAACGACTACTACATGGCGCTCGCCTACACCGTACGCGATCGGATCCTCGACCGTTGGATCGAGAGCAGCATCCGCTACTTCGAGAAGCGCGTCCGGACCGTCTGCTACCTTTCCGCCGAATATCTTCCCGGACCGCATCTCGGACTGAACCTGGTGAACCTCGGCCTCTACGACGAGGCGCAGCAGGCGACGTCGGAGCTCGGGCTCGATCTCGAGAAACTGCTCGAGCAGGAGGAGGAGCCGGGCCTCGGAAACGGCGGCCTCGGCCGGCTCGCCGCCTGCTTCATGGACTCCCTCGCCACTCTTTCGGTTCCCGCCATCGGATACGGGATCCGGTACGAGTTCGGCATCTTCGATCAGGAGATAAAAGACGGCTGGCAGGTGGAGGTGACCGACAAGTGGCTCCGCCTGGGAAACCCCTGGGAGCTCCCCCGGCCGGAGATCGCGTTCAACGTCGGGCTCGGTGGCCACACCGAGAGCGATGTGGACCAGCGCGGACGGCGCCAGGTTCGCTGGATTCCCGAGCGGGTGGTGAAGGGGGTGGCCTACGACACTCCGATCCTCGGCTATCGCGCCGCGACGGCGAACTTTCTTCGGCTCTGGAAGGCCGAGGCCTCCGAGTCGTTCGACTTTCAAGCGTTCAACGCCGGCGACTACCTGCGCGCCGTCGATCGGAAAATGACCTCGGAGAACATCAGCAAGGTCCTCTACCCCAACGACGAGCCGGCGGTGGGCCGCGAGCTCCGGCTGTCCCAGCAGTATTTCTTCGTCACCTGTTCTCTCCAGGACATGATCCGGATCCATCTCCAGACCGCGAAGAGCGTCGAGTCGCTCCAGACCAAATACGCCGTCCAGCTCAACGACACCCACCCGGCGCTCGCCGTGCCAGAGCTCATGCGGCTTCTCGTCGACGAGCACCGCCTCGACTGGGATCGGGCCTGGGACATCACCCGGGGGATGCTGGGCTACACGAACCACACGCTCCTCCCCGAGGCCCTGGAGAAATGGCCGCTCGAGCTCTTCTCTCGCCTCCTTCCCCGCCACCTCGAGATCGTCTACGAGATCAACCGGCGCTTCCTGGACCAGGTGCGCGCCCGCTTTCCCGGCGACGAGCCGCGAGTCGCAAGGATGTCGCTCATCGACGAGTCAGGCGGCCGCTCGGTGAGGATGGCGCACCTCGCGACCGTCGGGAGCCACGCCGTCAACGGCGTCGCCCGCCTGCACTCGGAGCTCCTGAGAACGAGCCTGCTCTCCGACTTCCACGAGCTCTGGCCGGAGAAGTTCGGAAACAAGACTAACGGCGTCACCCCGCGGCGGTTCGTGGCGCTCGACAACCCGCGGTTAACGAGGCTGATCTCTTCGGAGATTGGCGGCGATTGGTTGTGCTCCCTCGACCGCCTGCGCGAGCTCGAGCCTCGGGCGAACGACGCCGGCTTCCAGGAAGCCTGGCGCCGGGTGAAGCGCGAGAACAAGCTCGACCTTGCCGCGGAGATTCGACGCCGATGCGGGATCGAGGTCGACCCCGAAAGCCTCTTCGACGTCCAGGTCAAGCGCATCCACGAGTACAAGCGCCAGCACTTGAACGTCCTCCGCGTGGTCGCGCATTACCTGGAGCTCCGGGAGAACGGCGGCCGCGGCCGTACGCCGCGCACCGTGGTCTTCGCGGGAAAGGCGGCGCCCGGTTACTTCCTGGCGAAGCTCGTCATCAAGCTCATCCACTCGGTAGCCGAGGTGGTGAATCGCGACCTCGAGACCGGCCCGTTTCTCAAGGTCGTGTTCTTGCCCGATTACAACGTGAAGAACAGCCGGAAGGTTTTTCCCGCCGCCGACCTCTCGGAGCAGATCTCGACCGCGGGAAAGGAGGCCTCGGGAACGGGCAACATGAAGTTCGGCCTCAACGGCGCCCTCACCATCGGCACCTACGACGGCGCCAATATCGAGATCCGCGAAGAGGTGGGCGCCGAGA
>CAZKNR010000134.1:0-2464 GCA_964553925.1 uncultured Acidobacteriota bacterium
GGTGAGCCTCGACCCGTTCATCGACATCATCGGCCGCAACTTCAAGAGTCCGCCCGAAGGCCTCGGCTACGACGGAAGCCCGGTGGCCCACATGTGGCGCACGATGATGTTCCCGAAACGGCCCCTGTAGGCGCTGTAACACGCATCGCAGGGCCGCGAACGAAGCCCCCGCGTTCGTGAGTTTGCGATAGCGTTGACGCGATCAACCTTTCGAACGTTTCGATCTGGGGCGCTTCGCCCCCCGAACCGATTTAGGCGCGGGAGATCGATCCGGGACCCCGAGCTGGCGACGCGCTTCCGCAAGAGAGATACCTCCCTCGGTTCTCTGTCGGGCGCGCGACTCCTCGATGACGGCGATGAACTTCGGGTTCGTACTCAGGCTAATAGTCTCCCAGTCGGCGCTCTCCACGGAACCTACCCTCAATTCTATCGTGACAGTTGAAACATGCGAGAAAGGTTAGCCCTTCACCGTCACCAACCAGCGAGATCGGGCGTAATCGGCGACGTAAATCACGAGCCCGGCCAGAAGGGTCAGGAGGCCGGCCAGAGACTCCCGCGGCCGGTCGATCAACATGAACGTCAAGCTCCAGCCGCTCAGCAAAAGAAACACGATCGGCGGCCAGGGATAGCCCCAGGTGCGGCAGGGCCGTTCGATTGTGGGCTCGCTGCGCCTCAGCACGAACACTCCCGCGACCGTCACCGCCGTGATCAGGTTCAGAGTGAACCCCGCGTACAGGAGCACCTGTTGGAAAGTCGCCGTGTAGATGTACGCGAGGGTGATGATCGACTGGACGACGATGGCGTTGACCGGAATTCCCGCGCCGCTGCGGACCGAGAGCTTCCGCAGAAGCGGGAAGTCCTCTCCCATTACCTGCACGATACGGGGCCCGACGAAGATCATGACGCTGATGGTCGAGGTGAGGATGAGAGCGATGATGGCGGCCATGATGGCCCCTCCCGTCTCGCCGAAGATCCGCGAGGCGGAAAGGTAGCCGACCTCGATCTGCCCCGCGAGGACGTCGAAGGGGACGGTACGCATGAAGGCGAAGTTCACGAGCGTGTAGAGGACGAGCACCACCGCGGTTCCCGTAAAGAGCGCCCGCGGAAGGTGCCGGCTCGGATCCTCCATCTCGCCGACGATGTAGATCGCGGCGTTCCAGCCGGTATAAGCGAAGGCCACGTACACCAGCGAGACGGCGAACGCAGGCGTGAGCACGAGATCGAAGTCCCCCGGCCGCGGCAGAAACGTAACGTCTTGAGCCGCGGGAACCCGGAACGCCGCGACGATGAAGACCAGGAGCAGGATCACTTTCAAGACGGTCAGCACGTTGTTGAAGCGACTCCCCCAGACGATGCTCCAGCAGTGGAGAGCGGTGAAGAGAAGAACCACGAAGGCGGCGGTATGCACGACCGGAATCCAGGTAATGACCGCCGAAAGGTAGGTCGCGAACGCGATGGCCGCGAGAGCCGTGGGCGCGGCGAAGCCCACGGTCGCCGATACCCATCCCGAGAGGAACCCGACCACCGGATGCACGATGCGCGAGAGAAGGTGGTACTCGCCTCCGGAGCGGGGAAGTGCCGTTCCGAGCTCGCCGTACGTCAGGGCGCCGCAGAGGGCGGCGATTCCTCCCAGCACCCAGAGGAGCTCGATGGGAAACCCCGACTTGATGTCGACGACCTGGAAGCCGAGCGAGGTGAAGACGCCGGTCCCGACCATATTGGCGATGACCATGAACGTCGCCGTCCAGAGCCCGATCGAAGCCTCCGGTTTCGACACGGCGGAAGTCTATCCCAACTCCTGTGATATCTTGCCGGAGGTGGAGGAACGGAAAATGAGATCGTCATCGAAACTCGTCATCGCACTCGGCCTCTTGCTCGGTTTCGCGTTCTTACTGGCGGCGGCCCCTCCCGCGGCCGAGAAGAAGGCAGTCATGGGTGCTTCGAAGCCCGTCGGCCCCTATTCCCCTGGCGTCGACATCGGAACCCTCGTGTTCGTGGCCGGTCAGATCGGCCTCGACCCCGCGACAGGAAAGCTGGTCGAGGGAGGGATCGATGCCCAGACGACTCAGGTGATGAAGAACGCGGAAGCGGTGCTGAAAAACGCCGGGCTCGGCTTCAAGGACGTGGTGCGGACCACGGTGTTCCTCACCAGCATCAGCGATTTTCAGGCGATGAACAAGATCTACGCAGGCTACTTCCCGGAAGGATCGATTCCTCCGGCGCGCTCGACCGTTGCCGTAGCGGCCCTCGCCGCGGGCGCCATCGTGGAGATCGACTTCATCGCCGCTCGTTAGTCGCCGTACACCACGGGGAACAGCTCGCTCTCCATGGGCTCTCCCGGTCTCAGCGTCAGCTCGGGAAACGGAGGCGAGGTCGGAAACGGCCGCGTCGCGAAGACCGCATCATCCCCGAGCCAGCGGGTCGAGAAAGCGCGCCGGCGAAACCGATGCTCGGCCGTCCCCGG
>CAZKNR010000135.1:0-1947 GCA_964553925.1 uncultured Acidobacteriota bacterium
GGACTATGTCGCTCGGATCGGGCAGCCGTCAAGCCTTGGGCGTCGATTCAAGCACGCGGCCATCCTCTTCGGTGCCTTTCTTGATTCTGAGGCTCAGACGAGGGTTTCGAGGCGCCGCAGTTTAAGGACCGGCCCGCCCCCTTTGCGGGAGGCTTCGAGGTCGATCTCGAGCTCCGCGACCCAGTCGTTGAGACCCTCCGGGTCCACGAGCATCTGCTCGACGCGCCAGGTGGCGCCGTCGTCCGAGGGCGTTACGTGGGTATGGCGGAGGTTTCGGGCCTCCGGGTCGAGACGAAGGGCGTCGTGTTGCACGAGATAGGCCTCGCGGGTCGCGCGCAGGCGCTCCTTGGTCCAGGGCTCTCCGCGGCTATCCGTCTCCGAGTCGATGGCGTCGAGCGCCACCTCGTCGTCTCCGATCGACCATGCGCGGAGGAAGGCGAAGACCCGCGTGCGGATCGCCGCGGTGAAGGCCTTAGTGTCGCGGGTGACGTCCGGAGCCTCTTCCGGACGCGGCGGCCGTAGTTCCCCACCGGCTCCAGGCGGCCTGTAATTGGGGTCGCGCATCCTCTCCCATTCCTCGAGAAGGCTCGAGTCCACCTGGCGAAGCATGTCTCGAAGGTAGAGCTCCATCTCGACCACGACGTCGGTTTTGACCCCGTCGGGCACGGTCTGGCGGAGCACCTTGTAGACATTATTAAGGTGGCGCAGCAGCAGCCCCTCGGCGCGCTCGAGCCCGTACTCCTGGACGTAGTCGGAGAACGAGCGGAAGCCCTCGAACATCTCGCGGGCGATGGACTTCGGGCGGATGTTCTCCTCGCCCACCCACGGGTGCCGGTCGGCGAACTCATTGAACGTCGAGTAGATGAACTCCCGCAGGGGCTTGGGGTGCTCGAGCTTGTCGAGCTCTTCCATGCGCTGGTCGTACTCCATGCCCGCGGCCTTCATCTCCGCAATCGCCTTGCCTTTGAGCTTGTCGAGCTGCCGGCGCAGGATGAGCTCCGGATTCTCGAGGATGCTCTCGATCAGCGTGAGTAGATCGAGCGCGTGGGTTTCGGACTCCGGCCCCTCCATGTCGAGGAGCGGGAGGGTCTCGAGGAGGTAGAGCGAGAGCGCCTGGTCCATCGAGAAATCTTCCTGTAGCTCGACGTTCACGCGGACCCGCGAGCCCTCCGGGGTTCTCGGAACGATCTCGACGATGCCGCGCGCGACCAGGGAGCGGAAGAGCTGCCACCCTCGCCGGACGTGCGCTTTTTTCGCGCGGTCGGTCTCATGACTTTCGCGGATGAGTTTCTGCATCGCCCGGCAGCCGTCGCCCCGGCGCGAGAGGACGTTCAAGAGCATCCCGTGGGACACGTCGAAGCGCGAGGTGAGCCGCTCCGGAGGAGCGCCGATGAGGCGCTCGAACGTCTGCCGGTCCCAGTTGGCGAAGTTGTGCTCGGGGGGCTTCCGCTTTACGACTTTCTTGCCCTCTTTCGCCCGTTCCCCGAGCCTCAAGTTATCGATCCCGTGCTCCGGCGCCTGCGCCACGACGTACCCTCTATCGTCGAAACCCTTCCTTCCCGCGCGCCCGGCAATCTGGTGGAAGTCGCGGGCGGAGAGGACCGCCGTCTTCTGTCCGTCGAACTTGCAGAGCCTGGTGAAGAGCACGGTGCGGATCGGCACGTTGATGCCCACCCCGAGGGTGTCCGTGCCGCAGATGACCTTGAGGAGACCGCGTTGGGCGAGCTGCTCGACCAAAACGCGGTACTTGGGGAGGAGGCCCGCGTGGTGGAGACCGATGCCCTGGCGGAGCCACTTCTTGACGGCGGGGCCGTAGGGGCTCGTGAAGCGGAAGCCTTCGAGCGCGGCCCCGAGCGCATTTTTCTCCTCGCGGGTCGCGAGCTTGAGGCTGGTGAAGCTCTGGGCGCTCTCCGCGGCGTCTTTCTGGGTGAAGTGGACGACGTAGAT
>CAZKNR010000136.1:0-2007 GCA_964553925.1 uncultured Acidobacteriota bacterium
GGAGACATGTAGGCCACCGTCCCGACAATCATCCCCGGAGAGGTCGCCGACTTCGTGGGGAGATGGCTGAGGGCGAAAGGCTCCGAATCCCCGCTCGGATTCGCTCTCATCTTCGCCAGGCCGAAGTCGAGGATCTTCACCCGGCGCTCGTCCGTGAGCATGACGTTGTCGGGCTTGAGGTCGCGGTGGACGATCCCCTGCTGGTGAGCCGCGGAGAGGGCATCCGCCAGGGGCACGGCGACGTCGAAGAACTCGCGTAGCGACGTCTGATGAATGGAAGCGGTCAGTGTCTTCCCGCGAACCAGCTCCATCGTGATGAAATGAACGCCGTCCGCTTCTTCCACCGAGTGAACGGTGACGATGTTCGGGTGATTCAGCACGGCGACCGCTCGGGCTTCGGTCTCGAAACGCTTCAGCCGATCCGCCGACGCCGCCAGCTCGGGAGGAAGAATCTTCAGCGCGATCCTTCGACCGAGCTTCGAGTCTTCCGCGAGGTAGACTTCGCCCATACCTCCGGCGCCGAGCTTTTCCAGGACTCGGTAGTGTCCGATGACGCTTTCCACAGGCCAAATTCTATCGCCGGTCGAGACCGAAAGTAACCCCTCCCAGTCTCTTAATCCGCTTTGAAGTGGACCACCGGGTAAGCGGGATCGAACGGCTCGTGTTTCGCAGCGAGTTCTTCGAACTTCTCGAGGAAGTCCCGCATTCCGGACACACGGAGCTCATCAGTGACTACGACGGATTGGAGGAAAACTGTTACGCCCAGGGAGGGTCGACGGCGGTTTTCTCGTCTCTCAATCCGAGGAAGAAAATGCGCCACGATCAGCTCTTCAAGACCGTCATCGGCAAGCTCCTCAGGGAGTTCCTCGAGCTCTTCTACCCGGAAGACGCCGCTCGCCTGAATTTCGAGACGCTGCGGCTTCTGGACAAGGAGCTCTTCGCGGACGTCCCCGACGGGCTCAAGCGTGAGGCCGACATCGTCGCCGAGTTTCAGACCCACGCGGGTGAGCCGGAGGTGGTCTTGATTCATATCGAGATCCAGGCCCGGACGGAGCCGGAAATCCCCCGACGGATGTTTCACTATTACGCCCTGCTTTCTATGCGGTACTCAAACCCCGCCTTCCCCATCGTCCTCTACCTCCGCGGCGGAGCGGGAATCGCCGAAGAGGAGTACCGGGCGTCGCTCTTCGGCCGCGAGCACCTTCGGTTCCGCTTCGGTGCCTTGGGGCTGGAACGGCTCCCCGCATCCGAGTATGCTGGGAAAGGCCCGTTGGGGTCGGCTCTCGGCGCCTTGATGGACCGGTCATCGGTTGGCGAACCCGTCCGGTTCAAGGCCTCGATGCTGAGGGAGATCCTGGAAAGCGAGCTCGACGTGGAGCTGAAGCGCCTGCTGGTGAACGTCGTCGAGACGTACTTCAAGCTCGATACCGAACAAAAGGAGGAGCTCCGGAAGCTTCTGGCGACAGAGGAGTACAAGGAAATGCAAGAAACCGAGATGACCTATTTCGACGAGCTCGAGGAACAGGGGCGGCAGAAAGGCCGGGAAGAGGGCCGGGAAGAGGGTCGTGAAGTGGGCCGGGAAGAGGGTCGCGAAGTGGGCCGAGAAGAGGGTCGCGAGGAAGGTCGGGAGGAAGGTCGCGAGGAGGGGAAGCGGGAAACTTTGCTTCGTCTGATGACGTCGAAGTTTGGTGCCCTCCCCGAGGCCGTGGTGCTGCGCGTGAATGCGCTCGCATCAGGGAAGGAGCTAGACCTCTACCTCGAGCGACTCTTGACCGCGCGCGCTCTCGACGAGATGGGGCTTGAGGATCGAGCCTCGGGCCAGCGATAACCAGCGTCACCATTCCGGCTTCGCCCAGCCGGGGACAGGCTGGGCTCGACCTGGTAGACGACCGCCGAGCCGATAATCTGTGCACGATATCCGCGTATGCTGAGAAGGGTCCGTTGGGGTGGGCTCTCGGCGCTTTGATGGACCGGTCATCGGTCGTCGACCTCGTCCGGTTCAAGGCC
>CAZKNR010000137.1:0-5720 GCA_964553925.1 uncultured Acidobacteriota bacterium
CGTGGCTCTCGGAGAAGCTGCTCTCCAAAAGACGGGCCGGATGACTACCATCGAAAGCTCTGGCTTTCCCCTGGTCTTCAAGGCGGACGCGCCCGAGGGTGACGCCTATCCCGGGGAGCGCCCGGTCGAAGTCCTCGCGCGATGCCTCGAGGGGATGCAGAAGGAGGCGCTCGTGCGCACCCGAGGATCCGCGGCCTGGCGAATGGTGTCCGACGAGGGGCCCTACCTCGAGGGAACGGATCTCGCGCCGTTCCCGCTCGCGTTCTTCACCGCCGGAATGCAATTCTCCTTTCTCTCCCAGCTCGCGCGGCTCTCGGAAAGAGAAGGCGTCGCCCTCCGCTCGGCTCTTCTCACTCAGGACAACTTCTACTCGATGGAAGGCTCCTTTTTGCGCGGTGATGCTGAGGGAGGCGCGCGCCCGGCGGAGCTTGGCCTGCGCCTCGAGGCCGACGCCTCGCCCGACGCCGCGGCGGGTCTTGTCCGAATCGCGCATCGAAGTCATCCGGCTCACTCCGTAATGCGCGACCTCCTCGAGAACACTTTCGCCCTCGTCCTCAACGGACGTCCTTTGCCGCTCGAGGGGCTTCGGCCTTCACCCCGATCGACCGCGTCCGATCCACGGGGAATTCTCGATCGGCTGAAGCCCGCGGACCCGGCGAGCTATCTGCCGGCGGCGATTGAGAAGGTCGCCACGGCTCAGGTGGTACGCGGGGTCGAGGGGGGAGCGGGAACGAGCTTGCACCCGGAGCAGAAGCGCACGCTTCACATCCACGGAGAGGCCCGCCTTCTCGAAGGTCTTCGCATGGAGACGACGGTCCAGCTCTTCCAGCCCATTGGAAGCACGTTTCGATTCCAATCCGACGAAGCCCGGGACTCCGGCGGACGAGGGATGGCGCCTCCGCCAATGGCTTACCTGTGCGCCGGAGTCGCCTTCTGCTACCTCACGCAGCTCGGCCGCTACGCGCGCATCACACGCCGCTCTCTCGATTCCTATGCCGTCTCGCAGCGTACGGCGTTCCGCGAACGGGGCTCGTCCGAGGACGACTCTCTCGGGACGAGCGCAAGCCCGTTCGATACCCAGGTCTTTCTCGACGGCGACCTGACCGAGAGCGAGGCCCGCGATCTGGTGCGCATGGGCGAGAGGACTTGCTTTCTCCACGCGTCGATGCGAGGAGCCTTTCCTTCCCGAATCGTCGCTGAGCTTTCGGGCGAGCCACTCACGCTACAGGAGGCGGCGCGCCATGGATGAAGAAGGCCTTCAGCGAGCCTCGGAGGCGATAGCTCCGGCTTCCACCGCCCTGGGACGCCGGCCGAATCTGGCGACGTAGGCCTCGAGCACGATGCCCGCTGCCTGCTCGAGGGCGAACGTCCCGGTGTTCACCACGAGGTCGTAGTCCGCGGCCAAAGTGGCGTCCCGTGAGAGGAACTGCCGGACGAAGCGGAGGCGCTCGGCGTCGAAGCGTGCCACCTGCGCGCGGGCGCTCCTTTCGGCGATTCCCTGGCGGTGGGCGTAACCGCGAACGCGCTCCTCGAGGGGCGAGACCACGCGGACCCTCAGCGCGGCATCGGCAGCGAGAATGTACTGCGCTCCTCGGCCCACGACCACGCTCCCGCCATGGGCCGCGATGGTGTGGATGAGCTTCATCAGACCACGAAGATACTCGCTCGCCATGTGCTGGCCGCCGAGAAGCGCCCCCTGAATCGACTCGCCGATGGCGCTTCTCCGATGCTCGTCGAGCGACCGGAGAACGGTTTCATTGGCCCCCGACTCTTCGGCGACCGCGTGGACCAGCTCACCGTCCCAGAAGGTGAACCCCGCTGCCTCGGCGAGGATGCGCCCCAGCGCCTCACCGCGGGCGCCGAACTCGCGCTCGATGGTGATGATGGGCCAGTGGATCGGACTCTCTTGCTTGGCGCGGTGCTCGTTAAGAATAGCCCAGCGACGGCACTGGCGCTCGATCACTTGCTGGATGCTGCTGGCCCTCGGCTCCATGAGCACCCCCTCTGTTAGCGCGGACGGAGGTGAGAGTAGCTCCAGTTCGAACACCGAGCAAGCACGGCGCCTCTCTGGCCCGTTAGGTTAGGGTGCGAGCTCGAACGTAAACCGGATGCGCTCACCCGCGGCCCCCGTGAGCCGAAAGATGATGGAACGTCCGTCGAGAGATGTCACCACGCCCGTTCCCACTTCGAAACTCCCGGGAACGAAGCGATCGGTCGCCGAAAAGTCGAACTTCCAGAAGCTGTCTCCGCGGATCTCGGCGTCCGCATACGCCTCGATGGTGTTCTTGCCGGCGAGGCCGCGAAAAACGTGGCTGGCCGTCGCCGAATTGGACGAAGCGTCCACTCGAGCGTTGTTCAACACGATGAACCCGCGAGCCCCCCCATCGTGGGGAGGTATCGAAAGAAAGCTGGTGAAGGACGTACGAAGTCCTCCCGGCTCGTTGGACGTTTTGAGGTCGATGTTGAAGTTCTGCCCGACCGAATTGGTCTGGCCGCCCGATCCGACGACCGTCAACTGGACCGAGATGAGCGGAGCGCCGCTGCAACCGCCATAGGTCGATGGGTTCCAGTCTATGGTGACTATCTGTCCTGACTGGCTGACCGGCGGCCGCGGCGCCGGCATGATGCCTCCCGGGTCGATGGCCCAGTTGTACTGCACGATGGGGCCGGTCGAGCAAGAGGCATCGAAGCGCCAGACGCACGAGTTGAGTTTCGTCTCCGAAAAGCAGGCCGTCACCGGCGGAAGGGTGGTGGTGGTTGCCGGTACGCTGGTGGTCGCCGGTACGCTGGTGGTTGCGGGCACGCTGGTGGTTGCGGGCACGCTGGTCGTGGTCGCCGGTACGCTGGTGGTAGTGCCGGGTACGCTCGTGGTTGTACCCGGGACGCTCGTAGTGCTGGTAGTCGTTCGTGTAGTGGTCGTGGTTGCCGGTGGAACCGTGGTCGTCAGTGCTCCACCCGTGGGAACCGAAGTGGTGCTCGGCGGTCCGGCGGTTGGCGCTATGGTCGTCGTTGCCTCGCCGCCGGCGACGACGACCGCTCCCCCCGCAGCGGCCGCGACCCCGGCGATGGCCACGGCGCTACCGATGCCCAATCCACCGCCCACTCCGGTGCTGACTCCTGCGGCCGTGATGAACCCGGCGATCCCCACGGCTTGGAAGCCCGGAGGCAGGGCGACCGCTCCCGCTTTTGTGGCCCCCACGATGATACCCGGGTCCGCTCCGGTGTAGGCGGCCGGGGCTCTGCGCTTACACGGGTCCTCGATCTCGGGATCGTACTCCTCGGTGCGGCCGCCGTTGAACGTGGAGTCGATGGCCTCCAGGTAGTAAATCACCCGTTCTGTTTCCGGCCCCGGTTTCGGGAGGATGGCGAGGAAGTTTTCGGCGGAAGGCTTTATCGCCATCTCCACATAGTAAAAGTCCGGGTACTTGTCGGAGCGAAAGTAGACCTTTGCCGTGAGAATCTCCTCTCCCGGCTGAATACCTGCTGAAAGCTCAGGAAATTGATCCTCGGGCCAGCAGTCGTCCGCTTGATGGCCGATGATCGGCTCCCCCTGGGCCGTCGCCTCGGCGCCGAGTGACAGGAGCAAGCCTCCGAGACCGAGGCTCCGCGCGAGACGAGATCGACGAAGCGAAAGCATGGTGTTTGTCCTCGGTGCTTGGCAGCAAGACCCGTGCCTGAGTTGGACGCGGAAATAAAGGGCTTAGAACGGAGCGGATACGTCCTGGGTGAGGGGAAAAGACCATCCGGAGTGGGGAATATCCTTCTCAGGTTGCGTGCTTTCCCGGGGTCCAGCCTGCGGGAGCGATGGCGCGCTCGGCTACTCGCTGCGCATGGTCCTCGAGGTCGGTGGCCATGGTGTCGTTCCAGCGGTTCAGATATCCGAAGAGCGCGATCGTCGCCACGATTTCGACGATCTCCCCCTCGTCGAAGTGCTTTCGCAGCTCTTCGAAGTCAGCCGCCGTCGCTTGATTCGGGACGGTCGCGGCCTTCCATGCCAGCCTCAGCGCCGCGCGCTCTCTCTCGCTGAAGAGAGCGCTCGACTCGAACTCCCAGACCGCTCCGATCTTCTCGTCCTCGGCGCGGTAGATGCTCGAGAGGTTGGCCATGTGCGCCTGGCAGTAGCGGCAGCCCGCGGCCTGACTGGCGACGAGGCTTACGAGCATCTTCAACTGTTCCTCGACGGTGCCCTGGTAGAGGACCGCCCGGTTCAGCTCCATGAAGGCTTCGGCGATGGCGGGCCGGCGCGACATCGTGAGAATGCTGTTGGGAACGAATCCTCGCGTCTTCGCATAGTGCTCGAAGCGCTCCCGGAACTGCGGAACCTCGTCGCGAGCCAGCGGCTTTACGTGAGCCATCGCACCCTACCTCCCGTAGATCTCGGTCGTTGGATAGAAGGCAAACCAGCCGAACCAGAACGCGTTGTGACCCGCAATTCGGAAGAGCGTCTCCCCGGTCTCGGCGACAAGGCTCTCCTCCTCGACCTTCCACGACGTGCCTTTGCCTTCTTCGATGAGCTGACCGTCGCCGCCTTCGGTGAACCGTCGTCCGAGGGTCTCGTAGGCGCGCACCGCTCCCGAGCGACGGTTGGTCACGAGCACGATCGACTCTCCTCCCACCTCGTCGTGGGTCAGTCCCTCGCGCTTCAGGGTCGCGACGGGATAAGCCTTCGGTCTTCCGTTCAGGATCATCGCGAACACTACCTCCTTCGTCTTCAACTCGTTGCTTCGGAGCCAAACCGGAAACATGGTTTCCGAAGAGTCGAAGTAGGACTCGTAGGGGCTCTTCTCGTAGTCCCGGGCGAAGCCCGTTTTCTCCGGATCGAGGACGAGAGTGTCGGGGTGCTCTCTCTTCCATTCGCCCCAGGTGGTGACCACGATGGGAAGCCGCGCGAGGCGAACTCCCGATTCCGCCAGACGGCCGGAGACGGGCTCGCCCGTGAGCTGGTTCCAGAGGCTGTTCGTGGGCCGGTCGTACATGAGCTTGTTGGAGCGGTAGAGGAGGCCGGAGGAGCCGAAGGTGAAGGGAGGCTGTCCCTTTCGCGACGAGTGGTCGCCGTCGTAGAGCACACCGGAGCCGCAGAGAGTGCAGTACGCGAGGGATACCGCCCGGCCGCCCACGACGTCGTTCGCCATCTCGTGGGCATCGAGGATGCGGTGGGGGTAGGCCTTGGCCTCGCCGCCAAGGTAGATCCCGAAGACGCGCTCGTCGTCCTTCCAGAACGTCGTCCCCGATGCCTCGGCGAAACCCGGATTGTCGAGGGCGGGAATCCCGTCCTTGGTGACGCCGCCCCAATCGACCTCTTCGGGACGGATGCGGTAAATGAGGAGCGGATCGAGAAAGCCGCGAAACCTCGGGTCGTAGCGCTCGAAGACCGACCGCTTGAACGAGACGTAGCCTTTCTTGGGCTCGATCTCGCCGTGGCGCCCGATCCACTCGGCCCAGAAGTGGCGCGGGTTTCTCCCCGTTTTCTCGCCGGCGATGGCCTCCATCGCCTTCACGATCTTCGCCGCGTTTCTGGGCTCGCGAACGACGTAGTGATAGTAGAGGACGTCGTTGAGCCCGGCCATCAAGGACCGGTCCCGCGCGTCGGCGAGGGCCTCGAGCGCTTCGTCGCGCACCGCTTCGTTGCTGGAAAATAGCGCCGCGAGGCGGTCCCACGAAACCTCCGCCACAGAGGGCGCGGCCTGCGGCGAGCCGAGGCTCAGCAGGAGGAGGCGCGC
>CAZKNR010000138.1:0-6171 GCA_964553925.1 uncultured Acidobacteriota bacterium
AGGGCGTCCTCGAACGAGCGCGTGGGGTCGAGCGCACGGCGAGCGGCGCGGCCACCGATCGCGCCGGCTCGAAGCGGCGCTTCCGGGACGCTGGCAGCCGCCAGGAAGGTCATCATCATTAGATAGAGCTCTCTGGAGAGCATGCTCTTCGGGAAAAAGCTCGCCGTTCCGTAATCCCTAGGGACTCGCGTAAGCGGTCAAGCAGCGGCGTTCTTCCCCTCCGTCCTCCCGTCGGCTACGAATAGGCATGCGCCGGATTTCCCGGTGCAGCTTGGCCGATGGCGAGGAGGACGAGGTGCGCGAGAGACGCCAGCGTGGTGTGCGACGCTCGGAGAAGCAGTGGATCGAGATTCTTCGACGGTTCGAATCGAGCGGGGTCGGTTCGAAGCAGTTCTGCGGAGGCGAAGGTCTGCCGCTGAGCAGCCTGCAGCGTTGGCGACGGCGGTTGGATCGTGTCCCCTCGGAGAAGTTCGTCGAGCTCGTGCCGACGGTTGCGACAGGAGCGTCTTCGGCGAGTTGGTCGCTCGAGGTTTCGTTGCCCGGTGGCGCGTGCCTCCGATTCCGGGGATAGGCCGTGTTCCTGTCGGCGTCTCCGCGGAGGATCCTCGCGTACAGCGAGCCGGTGGACATGCGGAAATCGTTCCACGGCCTGGTGGCCCTGGTGCAGGGCGTGTTGCGGGAGGATCCGCTCTCCGGTTGCCTGTTCGTGTTTTTCAACCGCCGGGGAAATTACGTCAAGCTCGTGACGTGGGACCGGACGGGCTACTGCCTGTTCGCGAAGCAGCTCGAGCAGGGTCGCTTCCATCTTCCGTCGGGTGATGCGAAGCAAGAGATCAGCGAGCAAACATTTCGATTGATTCTCGATGGAATAGTTCTTGGCAAGCGACGCGCGATGCGATAGAAAACGTCCATGACGTTCGACCAGCAAGCCGCGACGTTGGATCGCAAAGGCGTCGTCGATCTTCTTCGGTCACACCAGCAGCGCGCAACGCGCATTGAAGAGTTGACGCGCCAGCTCGAGTGGTTCAAGCGTCAGCTGTTCGGCCCGAAATCCGAACGTCGTCCGATGGACGCCGAAGGACATCAGCCGTCGTTGGGCGAGTGGCTCCAGGACGGCACGAGCCCCGCCGCGCCGGGTATCACGATCGCGGCGCATCGTCGTCGGAGCGCGAAGCCGCAGCGTGACGAGGTGGCGGACGAGGGCGGCCTGCGTTTCGACGAGTCCGTTCCCGTCGAAGAAATCCGCATTCCCAGCCCGAAGCCGGCCGACGGCGACTACGAGGTCGTCAGCGAGAAGACGACCTATCGGTTGGCCCAGCGTCCGGCGTCGTACGTGGTCCTCAAGTACGTCCGGGAGGTGGTGAAACGGCGGAGCGACGGCACGTTGTCGTGTCCGCCGGCGCCGGCTTCGGTTTTGGGGAAGAGCTTCGCCGACGTCAGTCTGTTGGCCGGTTTGATGATCGACAAGTTCCGCTACCACCTGCCGCTGTACCGCCAGCACCAGCGCATGGAGGCCGCCGGGATCCGGCTGGCCCGCTCGACCTTGACGGGTTTGGCGCATCGGAGCGGCGACCTATTGAAGCCGATCTACGAAGCGCAGTTGGCTTCGGTGCTGACCAGCCGGGTGCTGGCGATGGACGAGACACCGATCAAGGCGGGGCGGAAGCACAAAGGAAAAATGCAGACGGCCTACTTCTGGCCGGTCTACGGCGACAAAGATGAAGTCGTGTTCCCGTTCTCGCCGTCCCGAGCCGGGGCGATGGTGCGCCAAGTGCTGGGGGAATACTGCGGCGTGCTGATCAGCGACGGCTACCACGCGTACGAGCGCTACGCCGCGCAGATCAACGAGGTCGTCCACGCCCAATGCTGGGCCCATTATCCGGAGGCCGAAATTATCCGGAGCGATTGTGCCGTGGGTGCGTGAAGACGGGGCGCGGGGCCCACGGCAGCTCCTGATAAGACACAGGTTCACAACGAGCTGAGAAACCGCAGAAGCTCGGGGGCCGGTCTCCATTTGGTTGAGCGCGGAGTGTCGATTCCCGCCCGCTTCCAGAACGCTTCGAGGACCTCGCGCTTCATCTTGAGATTGGTGGCGATGTATCGGCTGGTCGTGGCAACGCTCGCGTGTCCGAGGTAGTCCCGAATGACGGTGACGTCGACTCCCGCCTGCAGAAGAGCGACAGCGCAGCTATGTCGCAGGACGTGCGGGGTAACCCTCCGGCGCGCGAGAGTGGGGATCTTGATGCAGGAGAGGCGGGCGTACTTGTCGAGCAGGTACGCGACACCGTCGCGTGTCAAGGGTTGGCCGCGGGCATTGCAGAAGACAAGCGCTGCGGAGCCTTGGCGCTGGGAGCGGATCAGGCCGTGAAGTGCGGTCGAGGTGTGCCGCCAGAGTGGACATACGCGGTCCTTTCCCCCCTTGCCGTGGAGCCGCACTTGAAGCGGCGGCACGAGTTGCAGATTGTCGGCGCTGACTGAGAGCGCTTCGCTCACGCGCGCGCCGGTGTTGTAGAGGAACAGAAGCAGAGCGTGGTCGCGGATGCCAGAGGGGGTGCTTCGATCTGGCTGTTCGAGGATGACGCGTACTTCTTCGGGCTCAAGGTAGGTGGCGAGATGTGATTTCGCCTTTTTTGATGGAAGCGCCAGGACACGGTGGTACTGCTCGGCGCGAGTCGGATCATGGCGGAGGAGATGGCTGAAGAAAGCCCGAATCGCTGCAAGACGGCAGTTGCGTGTGGCCGCACCGTTTCCACGACGTGTCTCGATGTGCGATAGAAACGCGAGCACGCGCTCGACACGTAGATCGTCAAGGCGGAGGTGAGCGACGGAGCGGCTGCTTTGCTCCGCGACGAAGATGAAGAACAGGCGCAACGCGTCTCGATACGCACGAATAGTGTGAGGACTGGCTCCACGAATCCGTGCCAGGTGCTCCCGGAAGAACGACTCGAGGAGGACCGGAAGGCCATCGAGCGGACGCCGGCTCATGGGAGACCTGGGGCGCGCCGAAGGCGCGCCTCGAATCGTTGGCTTGCGGCGCCGAGAAGCTCGGGCGTGGCTCTGAGATAGACCTCCGTGCCGAGAATGTCGTCATGTCCGAGGTACGCCGAGAGCCACGGCAGACGCGCGTGAATGTCGGCACGGCACCGATACCAATGCGTGAGGCGATGGACGGCGAAGGTGTGTCGAAGATCGTAGGGTCGTGGCCCGGCGCGTCCTTTGGACGGCTTGACTCCGATCCCGCGGAGGAGAGCCCGAACTGTCTCGGATGCAACCTGGGTCGAGAGCGGTCGCCCGTCGGGTCGTATGAGGAAGGGTGCATCGGCCGTTACGGCACCGACCCTGTCCCGCACCAGTCGGTAGCCGTGAAGTACCCGAGCGAGATCGGCGCGGAAGGGCACAAACCGGGTCTTACCCTTGCTTTCGCGGATGACGAAAACACGCTCCGCGAGATCGACGTCGCCTACCCGAAGGCGGGGCGCTTCGCCGAAGCGCAATCCGGTGCAGTAAAGAATGAGAAGGAGAGTGTGGATCGTATGGGAGCGAAGACGCGGGCCGCGGAGCTTTCTAGCGTCGATGAGGAGCGCCCGGACCTCTGCCCGGGACAAAACGTGGGGGACGAACACGGACTGAGTGGACTGGGGCGCCCACTCGCGGCCGGGGACGAATCCCCCTGGGTCGCTACGACGACGGAAAAGGAAAAACTGCCGCACGGGCCCGAGCTCCGTCGCGACGGATACGGGCTTGCGTCCGGCCCGTGCAGCGAGCCATCCGCGGACGAGGTCTCCGACCGCAAGCGACCGATCCTGTTGGCCGTGCGCGTGGACGTAGCGGTCGAAGCTCCGGAGTGTGAATTCTGCTCGGCGATACGGATGGCCGAGAGATCTCTTGTAGGCGAGAAAGCGGTCCAGATCCTGGGCCAGCGAACTCCGGAAGCCGTTGGTCACCGCGGCACCGGGAGAGCCAAGGCCCGTAGGCGGCGCAAGGCAACGCGCACATACACAGAGGTGGAGTCGGGGCGGACGTGGCCAAGGATGTCGCCGACGACTTTCGCGGAAGCGCCGAGGTCGATCTGTCGGCTCGCATGGCTGTGCCGTAACGCATGGCTGCCGAGAAACGGCGCGGACACCCGTGCTGCCCGGGCGTGCTTCTGGAGCACGTGACGGACGGCGGATGAGCCGGAGAGCTTTTCGTGCGGCGCGCGCATCTGCACGAAAACCGCCCGAGATGCCGTGTGCTTCGGCCGACCGAACCGCAAGTAGGCGGCCAGCGCTTGAGCTACGGCTGGGAGGAGGGGCAGCAGAATCTCCCGACCTGTCTTAGGGCGAACAGCCCGCAGCTTGCCACCGGCCCAGTCGATATCGTCCAACTTCAGTCCAAGCGCTTCTCCGGCTCCCATTCCATAGGCAGCCATCGTGAGCAGTAGCGCATAATCTCGTCGGCCGACACGGGTTGCACGATCGACGGCGCGCAAAATGCGTCGCACGTCGCGCCACATCAGGGCTCGTGGAGGACGATCACCCCGTCGCACCACTGGCGCCACGACCGAGTCCGCAAGTTCAAACCGGAGCCGACGAGTCGAACGCAAGAAACGCAGGAAGGCTCGGATCGTGCCACAGGCACGGGCGACCGTGCGCCGGCCAAGCCGCCCGCTCAACTTCACGACGTACTCGTCGATGTCGTTCAGTTCGAGTTGCGTCACGGAGCGACCGCGCAGTCGCAGGAACCCCATAAAGTCCTGAAGCTCGGGAATCTCACGGGAAAGGCTCGATTCCGCGACACCGCGATGCCGGCGACGGTGGTCAACGAACGAACGAAGAAGCGGGGACAGTCGCGGGCTCGAGACCGTGGGTGAGCGCCACTCCGGAACTTGAATGCCGCCTGCGGCCAAACCCCATGACCAAGCACGCAATGCGCTTCGTGCAGCGCATTGCGCTCGACCCGAATCGCTTCCATCGGTTCTAGCGTGCCGGACAGCGAATCGACCGACGGATCGCCACGTGAGGGCTGGCTCCTCTGGGCAACTACGCCGAAGGCAATCCAACTGGAAGCGTCGAACCCACCTACGGTAAACCGTGATCGTGCTGGGCCGCACGCCGTTTGCACGCCAGACGCGAAGTACGCTCGACAGGCGCGAATCCGTGCGGCGTGAAGAACGTTTCAGAACCGTCATGCTTCGATGACGCGCGAGACCGCCTCTCGATTACGAGAATTATCTGGAGTCGCGGGATCGAGCGCCATCCACTCTCAAACGCGAAGCGGACTTCAGCTCCGGATAATTTCGGCCTCCGGATAATGGGCCTTATGCCGAGCTCGGCATAAGGCCCACACCCGGCGACACTTCGTGACCGCCGAGGACATCGAACCGGAACTGACGACCCGCGCACTCGAGTTCATCCGCCGGCTGTACGACGAAGAAGCGCAGCTGAAGACGAAGTCCCTCGACGACACGACGCAGATTGAGCAGCGGGCGAAGCGGTGCAAGCCGATCGTGGACGACTTCTTCGCTTGGCTGAAACAGGCGATCGACGAGCGGCTCCTGCTGCCGTCGAATCCGTTCACCGAGGCGGCGGGTTACACGTTGGCCCGCGAGACCGCGCTACGCGTGTTTCTGGAATACCCGGGTGTGCCGATCGACACGAACCACCTCGAACGGGAGATCCGGCCGATCGCTTTGGGCCGGAAGAACTGGCTCTTCTGCTGGACCGAGGTGGGTGCCGAGTGCGTGGGCATCGTCCAGAGCCTGCTGGCAACGTGCCGGCTACAGGGCATCGATCCGTACACCTACCTGGTCGATGTGCTGCAGCGCGTCGACGACCACCCCGTCGCGGATGTCGCCACGCTGACGCCGCGGCTGTGGAAAAAGCACTTCGCCGGCGATCCGCTGCGGTCGGACATCGATTGCCAAGTCAAGAACGTCGTTTCTTGACCGCTTACGGACTCGCTTCAGGTTAGAGGAGCGTCTCGCTTGGGGAGCCAGCCCCCCGGCGTTCGAGCTTCGGCGTTCGGCTTTACTCAGAACAGCGCCGCTCCAACGTTTTTCGGTCAAGAGAGGCCAAGGGTGCGCGCAATTTGCCGACGGGAGATGTCGGCGGGGCTCTCCGTGAACGCGGCACGGTCGGGGCCGCGGTTAACAGCGCGAGAGACGGCGTCGGCGCTCTCGCGCTCTCCGCG
>CAZKNR010000139.1:0-35879 GCA_964553925.1 uncultured Acidobacteriota bacterium
CGACCTGAACATCTCCCAGAGGGCGGACACCTGCGTTCTCGGCGACTGCAAAGCGGTCCACCCGCTCGAGTCGACGAACGCCAACATCATCAACTTCGACGTGGACCTCACCGGCTTCGGTTCCTGCGGCGTGTTCCTCGACTTCCCCGAGCCGATTCCCGATCTCAATTTCGATCCCTGCGCCGGCCTCGATCCGCTGATCGAGTCTTTGCTCGAGCCCGAGCTCGAGGGCGCTATCGAGAACGTCTTCGTGAACCGGAAGGGAGCGGGTACGCTCATTCAGGTCTTCTCCTTTCAGATCGTGAGAGACGGCTGTGCCAACATTGCCGAGGTCAAGAACTGCAAGGCCGCGCAGACGGCCTCGGTCGCCGGTCTCCTGAGGGGCCCCAGGAACCCCGCTCTGAGCGCGGCACTCTACATCCTGCCGCTCGGGCTCGTCGGCGGACTCGTCTTCAGAGTTCGGCGCCGAAAGGTCTAGAGGACATCGGCCTTCGTTTCGGGCGGGGGGGCTTTTTCCGCCCCGTTCTCTTTCGCGGCGCCGCGCCGCTCGAGCACCATCCCGGCCGCGAGCGCGAACGCCAGCGGGACCACGCTCAAGATCTGATTGAGGCTGAGGGTGCCGAGGTCTCCGATCTGCCAAGCCGGACGCGGGTCGCCCCTGAAGAGCTCGTTGAAAAAACGAAAGAGGGGGTAGCTCGCGAGAAAGGCCACCGTGAGCTGCCCCACGAACTGGCGTTTCCGGCGCATGCGCCAAAGAAGGGTGAAGAGAAAAAGGGCGGCGGCCGCCTCATAAAGCTGCGTCGGATGGGACGGGACGTCGAAGTTGACGGCGTTCGGGGCTCCGCCGGCGACGAGGCCCCAGGGCGCCGTCGTGGGCTTCCCGTAGCAGCAGCCGTTGAGAAAACAGCCCAGCCGCGCGACCGCGATGGCGGGCAAGAAAGCGAACGCCAGCGTGTCGGCGACGTCCCAGAGGTCGAGGCCCCGAGAGCGGGCGTAAAGGACAGAGGCCAGGGCCGAGAGCGCGAGCCCTCCATAGAGCGACATGCCGCTCCGGTCCCAAAGGACGAAGATCGACGAGAACGGCCGCTGGTCGGAGGCCTCCGGGCTGGCGAGCCACACGAGCCCTCGAGCGCCGATGAGCCCGGCGGCGAAAGCGATGGCGGTGAGCTTCAGCACCTCGACGACGTCGAGTTCCTTACGCACGGCGTCCCGATACGTCAGCCAGAACCCGAGGCTCGCGCCGAGAGAGAGCATCACCGCGTAGGTCGAGATCTCGAGGGGACCGAAGTAGATGATGGGGAACATGTGGAGTCCCGCCGCCATTCTATACCGCTGCCTCCGCGCCCGCCGGCCGCGCAGATGACCTAAAATCGAGCGCTGATGACTCATCCTCGTCGTTGATCTCATTTCGATGAGCACGATTCGCGTTCTTCTCGCCGTCTTCCTGACTCCAGTCTTTGCCGTCTCACTCGTCGTGACCCTCGTCACCCTCCGGGTGAACGACACCCTGCTCGATCCCGGCTTCCATACCGGAGTGCTGCACCGGCTCGAGGCCTACGACTTCTTCTACGACACCGTGCTCCCGTCGATCCTGGAGCGGGCGGGTGTCGACGTCACCCGCGCGCCTTCGAGTCTCGGACTCTCGGCGGAAGGACTGTCGGCGAAGATGAGGCGCATCATTCCACCCGAGACCCTCGAGCTCGAGGTGAGGACCGCCATCGAGAGAGTTCTTCCCTATCTCACCGGGAATGAGGACTCTTTCGAGCTCACGCTGGAGCCGGGCCGCTTTGTCGACGAAGCCGCCGATGCGATCCGCGATCTGGTGCGGAAGCCGGAGCTCTATGACTATCTGCTCGACGACCTCGCGCGGGCACCGCTTCAGCCACAGTGGAGCACGTTTGAGAGCAATTTGCCCTTTCCCCTCGAGCTCACCCTCGACGATGTGCTCGAGGACGTGAAAACCGTGGGGTCCGCTGAGTGGCTGGCCGAGCAAACCGACGCCGTTTTGGACGGGCTCGTTCCCTACGTCACCGGAAAGACCGAGAGCTTCAGCGTCGTCATCAGGCTCGACGAGAGGGCCAGTGCGGGAATCGAAGTTCTGCGGGGCTGGCTCCACCGAGTCCTTCAGGGTGGAGGCTACGATTACCTGGTTCGTGAGGCCGCACCGCGTTTGCGGCTCCTCCTGACCTCGAGCGTGAGGCTTCCCTACAGCGTCTCCTTCAGCGACGAAGAGCTTTCTACCCTCATTGCCCTGGTGCTCCCGATGGACTGGGTGAAGGCGCAGCTCGACCGTGGCGTCGGCGCGCTCGGAAGCTACATGACCGGGCGAGCGCGGTCCGGCGCGTTCTCGATTCCCTTGGACGGCCGCGCGGACGCTCTGTCGCTGCTCCTCGCGGCGGCGGTCAACGTCAAAGCACGAGCGGCCTACGATGGGCTTCGGGAGTGCACGGCGATCGAGGAGCATGCGCTGGGAACCATCCCGGAGGCCTTGCCGAGCTGCCGCGTCCCAGGGCTTTCCTACGACGAGGTCCGCGCTCGGGCCGGGTTCGACACCGCCTCGGTGCTGAGAAGAGCCTTCGCTCGCCTTCCCGAAAGCATCGACGTGACCGAGGACGAACTGCGCACAGCCATCCATCGTTCCGAGGACGGCCCCGCCCTGGAGGCTCTGCGAAAGACCCTGATCGAGGGCTATCGGTTCGACGTTCGGGAACTGCGACGACTGTTGGAGGCGGCGGCCCCGGCCGCCGAGCGTGGTGGCGCTTCGTGGGATCGGTTCCAACGCTTCCGGCTCGGGCTGCGTGACGGTTTCCGCTTCACGGATAGAGACCTGCGGCGAGCCGTCGACCGAGAGACTCTCGGAGCTCTCGACCGCACGCGTTGGTTTCTAGGATTCGCGCGCCGGGGACTCGTCGCACTCGCCGCCGCGGTGGTGCTTCTCGCCTTCGGGATCGCCAGTCTCGGCGGGCGCTCGAGGGAGTCCCGACTCCTCTGGGGAGGGTCGTCTCTCGTTCTGGGAGGCTCGGCGGTAATCGGCGCGGCCTTCAGCATTGAGGCACTCTCGGGTCTCGCGACCCCCGCCATCGAGGGCCTCCAGGCGGGAAGCGCTCTCACGGACAAGCTTCTCGAGCTTCGGGATGAGCTCTTCACCACCTTCACGGGACCGCTCGTCGTCCAGGGGATAGTTGTTGCGCTCACCGGCCTCGCTCTCATCCTCTGGGGCCTCTACCGCGCCCGCAAAGGAAGAAATACAAGGGGGATGGGGAGATGAATCAGAACTCTCGGCCAACTTTATCTCCCTTATCTCCTCCTATCCCCCTATCCCCCTTTGTATTGGGTTTCCTTTTTTGCGCCGCTTTCAGGTCACCTCGCGCTTCAGCTCGGTGCCTTTGGTTGCAAGCGAGAACCGAGGATCCACCGGACCACCTTCGAGCACGTGCTCCGCCACGTACTCGCCCACCGCCGGGCCGTGCTTGAAGCCGTGGCCGGAGCCGCCGCCCACGAGCCACACGTTGTCGAAATCGGGATGCCGATCGATCAGGAAGTCGCCGTTCGAGGAGTTCTCGTACTGGCAGACTTCGGCAGCGACGAGCGGGGCTCCGCGGAGCGCGGGAAACCGTTCACCCACGAAGGCGCGAGCCGCGAGAATCCCCTCGGGGGAGGGGGACCGCTCGCCCGAATCGGGATCGAAGGCGGGTCCCATGGCGTGCTGCGCGAGCTTGAAGCCCTTTCCCTCGATGTCGGGAATCCCGTACCACTGCGCGATGTCGTCGATCCAGATCGGCATGTCGGGCGGGCGGAAGCGTGCGTCCCCGGACGGCGGGCCGAAGTAAAAGACCTCCTGTCGCGTGGGAAAGATGCGCCGTCCCAGGAGCTCGGGGAAGACTTTCGGGAGCCAGGGTCCGCACGCGAAAACGAAGTCGGCGGCCACGAAGCTTCTGCCGTCTCTGGTTGCGACCGAGGCGAGACGACCCTTCCCGCTCGGCATGACGGCGGCGCCGGACACGACCTCGCCGCCCAGCCGCGCGAGCTCCTGGGACAGCATGTGCACCGAGCGGCGCGCCATCAAGCCGCCGGCGCGCGGCTCCCAGACGGCCCAGCTCACCGGCCCGAAGTCCACCTGCGGATAACGCTTCTCCAGGTCGGACCGCGTCAGCCTCTCATGAGGCACCCCTACCCGCGCGAGCACCTCGAGCGACTGAAGCGCGAGCGGATCCTCGTCGCGCGCCATCCAGAGGACACCGGTCTCGTGGAACAGCGGATGGCCGACCTGCCGCGAGAGCTCCTTCCATTGCGCGAGCGAGCGCCAGGAGAAACGCGTGTAGATCTCGTCTTTGCCGTACGACATTCGAATCACCCGGCTCTCGCCGCCGGAGCTCGCGCGGCTGCTCCCGGGACCGTAGGCGTCGACGACTTTGACCTTCCGCCCGGCCTTGAGGAGATGGTACGCAGTCCAGGTGCCGAACACACCGGCCCCGACGACGACCACGTCGCGAGCGGTGCCGGGGGTCTGTGCCGAGCCTCGCGGGGTTACGAGGCTTGCCAGCGCCCCCGCGCCCACCGTCTTCACGAACTCGCGCCGCGTCTTTGATTCCATCGCGCTTTGCCTCCTGCTGCGGCCCATCTGCGCCGCCGCTCGCTCGAGTCTACCACCCAACCGGTGAAGGCATCGCTTGGACATTCGCTCGAAATCGCTCTACCGAGCCGCGGCGGAAGGCGGTATAATCGATTCAACCTTTCAACCTGAGCCTAAACCAGCGTGCGCGGAAACTTGCGCCAATCGAGCCTCGCCGACGTGCTGCGCCATCTCTACGCCGAGCGCAAGAGCGGCGTTTTGCACCTCGCGCGGGAAGGGATCCAAAGGCGCGTTCATTTCAGGAAGGGAGTGGCGATTTTCGCCGAGGCCGCGGACTCGCCGCCTGTCTCCCGCGATCAGGCGGAGACCCTTTTCTACGCGCTCTTCAATTGGATCTCGGGCGAGTTTTCTTTCGAGGACCTCGAACCGAGCGTCGACGAGAGCAAAGCGTTCACCGCGTCGCCGCCCACGATGATCCTCGAGGGAAGCCGGCGCATCGCCGAGCGCCGGATTCTGGAGGATTTGATCGGCGGACCGGGAAGCGTTTTCGCTTGCGCGCAAACGTCCGTCCTTCCGTTGTTCACGATGAAGCTTTCCTCTGACGAGAGCGCGATACTGAAGTTCGCGAGGGAGCGAGAACGCTTCACCGTTCGGGAAGTGCCCCTTCCGCAGGGCACGATCGACGTCGTCCGCGCGCTCAACGCCCTCGTCTCCGTGGGGCTTCTCGAAGTCGTGAAGAAGGTCGAAGCACCGGAGCCTTCGCCTCCGAAACCGTCGCCGCCCGATCGCGGCGAAATCGAGAACGTGCTCGATAAGTTCCCGCCGAACCGCAGCACAGCGACAGCTCCTCAACGCGTCAAGAATGAAACTCGTGCGGAGCCCTGGGCGCGGGTTCCGATATCGACCGCGCCGCCTTCTCGCGTCAAGAAAGAAGCTCCGCCGGAGCCCCGGGCCCCGGTTCCGAATCCTTTGGCCGTACCGCCTCCACGCGTCAAGAATGAAGCTAAGCCGGAGCCTCGCGCGCCCGCTCCGATTCCTGCGCCGCCGCCTCCACGCGTCAAGAAAGAAACTTCGCCGGAGCCTCGCGCGCCGGCTCCGAATCCGGTGGCGGCGCCGCCTCCACGCGTCAGAAATGAAGCTCGTCCGGAGCCCCGGGCGCCGGTTCCGATTCCGGCCGCCGAGCGGCCTCCACTTGTCAAGAGCGAAGCTCGTCCGGAGCCTCGCGCCCCGGTTCCGATTCCTGCGGCCGCGCCTCCTCCACGCGTCGAGAGGGAAGCTCCGCCGGAGCCTCGCGCCCCGGTTCCGGCGGCCCCGCGGCCGCCACGCTTGGAGATTGAAGCTCGTCCGGAGCCTCGTGCCCCTGTTCCGACTCCGTGGACCCCGCCGCCACCACGCGTCGAGATGGAAGCTCAGCCGGAGCCTCCCGTGGTCCCGGTTCCTGCGGCCCCGCGGCCGCCACGCTTGGAGATTGAAGCTCGTCCGGAGCCGTCTCGTGCTCCGGTTCCGATTCCGTGGACCGCGCCGCCTCCAAGCTTCGAGAATGAAGCACCGCGGGAGCCTCGCGCGCCGGTTGCGATTCCAGCGTCCGCGCCACCCCGAGCGAACCCGCCCGGAAGATGGACGTGGATCCTGGGAGCTTCGGTTGCCAGCGCGGCTATCGCGCTCCTCTTGGGCCTCTTCCTATCATCGCGGCCCGCGGCGCCGACACGATCCGATTCCGTCGTCACCGCCGATTCGCCGGTCATGGAGCCGGCGCCGACTGCCGCGCCGGCGCCGCCGGAGATTCCGGCAGCTACGCTTGAAACCCCTGCCGAGCCGACCGATGCGGAGCTCTTCTACTCGGCCAACCTCGCTTTCGAGAGTGGAGAGTACGAGCGAAGCAAGACCGAGCTCGAAGCACTCCTAGAGCGCCAGCCTGGCCTTGCTGCCGCGCGGGAGCTCATGACCCGCGTAGAGCGCGAGCTCGCACCGAAACCGCGAGCCGCCGTGGAGCCCCGAGCATCGGTGAAGCCGGCCGTGACCCCACGGGCGCCGGAGCCCGTACCGGTGCCGGCTCCCGCGGCTCCGCGCGGTCCAGCGGAGCTGTTCGAGGCGGCGCGAAGCGCGCTGGCGCGCTCCGACCTCGAAACCACGCAAGCGCAGCTCGACGCGCTCGAAGCGGTCAACGCTTCCTACCCGGGAGCCCAGAAGCTTCAGGACGAGCTCGCGCTGCGGCTTTGGGAAAGGACGCTTCCTCTGGCCTTCGGCGTCCGTCACGACCACGCCCTGGGAAACTGCAACGGCGTTCTGAACCTCACCGCGGGCGGGTTCAGTTTCCGTTCGAAGGAGCACGAGTGGGTGTGGAGCTTCGCCGAAGTGACTGAAACGGAGCGACGAACTCCGGGCCGGCTCCGCATCGAGACTACGAGTCACACGAGCTACAACTTCGAGCTCAACGAGCGCCCCGCCGAAAAAGACTGGGAGCGCCATCAAGAACTTTGGCGCCGCTGAGCCGCTGAGCCGCTGAGCCGCTGACCTACCCCGGAACCGAGCACCAGCGGTGGGGGGTCTCGGGGCCGGAAGACGCCCGCGCCAAGGTGAGAACCCTGGCCGAGGCGGGCGTCGACGTCATCAAGCTCATCGACCAGGACCAGATGACGATGGAGGAGGTGCACGCGGTCGTCGCCGAAGCTCACCGCCACAACCTGCCTGTCGTGGCCCACGCCCATCGCCCCGAGGAGATCCGACGGGGCATCGCAGCGGGCGTCGACTGTTTCGAGCACACCGGACTCGGCACGATGCCGGAGTATCCCGACGACGTGTATGCTCTGATCGCGGGCCGTGCGAATACGCTCTTTTGGACGCCGACCGTCACCCCGCTCCTCTTATACGAGTACACCCGGGACGAGTACCCGGAGAGGCTCGACGACCCGCGCTGGCGCGAGGGCCTGCCCGACCACGTCACCGAGGACATCCGCGCTTCGCTCCACGACGTCCAAAGGCTCGACTATTTCCGGCTGATCCCCCTCCGGCATCCGACGCTCGCGAGAAAGTTCGAGCAGCTTCGGGAGTCCGGGGTAGTGCTTCTGATCGGCACCGACAGCGGGGTTCCCCTCACGTTCCACAGCGACTCGACCTGGCGGGAGCTCGACAACTGGGTGAGGGTTTTCGGAGTTCCGCCGATGGACGCCATCCGCGCCGCAACCTACTGGCCCGCGGTGCACTTGAAAGCCGATGGCGACGTCGGAACCGTCGCCGAAGGGAAGCTCGCGGACATCATCGCCGTCCGCGGCGACGTGCTCACCTATATCGACCGCCTCCAGGACGTGGAGATGGTGATCCGGCACGGCGTCCGTCACAAGTGAGGAACCCTCAAGTCTACAATAGGCGCAACAGGAGACCATTATGACAAAACTCTCGATCGCGTTGGCCGCGGCGTTGCTGGCCACGACGCTGGTGGCCGCGCAGAACCCGAACCCGCAGCCGACGTGCAAGGGCTGTCCGGCGAGCTACATCCCGAACGAGGAGATCCAGGCCTACCTGAAGCGGGCGATGGCCGACCGGATCATCGACCAGCAGGTCCGCGCGGTGGACATCGGCAAGTCCAACGTCGCCATCGGCCTCGTGCACCGGACGACGATCGCAACGCCCGGCGAAGTGGCCGAGCACGACCTGGTGAGCGAGGTCTATCACGTCATCAGCGGATCGGCGACGCTCGTCACCGGGCCGGAGATGGAGGGCATGGAGCGGCGGCCCGCCACCAACACGAACGTCCGCCTGCTCAATGGCCCAGGGCACAACGCGAAATCGGTGCAAAACGGCGTCAGCCATCCGTTGAAGGCCGGCGACGTCATCGTGATTCCCGCCGGCACCGGGCACTGGTTCACGAAGATCGACGACCACATCACCTATCTGATGATCCGCGTCGATCCCGACAAGGTGGCGCCGCTGAAGGACGAGGCTGCCTCGAAGGCCGATCTCGCCGGCAAGTAGGCAGCCATCGGTACTTCCTTCCGGAGAAAATGCGAGCGATAGTCCTTGGGGTCGACGCGTCGGGCTGCGCCCCGAAGCATTCTGAGGACCGGGGGGTCTTCGCTTTCCACCAGAGGCTGAGAAAGCGAGTCGAAGGTTCCTTCGACCAGACGGGAGAGGGAGGTCCCGCGGGTGGCAGCGCTCGAGGAGCTCGCTCCTTCGCGAGCTCGGTCGGACGTAGACCCCGAGCTCTGACGGTGATGGTTCAAAATCTCGTCCGGACGAGATTTTGCCTCGGCCGCACATCGCTTCGAGCACACGTCAGGATCGTGAGATGAGCGCCTACCCTCAGGCCACTTGTCCGGGACGTGGGGCTTCTGATCGTCGCGGCGTTCGTCACACGTGAGCATGCGGCTCCCGGTCGAGGTAGCGGTCGAGGATCATGATCTTCTGCCAGATCTTGCGCGAGAGCCCGTTCGTCAGGCTTTCGATGTCGTCGACCGCGGTAAGCGCCTGCGAGTCGGGAAAGGTCTGGACGTATAGGGCCCCGATCTTGGAGACGATCGAGAGCATCTCGCTGCAGTAATCGAGATATCGGTTCAGCTCCAGGGCCGTCATGTTGCGGGCGGGAGAAACCTCCGTCGGCACGCCGCGCCCGAAGACCATCTCCGGATCCTTGGTGAGCTGGTGCATGTCGATGATGTGAGCGAGCGCGCGAAGCTCGTTCACGGCGGAGAGCGCGCGCCCTCGTTTGATGCGGGTCTCGAGGGTGACCAGAAAGGCAATCCCCGCGCCCAGGAAGACCAAATTCGCGAGAAGCGCTTCCGCGGCCTCGACGAAGTTGGACAGGTCCCAGAACGACTCCGTCATGCGGACGTTCGCGGCCACGAGGGCGGCGATCCCGACGATACCGGCGCCGACCAAAACCCAGACGCCGATGCGCAGAGGGAGATTCGGCCTCGCGATCGAGCGGCATCGCTCCTGGGACTCGCGAGTCGCGTCGAGGAGCTCATCGGCGACGCGTAGAAGCCCGGATTCCGGGAACCGGGCGTGAACCCGCGCTCTCAGGCTCGAAGCGGTATCGACGACTTTGTCGGCGCGGATCGACCGGTACATTGGCGGAGATTGTACCGCTTACTAAAAGTGTTGGTCTCGTGAGGACGGAGGAGCATGCGAAGTCCGCGATCCCGGTACATGTCCCAATCGAAGCGCACCGCAGCACCCGTCCCTCCGCTGTAGAATACCCGGCGCGGTTTCATTAGGGGAGGGCCATCGTGCGATCGAAAGCCATAATCGGCGCCTGGATCGTTTTCTCCGCGACGGTACCCGCGTCTCAATCGCAAACGGAGCCGGACGGGTTCTACACCGTGACTCAGGCGGAGAGAGGACAAGCACACTACCGCGACGCCTGCGCCGCGTGCCACGGGCCGGACCTCACCGATGGGTCGGCGGCGCCCCTCGCGGGCCCGCGCTTCGCACAAAGGTGGAACCCGGGCAAGAGCGTGTCCGATTTCTTTGGTTGGGGCTCGTCGAGCGTCGACGACCTCTTTTTCATCATACGGACGACGATGCCGCCGGGGTCGGGCGGCTCCCTCGCGCCCGAGCAGTACCTCGACGTCCTTGCGTACATTCTTCAGCACAACGGCTACCGCTCCGGAGAACGAGCGCTCTCGGCCGACGAGGACGCCCTCCGCGCGATTCCCATCGAATGGAGAGGGGGCGCGGATCCGTCCGCCGTCGAGCCGCCGGCGTTCATCACCGGGGAGAACGGGCTTCGTCCCAAGGACGAGAGCTACCTTCCTTCGCGACTCCTGAAAGAGGCGAGCGAGAACCCGCGCGATTGGCTCTATCACACGCATGACTACACCGGGAGGCGCTACGTCGACCTCGAGCAGATCGATTCCAAGAACGTGGCCGAGCTGCGAGTCGCCTGCGTCTATCAGGTGGGTGAGTTGAGCAGTTTCCAGACCGGCCCCGTCGTTTATGACGGCACCATGTATCTCACGTCCGTCCGTACTACCGTCGCCCTCGATGCTTCGACTTGTCGCCCAAGGTGGCGTCACACCTGGGAGCCGAAGCTCTCCGAGGTGTGGCGGAACAACCGGGGAGTCGCCGTCGCGAACGGCCGCGTCGTGCGCGGCACCTCGGACGGTTATCTCCTCGCTCTCGACGCAAGCGACGGAACACTCCTCTGGGCGAGGCGAGCCGCGGAGGCCGCCATCGGCGAGACCTTCACCATGGCTCCTTTGATCTACGACGATTTGATCCTCATCGGACCGGCGGGAAGCGAGAACGCGATTTCGGGCTGGGTAGGGGCTTTCCGGCTCCAGGACGGTGAGCCCGTATGGCGTTTCAAGACCGTCCCGGGCGCGCGTGAGCCCGGGGATGAATCCTGGGGAAATCCCAATGACATCATCCTTGGGGGTGGCGCCGTCTGGACGCCCTTCTCCCTCGACCCGGTGCGGGAGGAGCTCTACGTGGCGGTGACCAACCCCGCGCCCGATCTCCCCGCCGGGCTTCGTCCCGGAGATAACCTCTACACCAACTCCATCGTGGCCCTCGACGTTCGGACCGGCAGGCTTCGATGGTACGAGCAGCTCGTGCCCGCCGATTTTCACGACTGGGACCTGACGCAGGTGAGCCCGATCTACCGGGCCGCAATCGAGGGGAGCGTTCGGAATCTGGTGGCGACGGCCGGCAAAGACGGCCTTCTCCGCGTTCTCGACCAGGAGACCCACGAGCAGTGGTTCGAAGCCGAGGTCACGACCCGGGAGAACGTCGAGGTGCCGCTCACGCCCCAAGGGGTGCGCGCGTGCCCCGGCAGCCTCGGAGGCGTCGAGTGGAACGGGCCCGCGTACAACGAGCGAACCAATATGCTCTACGTCCCTGCCGTCGACTGGTGCACCACCTTCCATGTGGCGGAGGAAGTCCGTTTCATCCCCGGGAAAGTCTACATGGGCGGGTACACGCGCCGGGAGGGGATGGGGAAGGGACGGCTCACGGCCGTGGACGGGAGCGACGGCAGCATAAGGTGGCGCTACGACTCACCGAGGCCGATGGTGTCGGCGGTGACGACGACGGCGGGAGGTCTGGTCCTCACGGGAGAGCTCACCGGAGATTTCCTCGTTCTCGACGCCGCCTCGGGGAAGGAGCTCTATCGATTCAACACCGGCGGGCCCATCGGGGGCGGCGTCGTGAGCTACGAAGTGAAGGGAAAGCAGTACGTCGCCGTGATGTCGGGCGGACCGTCCCCGTTCTGGAGTGGAGCGCATCCCGGCTCGCCCACGGCATTCGTTTTCACGATTCCGTAGGCTCTCACGAGTCACTCCGGCGACCTCGCCGGGGAGACTGAGACTCAGTGTCGCGAGGGGGTCCGGCACAAAGGCCTCATACGCGCAAGCCCGCAGGTATCTCGGGGGCGCGTACAGGGTCGGGTTGTATTCCCAAGTCCGGCGAATCAGCCTGCCGCCCACCCAACTCCGATCTCCCTTCGGGTAGACGAATCGATGGAGCATATTAAAGATCGGGAAAAGGATAGCGAATTTCAAACCCTGATTGGCAAAGATTGTACCGCTCAGCTCCGAAAGAGAGAGAGCTGCAGTCCCTCGTCGCTCCCCCGGCGCTTCACCGGCACCGGGGGAGCGCCTCTGGCGACGAAGAAGCCCGTAACCACCCGTCCAGGGGCGAGCGCTTCCACGGCTTCCAGTCGGATTTCCATTCGGCTCCGTTGCTCTGCGCTCGCCGGTCCCGAAAGACGCTCGATGATCGTCGCTTTGTCGGTATCGACCACGAGGAGATCGATGACCCCGCGAACGACGGCGGCTCCTCGCGCGAGCGCGAAGGGTACCCGCCGGTGAACCTCTCCCGGCCCGAGGAGCTCGGGGGGAACGGGGATGTCTTCGCGCGGCGCCGCGCCTTCCCCGCGCGCTTCCTCGATGGGCACGGTGGCTTCGTAAGCATCGGGAGACAACGGCTCGAGCCTCAGGCGGTCCCGGCGCTCCTCGTCCCTTCGGTGGAACTTCCTTCCCTCGGTGAGCCTGAGGATCCGAAGCGGGTGGCCGCGCCATTCGATCTCGCCGAGCTCGCTCCCGGCGTCGAGCGCCTCTCGAAACCGGCTCTGGAAGCTCTGCGGGAGAAGCCCGAGAAGACTCCGCTCCGCCTCGAAACCATCGGCCGTGACCGCGGAGAGCGCGAGTCTCCGGCGCGCGCGGGTGAGGGCCACGTAGAGCAGGCGTTTTTCTTCTTCCTCGACGCGGTTCGGCTCCTTCGCGATCTCGTCGGGGTCGCCGTCGGCGGCGCCGAGGGCCGTCACCTCGATGCCGCCGTCTCTGAGCTCGCGAATCCGCGGGAGCGACGTGTCTTCGCGGCGCCTCTGGTGCATGTTCACCAGAAAGACGCTGTCGAACTCGAGCCCCTTCGCGGCGTGAATGGTCATGAGGTTCACCGCGTCTACCGCCTCGAGGACCGCGCGGGATTCGTCGTCGGTCGCGGCGCTCGCGAGGTAGTCCGCGAGGCGCGACATCGTGAGATAGCCGCGGTTTTCCGCCCGCCGGACGATCTCCATCACCTTTTTCAGGTTTTCCCAGGCCTGCCGCTCGCCCACGAACCAGCGCGCGTAGTCGCTCTCCTGAACGATTCGCTCGAGGAGCTCGAACGCCGGGATACGATCCACCAGGGGGAGGAACCGTGGAATGAGACGACCCGCCCGCGCGACCGAAGCACGGTCCGCTTCCGAGAGGGGCAGCTCGACGTCCACCGCTCCCCGCTGAAGCCAGCGCGCAAGCGCGGACTCCGCGCTGCGTCTCCTCGAAGCCGCGCTCATGCGCATCAGGGCGGAATCGGAGACGGCGACGAATCGAGAGCGCGCGAGCTCCGCCGCTCGAAGCTTGGAGGCGGGCTCCGCGAGGAAGCGCACCAGGGCCTGGATGTCCATGACCTCGGGGGAGTCGAAGAAGCCGAGACCCCGGTACACGTAGGCGGGAACGCCTCGAGCGACGAGTGCCTCCTCGTAGGCGCGATAGGACGATCGGCTTCGGAAGAGGATGGCGACGTCTTTCGGCCTCCTCTCGTCCTCTTCGAGGATGCGCACGATCTCGTCGGCGACGGCGCCTGCGACAACACTCAGATCCCTCCCCGTCGCGAGCGCGACCGATGGCTCCGCGTTTCTCGAGGTGGCGTTCGAAGTGGGGAAGTGATCGCTCTCCCGGTACTGGAAGGACCACTCGAGATCGGCGCGCGCCCGAGGGAGGTCGGAGAAGAGGTCGTTGAGAAACGAGAGGAGCTCCCCCGAGGCGCGGAAGCTGTGCCGTAGCGTGAGCTTTCGTCCGCCCCCACTCCGGATGCGAAGGAGATGGCGGGAGGCTTTCTCCATCACTTCAACCCTCGCGTCGCGCCATCCGTAGATCGACTGCTTCCGATCGCCGACGAGAAAGAGGCTCGGCTCCTGGATACGGCCTTGACCCGGGCCTTGTGACTGCTCGGCCAGGATGACCTCCTGGACCAGACCCGCTCCTTCCCCCCAGGAGTCGACCAAAGCCCGGATGAGCCGCCACTGATATTCGTTCGTGTCCTGGAACTCGTCTATGAGCAGATGGTGGTAGCGGGACTCCAGGCGAAAGCGGCTCTGAGAAAACTCACCTCTCTTCTCGAGGAGATTCACCGCTTCGAGGAGCACGTCGGTGAAATCCAACCCGGCGCGGGCGCTCTTGAGCTCGGCGAACCGCGCCGCCGCGTGACGATAGAGGGCATGAATCTGACGAACGGCGTAGAAGTCCTTCTCGCGGATCCACTGCCGGTAAGCCCGGGCGATACCGGGGGCGAGTGCCAAGACCGCCTCGCGGTGGCGCTCGTAGGCGGCGGGGCTCGAGAAGCTCTCCTTCGGCGCGAGCGGCGAGAGCCGCCGTCGAGGCTCGTTCTCTAAAGTCAGGAAGTACGCCCGGATCTCCTCGACGTCGACCGGCGCCGCGGTCTCGGGGTCGACCCCGCGCCCGAGCGCGAACCGCACCGCGCGGAATCCGGGAGCCGCCTCGGCCTCCTCCACGGGGGGGCCGGTTTCGAGGAACCTCTCGACGCCATCTTTCCCCCGGAAAACCGAGGTCAGAGACTCCGAAAAGCGCTTCAAGCTCGTCTTCAGGTTCACGCTCGGCGGGACGACATGCTCGACGTAGCGCCTCAGGATCTCCTCACGGGTGAGACGGCTCTGGAGGAACTCTCGAATTCCTCGCCGGAGCGCACCCTCTCCGAAGCGTGCCGCCAGAAACCTTATGTCCACTCCCCGGCCCCGGCGCGAAGCCGCGAGGGTCTCGTCGATGGCCTCCTCCTTCAGGCGATCGCTCGTGACCTCGTCGAGGAGCGCGACGTCGGGATCGAGCCCGGCCTCGAGCGGGAACTCCCGGAGGAGACCGAGACAGAAGGCGTCGATGGTGGTGACGTGCATCTCGAAGAGCCGGGTCCTCATCTCGCTCCAAAGCGAGGGTCTCTTCCGCAGCTCGTCGATGATGCGGGTCTTCATCTCGCCCGCCGCCTTCCGGGTGAAGGTGATGGCGAGGATATGGCGAGGGGCCGAACCCTCTTCCAGGAGGCGCAGGTATCGATCCACGAGGACCCGGGTTTTTCCCGTCCCTGCCGACGCTTCGAGAGCGACGTTGAGCGTGGGATCGGAGGCTTCTGCGCGGGCTCCGGCGTCGACAAACGAGAGGACTTCGTCGGTCATGGAGGAAGCTCCCGTGGCTCCACGATCTCCTTGCGGCAGACCATCGCATACCCGCAGCTCGCGCAGAGATGCTCCTGATACGGCGCCGGAGCGAAGCGCCCCTCCCGGATCGCTCCGTAGGTCTTGGTGAGAAGCGCCCCCGCCTTCTCGAAGTCGCCCCTCGAGATCGCTTTACGATCGCGAAAGCTCAGATACGCGGCCTCCTTCACCGAAAGGCCTCGTTCCGACGAGAGACACATGGCGTAGAGCGGGACCTGGAGAGCGACGGCTTCTCCCGGCGCGCGGCCGCTCTTGTAGTCGTAGACGTGCAGAAGTCCCTTGAGGTCGACGTCCGCTCGGTCGATCCGTCCCTGGATCCGCACGTACCAGGGCTTTTCTCCCCGCGGCCCTTCCTCGAGCCGGAGCGCGCTCGAGAACGCGTGCTCCACCAGCCGCTCCCGCAAAGGGCCCTGGCCCATCTCTCGGCGGAGGAGCCACGGGATCGCGCCCGGTTCGCCCGCTCCCCCGAAGAGCCGCTCCATCTCGATCGCTCGGTGCTCCGGAGGGAGGCTCGCGAGAGCCACGCGCCGGAAGAGGATGACCGCTTCGTCGTAGCTCTCGGGATCGATCGCCCGGGGCGAGCTCCGGCCGCGGTCCCATTCCGCGAAAGCTTCCTGAAGGACCTCGTGCAGGATGCGCCCGCGCTCGAGAGGCGAGAGCTGCTCGTCGACTTCTTCCTCTTCCTCGATGCCAAGGAGATAGCGCGAGTAGTATTTGAACGGGCACCGAAGATAGAGCTCGAACGCCGTGGGCGAAATCGGCTCGGATACGGTAAGGGGTCCTTCCACGTGCCCGGGCCGCCGAGGCACCGCTCCCGATTCGGACGACAGGAGACCGCGTCGCAGCCCATCGGAACGGGTCACGACGATCTCCGCGAGGGCTATTCCGAGAGGGACCTCAGTCACTTCCCGCTCCGACACCCAGGATCGGGCGTCCTCGAGAAACGGCGACGGCACCGCGGGAATCTCGTCCTCGAGCTGATGGCGGAAGAGGACGACGTGCTTCCCCGCGAGATCGAGAAGTCCGAGAAAGCGTTGCCGCTCTCCCGCGAGCAGATCTCGATCGGAGGGAAAGCCGAACTCCCGCAAGAGCCATTGGGGATAAAAGATGTTCCTGTCGGAGCGCTCGGGCCACTCTTCCTCGTTGAGTCCCATGAGAACCACGAGGTCGAACCCTCCGAAGGGAGCGGAGCGGGAATCGACGATCTGGACGCCGGTCTCGCCGCTCCGGAGGGCGAACGTGTGCTGCTCGATCGCGCGCCGGAGCTTCTCTCGGAAATAGGCGAAGTCCCGCGGGAGGTCGGAGACGCGGCGCCCGGCCTCTTCCAGTCTTTCGAGGATGGAATCGAAAGCGGCCTTCGCGCGTCTCAAACTGTTCAGGCCAGAGTCCTCGACCGGGATCGGACGGCCGTAAGAACGAAGGAAGCGCCGGAGGCAGTCGATCTTCGCGGTGAGCGAGCCGAGCTCGGTAAGAGGGGCTAAGGCTTCGCTTCCGGAGACGATGGCCGCGAGGGCGGGGATGGCTCTCGCCGTCTGGTCGTGCCCCTCGACGCCGGGGAGGCTCGGTTGAAGCGGCGGCCGGCTCAATCTCGAGAGAAGCGCGCGGAAACGATCCACCCCGCCCGGCTCGCGGAAGCGCAAGGTCAGCTCGTCGAAAGCGGCGACCTCGACTTCGGAGACTCCGTCGAACGCGAAGAACGGGCTTCGCAGGAGAGCGAGGGCGGAATCTCGATGGGAGCCCGTCGCCACGAGCTCCAGCACGAGGTCGACGGCGGCGACGTAGGGCTCGGTCGCGAGGGGGAAGCTGTCCTGGAGCTGATAGGGGACTCCGGCTTCGGCGAAGACTTTTTTCGCGAGATAGAGATAGGGAAGAGGCCGGGGGACGACGACTCCGATGCGGTGAAGGGGGGGAAGCCTCCCGTCGTCCTCGAGGGTTTTCAAGAGCCGGGCGACGTCGGTGAAAGATTCTTCGCGGTCGCGGGCGACGAATGCCAGCTCACCCTCGCGGCCGGGAGTGAGAAGCCTTGGGGGGGAGTCGAGCCCGTCCTTTGCCATCACCATCGTGAAGCGCCGCGCGAGGGGCTCGGGAAGCTCGCTCGCCGGGCTCGGAAGGACGACCAAAAGCTCGGCCAGCGCCGGCGCCTTCGAAAGGAGATCGAGATCCGCGACGGCGAGGGTCTCGGAGCCGAGAACGAAGGCCCGCTCGAAAGGGAAGTCTTCGGCTGCGAGCGCGAGCCTCGCCCCCGGGGCGTCGAGAAGACCGAGTCCGGACAGGGCCGTGCGATACCCCTCGATCGAGGCTCGCAGGAAGCGCGTCTGGGCGGCGAGCTTCATCGCTCCCTCGTCGTCGGGCGCCTCCAGCTCTTCGAGAGCCCGCGCGAAGAAGCCGTCGAGTCCGCGCCCCCCGACCTCGAGAGGAGAACGGGCGAGGATCTCGTCGTAGAGATCGAGCACGCGGCGGGCGAGCCCTCCTCGAAGGCCGAACGGAGGAACGACACCCTCCTCCTGAACCTTGGCGAACGCGCTTTCGAGGAGCGCTTCTCTCAGGAGCGGGTCGACGAGTTGGAGCGTCGTCGAGACCCGCTCGGTGAGGAGCGCGAGGAGGCTCGCGGAAGTCGCCATCGTGGGAAGGACGGCGGCCGAGCGCCGGTTCAGGAGCGCGTCCTCGAGCTCCCGGCGGAAGAGGTGTGTCGCGGCCGCAGTGGGCAAGAGGACCAAAGAGCGGGCGGGCGCGAACGGGTCTCTCTCGAGGAGGTTCCTCAGGCTAAGGGCCACGAACGACGTTACGCCGCGAAACCCGCGGCAGAGAACCAACTCCCTGCGAGGCATTCTCGAAGCTATTCTATCCATTCAGTGAGCCCTCAATCCGATGGGATAGGCTAAGTAGACCCTAGGATGTTCGTATCCGGCCTCTTCGGCGGAACGCTCCTTGCAGTGCCGTGGAGGAAAGGAGCCTTACGATGGCTGATATGAACCGCGAGCTTTCGAGCTTTCTCTCGGGCCTCGAAAAACGCGCCCTGGTCTTCATGGCGGAGAGGATGCCTCGCGCCGTGAACTCCGATCACCTCACGCTTCTCGGGCTCTTGGGAATGCTCGGAGCCGGCCTTTCCTTCTGGGCCGCGGGGGCGGAGCCCCTCGCTCTCGTCGGTGTCGTTTCGTGCCTCATCCTCAACTGGTTCGGCGACAGCCTCGACGGAACCCTCGCGCGGGTGAGAAAGCACGAGCGGCCGAAGTATGGCTACTACGTCGATCACATCGTAGACGTCTTCGGGGCGTTCTTCCTTCTGGGCGGGCTCGGGCTCTCGGGCTACATGACGCCCTGGATCGCGGCTTCGGTCATGGTCGTCTACTTGATGGTGGTCTCGGAAATCTACCTTGCCGCCTACGCCGTGGGAACGTTCCGGATCCACTTCCTCAGGATGGGACCGACGGAGCTCCGGATCCTCTTCGCCATAGGGACCCTCTACCTTCTATATCGTCCCGTGGTCACCGTTTTCGGAACCAGGGCACTCCTCTTCGACGTGGGAGGAGCTTGTGCCATCGTCGGGCTCGCGGTGACCCTTCTCGTCTCCGCGGCGCGGAATACCCGCACCCTCTACCTTCGCGAAACCATTCCTTGAGAGCCCTTCTCCTTCGCCTCCTCCGCTTCGCTTCCGTGGGCTCGATGGGGACGGGCCTGCAGTTGACGTTTCTCGCCTCGCTGACTGGCCTCGCGGGTCTTCACTACCTGACCGCCACGGCGCTCGCGGTGGAAGCGGCGATCCTCCACAATTTCCTCTGGCACGAGCACTGGACCTGGCGCGATCGGCGTCGAAACGGAGAGCGTCTTCGTCGCCTCGTCCGCTTCAACACCACCACCGGCCTCGTCTCGATCCTGGGAAACCTTCTGTTCATGTGGCTCTTCGTGGGGGAGCTCTCGATACACCCCCTCGCCGGAAATCTCGCCTCGATCGCCTGCTGCGCCTCTCTCAACTTCGTCTTCAGCGACCGCGTCGTTTTCGTCTAAACCCCGAGGTAACCTTCGGGCTCTATCCCGGGTCTCTACCCATAACGAAAGGGGTGACCTGATGATTACCGAAATGGTTCTGTTCCTTATACTGGGTCTCATCGTGGATGGGTCCGAAGATTTCTGGAAAGCGGTGAAGGAGGGGGACCTCCCGAGGGTGCAGTCGCTCGTCGCGGCCGCGCCTTCGCTCGCGGCGCTTCGAACCGACAAGGGGGTGTCGGCGCCGCTTCTCGCGCTTTATTACCAAAAGCGCGAGGTCGCGGATTTCCTCGTCTCTCGCAAGGACGAAGTCGAGCCTCTCGACGTCTTCGAGGCCGCGGCCTTCGGACGGACGGAGCGTTTGAAGGCGATTCTCGACGAGGAAGCCTCGACGGCGAACGCCTACGCGTCGGACGGCTTCTATCCTCTGGGCCTCGCGGCGTTCTACGGACACGAAGAGGCGGCGAAGCTCCTTCTGGCCAAAGGCGCCGACCCGAATCTCGCTGCCCGCAACCCGATGAAGGTTCGGGCGATTCACGCCGCGTCCGCGTCCGGGAACCTTTCCATCGTGCGGGCTCTTCTCGAGGCCGGGGCCGACGTGAACGCGCCGCAAGAGAAGGGGTTCACCCCGCTCCACGAGGCGGCAGCGACGGGGAAGCTCGATCTCTTGCGAATCCTCCTCTCCCACGGAGCGAACCTTGAGCAGAAGACGGAGGACGGGAAGAGCGCCCTCGATCTGGCCCGGGGCCAAAAGCAGGACGCGATCGTCGATGTGCTCGCGAGCGTTTCCCGCGAACCCTGAGGACTTCGCGACTTGCTACCAGGGCCTTCCCGTGCCTATTGTTCTCGACGGTGACCATGAGCGCGGAAAGGCCCTCACTCGACGACTTGAAGATCGACCGGAGCGGTGAAGGAAATGAGTCTCGCAGCTACCTCTGGATCGTTCTTGGCGCTTTGGTCCTTCTCGCGACGGCTGGGCTCTACTTCTTTCTTGGCGGACCAAGGAAGGAAGTCACGGCCGTGGCGGCTCGGGAAACCGAGCTTTCCTCTACCGGTCAGACCGTCCTGAACGCGTCGGGCTACGTCACCGCCCGGCGTCAGGCCACGGTCTCTTCCAAGGTCACGGCGAAAGTGCTCGAAGTTCTGATCGAGGAAGGCATGGAGGTGAAGGCAGGTCAAATCCTGGCGCGGCTCGACGCATCGAACACGGACGCGAGCCTGAAGCTCGCCGAGGCGGAGGTTCGCGCGGCGCAGACCGTCCTCGAGGAGACGAAGGTGCAGCTCGCGGAGTCGAAGCTTCGGCTCGATCGGACGCGGGCCCTGGTGAAGGATTCGGTCGTGAGTCAGGCGGAGCTGGATCGCATCCAGGCCGAGAGCGACTCTCTCGAGGCGAGGCTCCGGCGGCAACGGGAAGAGGAGCTGGTGGCGGAGAGGCGCCTCGACGTCTGGACCCAGCAGCTCGAGGACACCATCATTCGCGCTCCGTTCGACGGGGTCGTGACCACGAAAGACGCCCAGCCCGGGGAGATGATCTCTCCCGTGACGGCGGGGGGCGGGTTCACCCGCACGGGCATTGGAACCGTGGTCGACATGAGCTCGCTCGAGATCGAGGTCGACGTGAACGAGAGCTACATCAACCGCGTGCGCGCGGGCCAGGCGGTTGCGGCGGTCCTCGACGCCTATCCGGAATGGACCATCCCGGCGCGGGTCATCGCCATCGTCCCCACCGCCGACCGCGATCGAGCGACGGTGCGGGTGCGCATCGGCTTCGACTCGCTCGATCCCAAGATCCTGCCGGACATGGGGGTCAAGGTCGCGTTCCGTGAAGAGGTTCAGGAACAAGCGAGTCGTCGAGCCGTAATCATTCCTAGCGCCGCTCTGCGAAAAGACGAGGGCCGGGACGTGGTCTTCGTGGTGAGCGGGGAGCGAGTCGAAAGACGCGCGGTGACGGTGGGGTTGGACGCGGGCGGAGAAGAGGCGCTCGTCCTGGCGGGAATCGCAGGCGGGGAGAGTGTCGTGATAGAAGCTCCCGCGGACCTGGCGGACGGAGATGAAGTGGAGGTGCGGGAGCGATGAGTGAATTGAACGGCGCTCTGGTTCGCGTGGAGAAGGTCAGCAAGACCTTCAAACGCGGCGCGGAGAAGATCCACGTTCTCGACGGGCTGGACCTCAGCCTCGCGAAGGGCGAGTTTCTCGCCCTCATGGGACCTTCGGGCTCGGGGAAGAGCACGCTTCTGAACATCATCGGCGGCCTCGACTCTCCCACCTCGGGAGCGGTTTCGGTCGGAGACGAGAGGATCGATCGCCTTTCGGGAAAGAAGCTCGCAGCCTGGAGGGGGCGGCACATCGGTCTGGTGTTCCAGTTCTATAACCTCCTGCCGGTCCTGAGCGCGGAACGGAACGTGGAGCTGCCGCTCCTCCTCACCCGGCTCTCGGGGGCCCAGAGGAAGAAACACGTGGATACCGCGCTCGGGGTCGTGGGACTCTCCCATCGGAAGAAGCACTACCCGCGGGAGCTCTCGGGAGGAGAACAGCAGCGGGTGGGAATCGCGCGGGGGATCGTGAGCGATCCGACGCTCCTCCTCTGCGACGAGCCTACGGGGGATCTCGACCGGAAGTCGGGTGACGAGGTGCTGAACCTCCTCGGCGCCCTGAACCGGGAGCACGGCAAGACCATCATCATGGTCACTCACGATCCCCATGCCGCTGCCCGCGCCAGCAGGAAACTCTACCTCGACAAGGGCCGCCTCAGCCAGGAGCCAATCGAATGAGATACACGCGCCTGGTCTGGTCGAACCTGAAGCGGAAAAAGATCCGCACCCTGCTCACTCTGGCGTCGATCTTCGTGGCGTTCGTTCTCTTCGGATGCCTCGCCGCGGTACGACAAGCGCTCACTGCCGGGATGAACGTCGCGGGCGCCGATCGCCTGATCGTTCGCCACATCGTCTCGATCATCCAGTTGCTTCCAGGAGATTATGAGGCGGAGATGGAGCAAATCCCCGGAGTGGCCGAAGCCACTCCCGCGACCTGGTTCGGGGGTATCTATCGCGAGCCCCGGAACTTCTTTCCCCAGTTCATAGTGAAGCCGGAGGAGTACCTGTCGCTCTATCCTGAGTTCCAGCTCCCGGAAGACGAGCGCGAGGCATGGTTTCGGACGAGGACCGGCGCCATCGTCGGGCGCACGACGGCCGAGCGTTTCGAATGGAAAGTGGGGGACAAGATTCCCATTCAGGCGACCTACTGGACCCAAGGCGGCGGCAAAAAGACCTGGGAGTTCGACCTGGTGGGTATCTACGACGGGGCGAAAAAGGGCGTGGATACGACTCAGTTTTTCTTTCGGTACGACTACTTCGATGAGGCCCGCGACGCTCTCAGAGGCTCGGTCGGCTGGTACATCGTGAAAATCTCGGACTCCGATCGGGCCGCCGAGATCGCCAGGGCCATCGACGAAACGTTCGCGAACTCCCCCGCGGAGACCAAGGCCGAGACCGAGGCGGCGTTCGTCCGTTCGTTCTCCGATCAAGTCGGAAACATCGGGGCGATCATGCAGGCGATCATGAGCGCCGTCTTCTTCACCATCCTGCTCGTCGCCGGCAATACCATGGCCCAATCGGTGCGCGAGCGCACGGGAGAGCTCGCGGTGCTCAAAGCCGTAGGCTTCACCAACGGTCAGGTTCTCGGCTTGGTCCTCGCGGAGGCTCTCACCATTGTCGCCCTCGGTGGGTTCGCGGGGCTCGCCATTGCCTGGAGCGCCATCACCGTAATAGGAGATCCGACAGGCGGTCGTCTCCCGATGTTCTTCTTCCCCACCCGAGATCTGATCCTGGGAGCGCTCATCGTCGTCGCCCTCGGCATCGTCACCGGGTTTTTTCCCGCGCTTCAGGCGGGCCGGCTCCGCATCGCCGACGCCCTCCGGAGGCTCGCTTGAACTGGTTCACGCAGATCGCCGTCCTCACGAGCTTCAACCTCCGCACCGTCTCACAGAGGCTGGGCTCCTCGGCTTCCACAATATTCGGGATCGCCGGCGTCGTAGGGGTGTTCATCGGGGTGTTCTCGATCGGCGAGGGGTTCCGGCGGGCGATGACGGTGTCGGGAAAAGCGGACACCGCGCTGGTAATGCGCAGCGGATCGGACACCGAGATGTCGAGCATCATGAACCGGGACGAGGCGCGCGTGGTGACGGACGTCGAGGGAATCGCTCGCACCAACGGAGTCTCGCTCGCATCCCCCGAGATCTTCGTCGTCATCAATCTGCCAAAGCGGTCGACGGGCACCGACGCCAACGTTCCCCTGCGGGGAGTCGAGCCTCCCGCCTTCGACGTTCGCGGTGACATCGAGATCGTCGAGGGCCGTCGCTTCGAATGGGGCAAGAACGAGGTCATCACCGGTCTCGGCGCGTCGAGCGAGTTCTCGGGCCTCGATGTCGGCTCGTCGATCCCCGTCGGGAAGCAGAACTGGACAGTGGTGGGCGCCTTCACCGCCAACGGCGGAATCGCCGAATCCGAGATCTGGACCGACGCCGGCGTTCTCGCGCCCGCCTACCGCCGGGGCAACACCTTCCAGGCGGTATACGCGCGGCTCGAGAGCGCGGACCGCTTTCAAGAATTCAAAGATCGGCTCACCACCGACCCCCGGCTCAACGTGATGGTGGAGAGGCAGACGGATTACTACGCCGAGCAGTCGACCGTCATCACCGGCCTCGTTACCACGGTGGGACTCTGGGTCGCGGTCCTCATGGGAAGCGGCGCGGTTTTCGGGGCCCTGAACACGATGTACAGCGCCGTCTCCTCCCGGACGCGGGAGATCGCGACCCTTCGCGCCCTCGGCTTCGGCTCCGGCGCCATCGTGACGTCGGTGCTCCTCGAGTCACTCCTCCTCGCGGTCGTCGGGGGACTCCTCGGCGCCGGCCTGGCCTACGTCGCGTTCGACGGCTTCCGCACCGCCACCATGAACTGGCAGAGCTTCTCGCAGGTGACCTTCGCCTTCGACGTCACCCCGGCCCTCCTCGGGAGCGGCATCTTCTACGCGGTGGTCATCGGGCTCATCGGCGGGTTGTTCCCCGCGATCCGCGCGGCGCGGCTTCCGATCTCGGCGGCGTTGAGGGAGTCGTAGTTAGTTGGGTCGGCGGGGTGGGCTCGCCTCGGTTTGCTCGGTGCCGAGGATACCGAGGGTGGTGGCTGCGGCGCCGCTTCCCGCGAGGAGCAGGAGCAGGCCGTTCGGGAATCCCTCGTCGCCGGTCAGCATCGCCAGGCAAGCGCTGACGGACGAGAGGCACCTCTCGGGAACGAACGGAGGCGCGTCGGAATCGCGCCTCATGCCTTCGGAGATCATCCAGGCCTTCTTTTCCACGCGATCGACGACGAAGCAGAGCTCGGCGATGTAGCTCAGCTCGACGTTCAGATCCAGGTGCTGGCGGATGGGATATTCGAATCCATCGTGCATCAGGCTGAAGTCGAAGGCGCCGATCGGTGATTCGCGAATCGTGTACTCGCCGTCCCGGCTGCTGAACTCGCTGGAAAAACGGGTGTTCGTCGAAAGCTGTCGGGCGATGACCGAGGCGTCCGGAAGGTCCTCGAGATATTCGTCGGGATCGAGAAGCTCCTTCTTGCCCTCGTTCTTCATTTTCTCCATTCGGGCGCGGTACTCCTCGTACTTCTTGTGGTTGACCTCGTAGATGCGCCCGACGATCAGGCCCTCGATCACTCCGGAGGGGACCGCGGGATCCCCTTCCGTCTGGGCCGAGATCGGCATGGGAGCGGCGCAAAGGGCCAGGCACAGCACGGCGCAAAATACCGAGCGCGAACAACGCTTCCAGAGGCTCACCGGCTCAATTCCTCGCTTTCAGTCCTGTTACAGGCAGTCGCCCTTCCTGGCAACCACAAAAGCTCTAAATTTTGGTGTACGGAGGTAACTTCATATAGTGTCGGGCGATAGATGAGGTTTGTCAACCCCCTGTAAGCCTGTAAGGCCGGACAGCGGAATGAGGTCGATCCCCAGGCGGTCGACGGCGTCGAGGATCCGGGGAGAAACGAGCGTCGCCAGCTCACGGTTTCGCGGCGCGACGTAACTCGAGACGCGCTCGAGCTCGCCGTCGGGGCGGGCGGGATGGCACATGAGCTCGCTCGTCCCCTCGGGAATCGATTCGAGGATCGAAAGAAGCCTGGCTTCACTCACATCGTCGCCAAAGAAGCCATCGAGGAATCGATCGCAGGTCCTTATCCTCTCGAGCCGGAGCCTGTCGCGCACTTCCCCATTCGTCGATCGCAGCGGGATGCCGAGCCGGGAAGCCTCTTCGATCGCTACCCTGAGAATGCCCGGGTGGAGGTGAACGTGATGGTGTCCGTCAATGTGGGTCGGCGGGCGGCCCACCCCCTTCTCGAACGCCAGGAGCTGGGCGCGCAGCTCTTCCCGGACCTCGTCCGGATGGGCGAGCTCGTGGGCTCCCGAGCCGTTCTTGCGGAAGCTTCCGTCTTCGTCGAGAAGCCGGGAAAGGGACTCGGTCGGGCCAACGGGACGCCCGAAGGTGAGGACGAAGTGAAGGCCGGTCGCGAGAGAGGGGAGGCGTTGAGCCTCTTCGAACGCGGCCTCGGCCGAGGGGGCGTTTACCATCAGGGACGTCGAGGTGACGATCCCGCGCTCGTGCGCTTCCACAATCCCCTCGACCACGCCTCTGCTCAGTCCGAAGTCGTCGGCGGTCACGACGAGGCTCTTCATCGCGGTCATCAGGCGATCCCTTCGATCGGTCGGCTCGCGAGAGTGGGCTCTTGGTCTACGAAGTATCCTAACGAAGAACTCCGGCATTTGCTATTGGGAGCAAACGTTGGATCGGCGCTAGTATCGTTTCATGAAGGGTCCATGAAGAGTCCATGAAGGGGAGCGCTCCGGCCTTCGTGCTGCTCCTCCTCTCGCTCGGCTGCGCGGGGTCGAAGCCCGTGTCGATGACGGACGAAGCTTCCTGGGCCGAGGAGGTTCTTTCGACCCTCAGCCTCGAGGAGAAGATCGGGCAGCTCATTTATCCTCGATCGAACGGAGTCTTCCTGAATGAGGCGGACCCTCTCTTTCAGAGCCTCATCGACGCCGCCGGCGAGGGCAGCATCGGAGGCGTCGTCTTCTTCAAGGGGGACCCGTTCGCGACCGCCGCTCTCGGCAACCGCCTTCAGGAGGAGTCGAGGCTCCCGCTTCTCATGGCGTCGGACTACGAGTGGGGACCGGCGATGCGGGTCGAAGGCGCGAGCCGGTTTCCGCGGGCCATGGCGATGGGCGCCTTCGCTTCCGAGGCCGAACTCGAGTTTCAGGCGGAGGTCACCGCCCGCGAGGCGAGAGCGCTCGGCATACACCTTCTGCTGAATCCCGTCCTCGACCTGAACACCAACCCGGAGAACGCGGTCATCGACACCCGCTCGTTCGGAGACTCGCCGGAGCGCGCGGCCCGGCTTGGCGCCGCCTACATTCGCCGCGCGCAGAGCCTCGGGGTCTTGACGACGGCGAAACACTTCCCCGGACACGGGGGAACCGGCGTCGACTCCCATGTCGCGCTTCCCGTGCTTCGCCACGATCGCGATCGTCTCGAGCGGGAAAGCTTCGTCCCCTTCCGCGCGGCGATCGAGGCGGGAGTGGCCGCGGTGATGCCCGCGCATCTCGCTGTCCCCGCTCTCGACGGAAACGACCGGCGTCCGGCGACGCTATCTCCCGAGATCCTCGAAGGAGTCCTCCGGGGCGAGATGGGGTTTCGCGGCCTCATCGTGAGCGACGCCCTCGACATGGAAGGAGCCCGCGAGGGCGCCTGGGACGGCCAGGTGGCGGTCGATGCCTTGAATGCCGGGGTCGACATGCTGCTGGTTCCGCCCGATGCTCTCGTCACCTACCGCGCGGTTCTTCTAGCCGTCCGCCGCGGCGAGCTTTCCCAGGAGCGCATCGATCGCTCCGTCCGCCGCGTTCTCCAAGCGAAGGAGCGCCTTTCGCTTCACCGTCGCCGCACCGTCGAGCTAAAGGACTTGCCTCGACGTCTCGCGAGCCTGGTTGCCGCGGCGCGCATCGAGGAGATGGCCGGGCGGGCGGTGACCCTGGTTCAGAACGAGGGCGGTCTCCTTCCGTTTCGAAGCGAGGCTCCTCCGTCGATTCTCCTCGTTGATTTCGTTCCAGACTCCGAGAGGGAGGCCGACCCCGGCGTCCTTCTCGAGGAGCTGCGCCGCCGCGCTGGGAGTGTCCGCAGGATCGAGGTGGCGCCGGAGGCGGCGTCCCTTCTCGAGGAAGAGATCGTGAACGCCGAGGCGGACGTGACTCTGGTCGCGAGCTACGCCCGCAGCCGGTCCTTTCTCGGCCGGGGCGAGATCGCCGAAAGCCTCTCGAGGGCTTTGAAGCGCAGGCTCGAGAGCGGACACCTCGTCGCTCTCGCGAGCCTGGGAACGCCCTACGTCCTCGGGTCTCTCCCGGAAGCGACGTCGCTGGTCGCGACGTACGATTTCGCGCCCGCCTCCGAGCGCGCTCTCGCTCGCGCCCTCTTTGGCGAGATCGGCTTCGCGGGAAAGCTTCCCGTGACGCTGTCGCCGGAGTATCCTCGAGACCATGGGGTCCTCCTCGAGCCGCGGCGCATGAAGCTCGAGAACGCCCGGAAGCCGGAAGAAGTTGGATTCTCTTCGGAAGGTCTCGTCCGCGTCCAGAACGTCGTGGCGCGAGCGATCGAAAGCGGCACCGCTCCGGGGGCGGTCGTTCTCGTGGCGCGCCGGGGGAAGGTCGTCCTCGAGCGCGCGTTCGGGAGGATGACCTATGACCAGGATGCCGCAAAGGTGACTTCCGACACCCTCTACGACATCGCCTCTCTCACCAAGGTGGTCGTCACCACGACTCTGGTGATGATCTTCCACGAGCGGGAGCTCCTCGATCTCGAGAGCCCGGTTTCCCGATACGTTCCCGAGTTCAAAGGGGAGGGAAAGGACCGGGTCCTGGTGAAGGACCTCCTCGCTCACACCGGCGGTCTCCTGTGGTGGACGGACCTGTTCCGCAAGTTCGAGGGGAAGACTCGGGAAGAATCGAAGCGAGGGTACCTTTCGACCATCTACGAGATGCCGCTCGACTATCTTCCGCGATCGAAGATGGTCTACTCCGACCTGGGCATCCTCCTCCTCGGAGAGATCCTGGAGCGGGTGACGGGAAAGGACCTCGAGGATCTCGCGAAAGAAGAGATCCTCGGCCCCCTCGGAATGGACGATGCGACGTATCGCCCGCCGGCTTCGCTTCGACCCCGCATCGCGCCTACCGAGATCGATCCGTGGCGAGGTCGCCTGGTGCACGGAGAGGTCCACGACGAGAACGCCTTCGGTCTCGGAGGCGTCGCCCCGCACGCCGGCCTCTTCTCGACCGGAAGATGTCTCGGGGCTTTCGCCCAGATGATGCTGAATGGAGGCGCGTACGGGGGCCGGCGCCTCTTGAAGCCCGAAACCATCGCGCTCTTCACCCGAAGGGCGAACCTGGTTTCCGGCAGCAGTCGAGCCCTCGGCTGGGATACGCCGTCCGAGCCGAGCTCCGCCGGCGCGCTCTTCTCCGCGTCTTCGTACGGACACACCGGGTTCACGGGAACGTCGCTCTGGATCGACCCCGAGCGCGAGCTCTTCGCTATCCTCCTCACGAATCGAGTCCACCCCACGAGAGAGAACCCGAAGATCGCGGAGCTCAGGCCGGCGTTCCACGATGCGGTGCAGAAGGCGATGAAGGAATAGTTCTCAGTTCTTCGCCCCGAACTCCCTCGTTTGCAGGATGCGGCGCAGGTTCCCGAGGTTTGCGTCGTTGATATCGATGAATTCCATCCCGTGAGGCACACCCACCGACTCGCTCCCGTTGGGCCGGTTGCGCTCGTGCCAGACGACGCGCGCCTCGGCCTCCAGGATCGCCCCGCCGAAAAAGCTCATCCGGAACTGGTAGGCCCTTCCGGGGTTCAGGCTCGTATTCGTCATGATGCAGGCGCCCGCATCGGAGATGTCTCGAACGACACCGTAGGCGATCGGGAGGTTCTCTTCCAGGAGCGCCACGGTGACGGAGGTAGAAGGAACGAAACGTCCAGTACGCCGGGACACGTAATCGCGATCCACGTTGCAAACCTCGTGTCGCGGGTCTGTTCGTCCCGGCACTGGATGAACGACGAACCGCTTGCTTCGAAACCGTTATGAGAGACGGAACGGTTAAGCGAATGTAATCTATGTCACACTTCGGGAAAAAGCAACCCCTTAACGAAGTCTTACGAGGGAATTCCAGCCGAGCGCGCGCGGAGCCGAACCAGGGCCAGGAGGGTGTCAATCGTCGGAGTGGGGACGGAGGTAAGTCGGCCGAGCTCGGAGACCGAGCCAACCAGGGCGTCGATCTCCATCGGCCTCCTCTTCTCGAGGTCCTGAAGCATCGATGTCTTGTGAGCCCCGACCTCGGCGCCCCAACGGATGCGAGCGTCGACGTCGACCGGAAAGCCGGCCCCGAGCTTCCGCGCGACGCTCTCCGCCTCCAGCATCATGTTGCGGATGACGTCCCTCGTCCCAGGGTTCCCGGTCATCTCCTCGAGGGTCGCCCCGGTCACGGCGCTCACCGGGTTGAACGAGACGTTTCCCCAGAGCTTGAGCCAGATATCGTCGCGGATCTGGGTGCGGACGGGCGCCTTGAGTCCGGCCGAGGTGAGGACTTTCGAGAGCGCCGTCACCCGCTCCGACTTCTTGCCGTCGGGCTCGCCGAGCATGAACCGCTTGCCGTCGATATGGCGAACCACGCCAGGCTCCACGATCTCGCACGAAGGATACACGACGCATCCGATGGCGCGCTCCGGACCGATCCCATCCCAGATCTTACCGCCGGGATCGGCGATGGGAAGCCTCTCGTTCTCCCACGGACCGGGAAGCTTGTAGAAATACCACCAGAGGATTCCGTTCTGCGCGGTGACGACCGCGGTGTCGGGACCGAGGAGGGGAAGCATCCGATCCACGACCGGAGAGACCGAATGCGCTTTCAGCGTGAGAATGACGTAGTCCTGGGCTCCGATCTCGCCGGGATCCTCGGTCGCGCGAACCCGCGCGAGCTTCTCCTCGCCTTCGATGAGGAGCTTGAGTCCGCGCTCCCGGATCGCCTGGAGGTGCGGTCCTCGAGCCACGATCGAGACGTCCTCGCCGGCGAGCGCGAGCTCCAGAGCGAGGTAGCCGCCGATGGCGCCGGCGCCGTAAACGGTTATTTTCACGCGAGGCCGAGCTTCTCCGCGAGGCCGATTCGCTGGAGCTTCCCCGTCGGGCCCTTCGGGATCTCCTCGAGGAACAGGACTCTTCGCGGAACTTTGAAATCCGCGAGCCGCTTCGCGACGTAATCCCGGATCTCGCTCTCGCTCACGGTGAGCCCGTACTTCAGGATCAAAGCGCAGCCCACGTCCTCGCCGAGCTTCTCGTGGGGAATGGCGAAGGTCACCGCCTGAGCGACCGCCGGATGATCCAGCAAAATCTCGTCCACCTCGCGAGGGGAGATCTTCTCGCCTCCGCGGTTGATGATCTCCTTCAGGCGCCCCGTGAGCCTGAGGTAACCCTCGTGGTCGAGAGCGCCCTGGTCGCCGGTCCGGAACCAGCCGCCGGTGAACGCGGACTCGTTGGCGGAGGGGTTGTTCTGGTAGCCGGGGGTGACGTTGGGCCCGCGAATCACCACTTCGCCCGTGACTTCGGGCGGGAGGAGATTTCCCGCCTCGTCCATGATGGCCACGTCCGGCCCGGCGGCGATGCCGACGGAGCCCGGTTTGCGCGCCCGCGGGGGAAGCGGGTTCGCCGCCATCTGGTGCGCGGCCTCCGTCATTCCATAGGCTTCGATCACCGGGGCCCCGAACCTCTCCTCGAGCGCCTTCATGACCTGGGGCGGGAGCGATGCCGAAGAGGATCTGAGGAATCGGAGAGAATTCCGGGCGATCGTGTCCCGATGGCGGTCGGCTCGCGCGAGGATCGTCTGGTGCATCGTGGGAACGGCGGTGTACCAGGTAGGCCGGCTCTCGTCCATCCAGGCGAAGAACTTGAGCGCGTTGAATCCCGGAGTGCACCAGACCGACGCTCCCGCGGAGAGAGAGGCCAGCACCGCGGCGATGAGACCGTGAATGTGGAAAAGCGGCATCACGTTGAGGCACCGGTCGCCCGATACGAGCGAAAGGCTCGTCGCGACGTTGAATGCCGAGGCGCAAACGTTCTGGTGCGTGAGCGGTACGATCTTCGGCCGGGAGGTAGTGCCGGAGGTATGGAGAACCAGGGCGACGTCCTCGACGCGAGCCGGACCTGGCAGGGGCGCGCTCGCCCGCGATTCCCCTCCCCAGATCCCGAAACTTCCCGCGGGGTCGTCGGGGATCTCTTCGATCTCCGCGACCGGGATCCCGAGCCGCTCGGCGACCTTCCTCGCGAGAGCGCCGCTCTCGCCGTTGACGAGAAGGAGCTTGGCCTTCAAGTCACCGAGGTAGAACTCGAGCTCCTCCTCGCGGTACGCGGGGTTCAACGGAGCGGCGGTCGCGGCGCTCGCGACCGCGACGAACGCAGACGCCATCGCTGGACCGTTCGGAAGCACGATGGCCACCGGATCGTTCCGGCCCACGCCCATGGCGTTCAGACGTAAGGCGGTCTCGACGACGTGCGCCCTCAGGGCTCCGTAGCTCAGCGGTTCTCGTCCCGGAGCCTCTATAGCGTTCTTCGATTCTTCCCCCGCGGCCAGTAGCTCGAGGATGGTCTCTGGTTTATTCATGACGGAGCATCCTTTATATAGGCAAACCCACCGCGGTTCAACGCGGCCCGTTGAGGCGCGAAAAAGTTGAGGTACAATGAAGCCGTGCGGAATATGAAGGCAAACCATTGTCATATAACAATTTAGTTGAAATCCAGTGCGAGGCACCATGACCACGGTAAGCGAAATCAAAGTGACCCGGACGAAGGCTTCCCGGCTTTCCCAGGTGGACTTCGACAACCTCCCCTTCGGGAAAGTGTTCAGCGACCACATGCTGGTCGCGGACTTTCGGAAGGGCGAATGGCAAGCCGGAGAGGTCGTTCCGTATGGGCCGTTCCAGCTCTCGCCGGCGGCGACGGCGCTCCACTACGGGCAGTCCATCTTCGAGGGGATGAAGGCGCACCGGAACGTCCGCGGAAACCCGGTCCTTTTCCGCCCGCGCGACAACTTCCTGCGAATGAACCGCTCCACCGAGCGGATGGTGATGCCGCCCATTCCCGAAAGCCTGTTTCTCGACGGTCTAAGGGAGCTCATCCGCATCGACGCGGGATGGATTCCGAAGAAGGACGGAAGCGCCCTCTATCTCCGGCCACTGCTGTTCGCGAACGACGACTACATCGGGGTCCGGCCTTCGGATGCGTACAAGTTCGTCATCTTCACCTGCCCCGTGGGCCCCTACTACAGCGAGCCGGTGAAGCTCTGGGTGACGCGTAAGTACGCGCGCGCCTGCGAAGGCGGAACCGGGGAGGCCAAGACCGCCGGGAACTACGCCGCGAGCTACTACGCCGCGAAGGAGGCCCAGGAGAAGGGCTATCACAACGTCCTCTGGCTCGACGGGAAGGAGCATCGCTACGCCGAGGAATGCGGCACGATGAACATCTTCTTCGTCATCGACGGCGTTGCGGTGACGCCGTCGCTCTCGGGCACGATTCTCCGTGGCATCACAAGGGACAGCGCCATCACCCTCCTCGGTGAGATGAACGTTCCCGTCGAAGAGCGCCGCATTGCCATCGAGGAGATTCAGAGCGCGCACGCGAAGGGGAAGCTCCAGGAGGCCTTCGGCGCCGGAACCGCCGCCACCATCTCGCCCGTGATTCAGATCGGAAGCGAGGAAGGCGTGCTTCGTCTCCCTCCGGTCGAGGAGCGGAAGATCGGGTCCGCTCTCTTGAAGCGGCTCGACGATATCCGTCTCGGCCGCGCCGAGGATCGTTTCGGCTGGATGGAGGAGGTAGTATAAGCTTCCTCCCCTGGTGAAGGCGTTCGCTCTATTTCTGGCGCTGGGGTTTTCCCCGGGAGCCTCTCCCGAACCTCGGGTGAGGCCGGGGCTCGATGTGTTGCGCGAGGACGGGGCAGGTTCTCTCGCGGGCCGCCGCGTTGGGCTCATCAGCAATCACTCCGGACTGACGATCGACGGCGTTTCCGCGCTCCGGGTCCTTCGGGACGAGCTTGGCGTGACGGTGAAAGCACTCTTCTCTCCCGAGCACGGATTCAAAGGCGACGCCGCGGCGGGGGACAAGATCGGCGACGACGCCGAGGCCGAGAGCGGCATCCCGATCCATAGCCTCTACGGAGAAACGCGGGCCCCGACGCCTTCGATGCTTTCCGGCGTCGACGTCCTGGTCTTCGACATCCAGGATGCCGGTGTCCGGTTCTTCACCTACGCCAGCACCATGAAGCTCGCGATGGAGTCGGCGGCGCGGGCGGGAATCCCGTTCGTGATTCTCGATCGGCCGAACCCCCAGGGCGGCCTCCGCGTCGAAGGACGGGTCCTCGAGCCCGAGCTCGAGTCGTTCGTCGGCCTGGCCGGGATTCCACTCCTCCACGGGTTGACTCTCGGGGAGCTCGCCCGTTTCTTCCGCGCCTCGAGTCCCGATCTCGCTTCGCTGGATCTGAAGGTTGTCGCGATGCGCGGCTGGGAGCGACAAATGCTTTGGGACGACACCGGTCTTCCGTGGCGTCCGCCTTCTCCCAATCTGCGGACATTGCGCGCCGCCCTTGCGTACCCCGCGCTCGGGCTCATGGAGGGTGTCGAGATCTCGGAGGGCCGGGGTATCGAAGAGACGTTCGAAACGATCGGCGCTCCCTGGATCGACGAGGCGGCCTATGCCGCGGCCCTCAACGCGCTGGGCCTTCCGGGAGTGCGGTTCCTTCCTGCGACGTTCACGCCCCGGGCGCTTCCTGCGGCGCCCGATCCAAGATTCCGGGGCGAGCTCTGCCGGGGGGTGACCCTCTCGATCGAAGATCCTCGGCGCTTCGAGGCCCTGCGGACGGGTCTCGCCGCCATCGAGACGCTGAGATCTCTGTATCCCGGATCGTTTCGCTGGGTGAGGAATGAACGACACTACTGGATCGATCTCCTTCTGGGAACGGACCAGCCTCGGCTCGCGCTCGAGGCCGGGGTCCCCCTCGAACGGATCCTCGAGAGAGAGCGCACCGCCGCAGAGAGCTTCGTTCGGGCGCGAAAACCGCACCTTCTGTACTGACGCATGCGTTTTGCTGCTGTATAATCGGTGACCATGATGACTTTCGAACGCGATAATCTCTTTTCGGAAGACGCCTCCGACATTGTTTCGATCCGAGCTCATCGCGCTTCGTACTCGCTCGCCCCCCCGCCGCCTGACGATGACGATGCCGACGACGCAGGCGGGGACGGGGACGGGGACAAAGACAAAGACAAAGACGATCTCGACTACGACTTCGACGACGACGGCGACGACGACGAAGAAGAAGACGAGGACGAGGACGAGGACGAGGACGAGGACGAGGACGAGGACGAGGACGAGGACGAGGACGACGTCGACAGCGTTGACGAGGACGACGACGACGACGATGACGATGACGATGACGACGACGATGAGGACGATGACGATGAGGACGATGACGATGAGGACGATGAGGACGATGAGGACGATGAGGACGCCGTAGAAGGGGAAGTCGAGTGGGATGAAGGCACCGGCGAATAGGTGAGCTTTCGTCGACTCACTTCCTCCGCGAACGACTCTCTTCCAGCCCAGCCCGCCGTCCACCTCCCGGTAAGCTCGAAAACGCTCTCACGGCCCCTTTAATCCATGCGGGTCCTCGTGCTCGAAGGCGGGGGAATGAGAGGCGTCTATTCCGCCGGCGTTCTCGAAGCGTTCAGCGAGACTAATGCGGGAAGAGGCCTTCGCTTCGATTTCGTAGTGGCGTGCTCCGCCGGGGCTTGCGTCGCCGCCTCGTATCTCGCCGGACAGCCGCTGCGGAACCGGCAGGTCTACCTCGATTTTCTCGACGGCGACAAGCTCGTCCGTTTCCGCCGGCTCGTAACCGGGGGGAGTGTCATGGACATCGACTACCTCGCGTTCGAGGTCACGCTGCGGCTCTGCCCCCTCGACATCGACGCGCTCCGGCGGTCGGAGACCCGGCTCCACATCGGAGTCACGGATTGCGAAACGGGCGAGAGCCGATATCTCACGAACCACGAGGACGACCTCATCACGGCGATCCGCGCCACGTGTTCCCTTCCCTTCTTCTCGCGGGAAGAAGTTCCCTACCAGGGGCGGTTCTACGTCGATGGAGGGGTCTCCGATCCGGTCCCCGTCGAAAAAGCGATCGAGCTCGGAGCGACGGAGGTGGTCGTGGTGCTCACGAGCCCGATCGAGAGACGCGGCCTTAGGCGCTCCCCGTTCTCCGTCTTCGACCGGTTCTTCTCGTCGAGTCCGGCGATCCGAAGATCCCTGAGAGAGCGCCACCTGCGCTATCGCGACGCGGCGCGCGTTCTGGCGTCGCCTCCGAACGGCGTTCGAATCGAGGTCGTGCGGCCGAGCCGTCCGCTTCCCATCAGCAGAACCACGACCCGCCGCTCTCTGCTCGAGGAAGGATGCGACCTCGGCTTCGAGGACGGTCGCGCCTTCGTGAAGGGACTCGAGCGATGAT
>CAZKNR010000140.1:0-4816 GCA_964553925.1 uncultured Acidobacteriota bacterium
CCCTCGCTCGACGCGCGCCACCGGAAACTCGGCTCGAAGGCGAAAAACGCCGCGGCGATGAGGAAGAGCCCCGCTTCGAGCCGCAGAAGGGGCCGCGACCGGACGAGCGCCCAGAGCGTGACGCTCGACGCAGCCGCTCCCAGGAGAGCGCCGCGGGAGTAGGTCAGGAGAATCGCCGCGACGATTCCGCAGGCGGCGAGAGACGCGATCGCGCGGCCTCGCCCGCGGAGGGTGAAGTAGAGCGTCGGCGCGAGCGCGAGCACCAGGAATCCGCCGGCGGTGTTGGGATAGGCGAACGTCGCCGCCGCCCGGGTGCGGCCTCCGACCTCGAACGCGTGCTCGCGGAAGGGGGCGAGAAGCGTTTCGTCGAAAGACCAGGGACCCGCCTCGAGAAGCGCAATTCCGGCCGTGAGCGCTCCGGCGAGCGAAAGGCACGAGAACAGGAGCGAGAAGTGCTTCGCGAGCGAGAGAGCGAGCGAAGCGGCGAGAAACGCAAAGACCGCGGCTGCCATCCGGGCGGTGAACTTCAGCGGCAGAAGGGAAGGACCCTCGGCGAGCGCGGCCGAGATGAGAAACGCGGCGAGGAAGAGAGCGACGGGTAGCGCGAGGGGAATCCGGAGGCTCGGGCGGCGGGAAACGATTCCCGCGGCCGACGCTCCGAGAAGGACGAAGGCCGCGATCTCGAGGTGACTCACCTGGAGCCCAAAAACCCTCGCGAGCGGAGCCAGGGGCTCGAACGGAAGGAGCAGCATCAGGGCCGCGAGCGGCACCACCGGATGCACCTAGCGCTTCTCCAGGGCGAACAACGGAAATCGAGCCGGGGGAGCGAGCGACCGCAACCGGCAGTAGGCACGCCGGAATCGCCTTCGAGCTCCTTCGAAGGGGTACAGGACCTCCGCCTTGAACCCGAGACCCGACGAAAGCGCGAGGAATTCTCCCGCAACCAGAAATCCTGCCGTTGCGGCCGGGTCGGAGATGCCGAGCGTGCGGTGGTGCTCCTGGCGGCGCCGCACCATTTCCAAGCCGGGCCCCGTCTCGTCATAGACGGGACTGTCGACGACGAGGAAGAGTCCTCCCGGCCGAAGGACACGGTGAGCTTCCGAGACCGCGTCCCGGATCTGTCCGGCGTAGTGGAGCGAGCCGTTCGCCACGACGAGATCGAATTGCGCGTCCTCGAGGGCAAGATCCTCCATCTCGGCGCGGGCGCGAGTGAGCCGGTCGCCGTGAGGGACTCCCGGCCGGGCGTACCGCGAAACGGCACCGAGACCGTCTTCCTCGTCGAGAGAAATGTCGGTCGCGAGGACGTAGTGCCCAGCGAGTGCCATTCGCCACGAGAACCAGCCGTTTCCGGCGCCGACTTCCAGGATAAGAAGCGCAATCTTGTCCCACTCGTCCGCCTGCTTCACTTCGGGAAATTTCCGGGTGATGACCCGGAGCGCTCCGCGATAACTCCGAGCGCGGATCTTCCAGACGTCGCGGTTTTGGCCTTCGGACGTGAAGGGAAGGCTGCGGTAATAGCCGGCGGCGCCGCCCCATCCCTCGATCCTTCGGATCTTGCGATAGGCGTCAAGAAAGGGCGCGAGCGCTCTGACTCTCTCCGCTCGAAGGAGCGGCAGGACACCCTCGCATCCTTCGAGTCGCCTCCCCTCCGCGGGACAGAGCAGATCGCTCCCGGCGGAGAACGCCTTCGCTCCGCACTCGGGGCAGAGGAATCGAAATCGATCGGAGCCCGCCTCTCGAGCCGGCTCCAGGGTGCCGATCCCGGAGGCCGCGTCAAATTGAAGAGACATGACTCGCCTCTTTCGGACTTTCTTTCGGATCCAGGGCCGCTCCGCTGGGAAGGAGCTCCAGCAGGGACTCGATTCTCCGGGAGAGATCCGCCCCATGGTCTTTGAAATGAAGCTTGAGGATGCCTGGCTCGAGCTTGACGGAGGCGCCGAGACGGCAGGCGCGGAGCCGCCGCCGCAGATGGGAGCCGAGGACGAGCCGGGAGACCCGCTCGAGGAGAACCCCTCCGCCGAACGCAAGGACCGCTTCCCAGAAGAAGGAGCCGCTCGAAGGCTCGTTCGCCGCGGGGGGAACGAGCGAGCGGTAGCGCTCCCAGAAGTTCGGAAAGAACGAAGCGCCCCAGGGGTTCGCCCGAACCAGGCGGTAGAAGACGCCGCTTCCAGACACGGGCTTGAGCGAAACGATCTGGCTCGCGGTGAAGGCGTCGCGCTCCTCGAGCGCGAGCTCGTCCTCGGAGAGGAAGTAGTTGAGGCAGATGGTCCGTCGCCGGCCGAGAAGCTTCATCGCCACGAACAGCAGAAAGGCCACCGCCCAGGTCCGCTCTCGCGCGGTGACCACGAAGAGGTCGACGTCGCCGTCCCGGGAGTTTTCATGGGCCGTCGCTCCGGAGAACGCCACCATCCGCACGAAAGGCGTACGGCGTACGAGGCCGATGGCGAAATCCTCGCGCGCGACGAGCTCGCGGGTGCGGCGGGCGGCCTCGCGCCGGGCTTCGACCGAGCTCCGCCGTCCCTTGAGAAAGTGGTAGGGAGGCTCCGCTTCGACGCTCTCGCGGACCAGAGGATGGTGCCGAAGAAGTCTCGAGATTTCGTTCCTCGAGAGAGAAACGCCCATGAGAGAGCGATGGATCTCGGTGAGCGTCATGGGGCACTCGAAGACCGCTCCGTAGGCGATGGTATCGACGACGGCCCGCGCCCCGCGAAGCTCGGTCTCGAGCTCGGCCAGCCCAGAATGCCCGGTCCTCGAGCGAACCCCTTTCCGCTCCAGAGCCTCTTCGTAGACCTTCAGGGTCTCCCGAGTGCTGCGCTCCCAGGAGAACGAGCGGGCCCTCGCGAGCCCCGCGAGCCGCAGCCGCTCGCGCTCTCCTTGGTCTCCCAACGCCCGGTCCATGGCTTCCGCGATGGCCGCGGTATCGTGGGGATTCACCAGGAGCGCCGCGCCGTCCGCGATCTCGGCGAGAGACGAGGTATTCGAAGTGACAACCGGAGCGCCGCAGGCCATGGCCTCGATGACGGGAAAGCCGAACCCCTCGTACAGAGAGGGGTAGACGAAGAGATCGGCGTTCGAATAGAGCGCCGCCAGATCCTCCTCGGCCACGTAGCCGAGGCGCACTACCCGATCGCGGTTCGGGATCGCCGAGAGCGTTCGCAGAAGCTCCTTCGACCGCCACCCGAGCTCCCCGGCGAGGTAGAAGGAATGATCCGGGTACCGGGCCGAGATGCGGGAGAACGCGGTCATCGCCCGCATCAAATTCTTGCGCGGCTCGAGCGTGCCCACGTAAAGAAGGTACGGCGTCCGGATGCCGTAGCGCTTTTCGATGCGCGCGAGGCTTTCCCGGTCACGCCGGGGACGGAACTGGCTGTCGGGGGCGTGGGGGATCGCGCGGATCTTTTCCTCGGGAATCGCGAAGATCCGCGAGAGATCCCGCTTTGCTGACTGCGAAGGGGTGATGATGAGCCGCGCCCCTCTCGCGATCTCGGGAGAGAGAGCGCGCGTCAGAAGCCGCTTCCTCCAGGTATGGCACTCGGGAAGGAGCTCGAGGGTCATGTCGTGAAACGTCACCACGTACGGCGCGCTCGTGAAGTAGGGACCGAGGAAATTCGTGAAGTGGCAAAGGTCGGGCCGGAGCCGCTCGAGGACGAAAGGGAGCACCGCCTGCATCCACACCGCCCGAAGCGGGAAGCGGCCTTCGCCGACCTGGCGGCATCGGGGAATCGGGGTGAAGTCGAGCTCCCGGTTCGAGAGGACGAGGATCTCGTCGATGGGGTTGTCGTCGCCGCCGACCGCGGTGAGCCGCTCGAGGAGCCGCGCGCTGTAGTAGCCGACGCCGGTCTTGTTGCCCCGGATGGTGGTGGCGTCGAAGGCTAGGCGCATGGCGACACTTCCTCGCGGGCAACGCCGCGGCGCGAGATCAGAAGGAGGTCGGCCGAGGACGAGAGGCTCACGAGCAAGAGACTCCACTCGGCGGCGACGACGGCGAAGGCCGCGCCGGACGCACCCCATCGAGGAACGAGCAGCACGTCGAGGACTACTCCGACGACGAGCCGGACCGCGATTGACAGCACGAGCCTTCCGTTGCGGCCGGAGGCGACAAGGAGGTTGGTAGTGAGCGCATTGGCGAAGACGGCGACGAGGGCTATCCCGAGAAAGGAGAGCGGTCGCGCCGCTCCCTCGAAGCCTTCGCCATAGAAGGCGGTCAGGATCGGACCGGGAGCGACCGCGAACCCGAGCGCAATCGGGGCCGAAAGGAGCACGAGAACGCCGAGAAGGAACCGGGCCAGGGTGTCGAATCCTTTCTGCCCGAATCGCGCCGCGAGCAGCGGGAACGTCCCCGCCGTGAGTCCGCCCGAAACGACGAACGTGGCCTCGAGGAGGCGGAAGGCGCTCTGGAAGAAACCGGCTTCCGAGGCGCCCGCCACGGCGGCGACGATGAAGAGGTCCGCTCTCAGGTAGAGGAGAGTCATGCCGCTCACGAGCCCGAACGGAAGCGCCTCTTTCATCAAGAGCCTTGCTTCGGTTCCCCCCCGCACCGGAAGGTCGATTCTCGGGAAAAGAGTGAGGGCAAAGGCGAGCGCTGGCAGGCACGAGAGAGCGAGTGCTTCGGCGAGAGTCTCGAGATCGGCGCTCCCGGAGAGGGCCCAGGCCGCGGCCGCGAGCCAGCTGAGCCGAAGGACGGTGAGCACCATGCCTTCCCGGGCGATCCCGCCGCGGCTTCGCAGGGTGACTCCCAGAAATTCGACCCATGAGCCCAGGAGCTGAGCGGCGAGGAGCGAAAGTAAGAGGGGCTTCTCCGTTTTCAGGGCTCCTG
>CAZKNR010000141.1:0-107843 GCA_964553925.1 uncultured Acidobacteriota bacterium
ACGGCGAAAGCCGCCAGGAACAACCACGGTTCCGTGGGCGAGACGCCGAAGAGCATGCTCGCGAGAAGGCGGGAGAGGAAGAAGGCGACTCCGAGACCGACCGCGGAGCCGAGGCCGAGGAGCAGAACGCCTTGTCCCACCGTATGGCGGAGCACGTCTCCTCGCCGGGCGCCGAGCGCCATCCGGATCCCGATCTCGCGGACCCTCGAACCGACGCTGTAGCTCAGGACCCCAAAGAGACCGATCGCCGCGAGGGCGAGAGCGGAGAGCGCAAAAACGCCGAAGAGAACCGACGTGACCCGTGGCGTTTCGACAGTTGCGGAAATGACCTCCTCGAGGGGGCGCACGTTCGCGAGGGCCATCTGAGGATCGATCTCGGACACCACCCGGCGCAGAGGTTCCGCGAACGATTCGGGGGCGGACGTTGTCCTGACCACGAGGTTCATCGAGCGCTGCGGAAGCTGCGCGTACGGGAAGTACATCGCGGGCCGGTCGGAGCGGTCGAGACCGAAGTGCCGCGTATCCTCGACCACCCCCACCACCTGGCGCCACGCGCCGCCGATGCGCACCCGGGATAGCAGTGGATCCTCGTTCGGCCAATAGTTCTGCGCTGCGAGATCGTTGACCAGAACGACCGGAGGCGCTTCCGCGTCATCGCTATCGCGCAAGAAGCGGCCGCGCGAAAGGCGCATTCGCATCGTCGAGAAGTACGAAGGGGTCGCAGGACGATACCAGGCGACCCACGCCCCTCGAGGCTCGGGGGGCGTCTTGCCTTCGATGAGAAAGCCGGCGTCCGCGTCCACGCCTCCCATGGGAAGCGCGAAGATCGCTCCCGCTGCCTCCGCCCCGGGGAGAGCGCTCGCGCGCTCCTGGACAATGTCCAAAAAAGCGATCCGCCGGGAAGGGTCCTCATAGGCGGAGCTCGAAAGGTCAAGACCCGCGGTAAGAAGGTTCTTGGGGTCGAACCCGGGATCGACCCGCGTCAGCGTCCGGAAGCTCTCGAGGAGAAGACTCGCTCCCACCAGGAGCGCGAGCGCGAGAGCGACTTCGAGGACTACGAGGGCGCTCCGGAAGCGATGAGCGCCGAAGGCTGTAGAGCCTCGCGCCCCGTCCTTCAGGGATCGGTGGAGATCGGGCTTCGAGCCTCGGAGCGCCGGAACGAGACCGAAGAGGAGCGCGCTGGCCGCGGCCATGGCGAGCGTGAAGCCGAGGACGCGCCGGTCGACGCTCACCTCGTCGAGGCGCGGAAAGCCGTCAGGAACGAGAGCCAGAAGAACGTCGACTCCCCAGAGGGCGATGACGATGCCCAGGGACGCGCCGGCGACGGCGAGCAGGAGGCTTTCGGTGAGGAGCTGTCGGAGGAGCCGCGCTCTCGTCGCCCCCATCGCGACCCGAGTCGCCACTTCCCTCTCGCGCTCGACCGCGCGCGCAAGCAGCAGGCTCGCGACATTCGCGCAGGCGATAAGGAGGACGAAGGACACGGCTCCCAGAAGAGCCAGGAGCGCGGGGCGGATTCTTCCCACCAACTGCTCGTGCAGCGGCACCAGGTTCACGCCGACACCGCGATTGTCCTCGGGGTACTCGCTCTCGAGGCGCCGGGCGAGGGCCTCCATGTCTCTCCGGGCGCGATCGAGCGCGACGCCGGACTTGAGCCTCGCGACCACCCTGAGGGTGACGCAGCCCCGCCCGCACGAGCTCGCGGGGTCGATCCGCAGCGGAACGAAGATCTCCGGATCGGATATCAAGGGAAAGAGGGTATCCGGCGGAAGAACCCCGATGACGGTAGCCGGCGTCTCGCCGAGGGTGACGCGCTCCCCGAGGACGCCGCGGTCTCCTCCGAATCGCCGCTGCCAGAGGGAGTGCGACAGCAGGACGACGAGCTCCGCCTTTGGACTGTCTTCTTCCGGACGGAAGTCGCGACCGAACAGTGGAGTGATGCCGAGAATCGAGAACGCGTCGTGGGAGACGGACGCGCCCTGAATCGGCTCGGGCTCTGGCATTCGGAGGGTGGCGGCGTAGTTCCCAAAAGCAAAAACGCCGTCGAAGACCTCGGCCTGTTCCCGCCAGTCGGAAAAGTTCTCGAAAGACGCCCACTCCGTCGAAGGTCCCTCGATGCGGCTGTGATCCTGCCAGACCATGACGAGATTCTGAGGCTCGGCGTAGGGGAGAGGTCGAAGGAGGACTCCATTCACCACGCTGAAGATGGCGGTGTTGGCGCCGACTCCGAGAGCGAGGGTCAGAACCGCGACCAGCGTGATGCCCGGCTTCTGCACGAGGAGGCGGAGCCCGAAGCGAACGTCTGCGATCAGCGTTTCCATGACCGAACCCACGAGCAAACACTATGCCACTACGGAACCCGCGTGGATCCAGGGTGCCCGTCCCCGGTGGAGCAACTCCTCTGTCCGCTACCGCACCCTGGGTCCCGAAAACGGACGCCTCTGCCGTCTCGTGAGACCATGGATCGTGCTCGATGCTTTCGATCGGGCGGACGCCCGCCGCTACCTTCCGCACGCGTCGCCCGAAACCCTCGAGGCTTTCGCGACGCGGCAGCTAGGAGCGCGGAGACGGCTCGCGGCGCTCGTCGCTTTCTACCGGAGGAATCCCTGCCGGATGGCGCGGATTCACCTCCTGACCGCCGCCGCGGTGACCCTCGGTCGCTTCTGTGGTTTCTCTCCTGCGTTCGACGCCATCGGAGAAGCGCTCATGCCCGTGGGAGCGGAGGACACGCCTCGGAGCGTAGGGTGGCAGGCCTACGAAGAGGCTTGCCGCGCTCTTCGGCCCTTCGAGGTGCGCGACGAGCTCTGGATGATCGCCCACGTTCGGGACATGGAAGCCGTGAAGCGCGAAGGAACCGACCAGGCGTTTTATTTCGAGTACGAGGCGCACCGGGACGATCCGACCTGGCGCCTCTTGAAACAGCACATGGAGATGACGCTCGGAGCCCGGCTTCTGGATCGCTCCGCCCTTCAGGGCGCCATCGCCTATGAGACCGCGATGGCTCAGGGGATCGCGACCGCTCTCTCTCGTATCGTACGCGCCGGATCGAGACTCCTCCATCGATATGCCGCCGAGGCGGTGAAAGCTCTCCTCCTGCCGTCGCGCGAGCCGCCTCGAGAGATTCCGAGCTACCGGAAGACGGCCCTGCTACTCGCGTTCTACGCCTGCAGTGCCTTCTCGGCCTCCACGGTCTACCGCCGTGGGGTTCGCCTCCGCGACCGCGGCCTCGTCGCCGATGACGACGCCTGGCCTCTTCTCTCGGAGGTCCTCGGCGATCGCGTGGGGGAGGTCGATCCGGCGATCGTCCGATTCTACGGAAACCCGTCCCGGTTCCCGGTGCGCGCGCGGCTCGAGCTTCACACCCTCCCCGCCCGGTTCTGGTCCCGGGCCGCGACGTTTCTCGTCGGCCAGGGGCTCTATGAGACTCCGGAGGGAGAGATCGACGCCCGCTTCCGCGTCTATCGGCGCGGCGACGGCTCGATGCACTTCGTCCGCGAGCTTTATCTCGGCGAACAGCTTCGGGTCTTCGATTCCGACTTCGTGATTCGGAAACTGGACGGCCGCCCGCGGCTGGTCGAAGTCTTCGTCGATAACGGGGTCGAGGTCGAAATGGCGGTCGAGCCCCTTCCGGGAGGAGGGCTCGTCATCCGAGGCGAGCGCGTGCGCGTGCGGGGCGTCCCGGTCCCGCGCTTCGGAATCGTGGTGGAGTTCCGGAGCCGGGTCGAGGACCAGCACTACCTCACAATCGACGGCGCGCTCTTGATGAGGCCGACGAGCCGATGGGGACGCTTCCTCGCGCACTCGGTCCTTCGCCGCCCGGAGGAGCTCGGCGCGATCCACTACCGGATCGGCCCGCCCTCCAGTTGACCTACGCTTTTCGTCCGGTCTCGATGTGGCGCGCGGTCACGAGCGGGCGGATCGCCTCCGAAAGCGCGGCGATCCGGTAGTCGCCGTAGTCCGGATTGTGATAGCCGTGGGCTCGCTCCGCGGCTGTCAGATCGAGCTCGTCCTTCATCGGCTCGAAGGCGTGTCCCTCGTGCCATTCGTTGAACGAATTGATATAGACGAGGAAGAACGAGTCCTCGTAGTTCGAGAGCCGGGTATCGTTCTGAATCTCGATCGTGGCCGCGATGGACGACCGGATGCGCTCGATCGAAAGCGCCGCCGCTAGCTCGCGGTGGTCCCCGCGCCCGAAGTCCAAGGGACCCGCCGGGGGCGCGAACGGCCGAGGCTGGTAGCAGCTCTCGGGGGGGACGTGCTCGAGCGGGATCTCGTCGTAGCCCGGGTTCACGTTGAACGAGAAGAGAAGCCCCGCGGCCGAGGCGCCGCGTGCGAGCGGACCGTACTCCTCGGGGGCGATGAAATTGTCATAGATCCCGATGCCATCGAAGCCGGAGGCGGGAGTCCTCCCGAAGTCCAGTGAATCCGCAAGGAGGATCACCCGGTCGAAGTCCCATCGGAGCTCGCGCCGAATGCGGCCGATCTGGCGGCTCCACAGGTCGTCGGGGGTGTAGTCGGGGACCTTCCGGGTCACCCCGTGGCAATCCACGATCGTCTCCGGGAGGATCGTGCGGAATCCCTTGAATACCGGGCCCTCGCTCCCGTCCGCGTTCCGCAGGATGAGGAACGCGTCCCAGCCACGTTTCTCACCGTACTCGGTCAGCAGGAAGAGCACGTCGTCGAAGAAACGATGCCCGCGATCGTCCGCGTAGGGCTCGAGCCCGAACGTGACCGCGATCCCGCGCTCCTTCATCACGTCCATGACGTCGTGCACGGTCCGGTCTTCGTAGCTTCCCCGCCCCCACCAGGAGAGTGAGATTGCACCGGCGCCGGAAGCCGCGATCCAGCGGGCGTGCTGCTCGATCACCGCCCGCGATCGGGAATCGTAGGCGCCGAGCCGAGGCACGTGCTCGCTCGCGAGGTCGTGAGGCGGGTTGCGGCCGCTCCCGTTCCAGTGGCGCCACGGATCGCGGCCGTACCACGGGTAGTACTCGAAGACGAAGCGCCGGTCCAGATCGGAGAACCGATCACCGAGAGGAGACGGCGCCGGACTCGGGGCGATGCCTTGGGGAACGTCCGCAGGCAGTTTCTGACCGGACTTGAGCGCTGCGACGACCGAGGACTCCCTCAGCCAGCTTCGTCCGTACCTTACCCACGAAGGCTCGTTCGCGCCCAGGGAAACAAGACCCGGCAGAGCCGCCGCATTCTGGAGAAACCGTCTTCGGCTGATTCCACTCAACGCCTCATCTTCCATCGAGCGGCCATCCTGAACAAACGCGTTGCCGAAGACCGACTTATGCTGAGGAGCGTCCGCTCCCGAGCCAGCTTCTCGCGGCGCCGGGCGCCGGCTTGCCGAAGAAGAGCCGCCTCAAATAGAAGCCGAGGAAACGCGTTCGGCTTCGCCGCCGCTCGACTGCCTCGGGCCGTCCCGCGCACCATAACCTCAGGGTTTCGAACCCCCACTCGGTCGCGAGCTGAAGGAGACGGCGGAAGAGGAGCCCGTCGAGCACTCGCCCCAGGATTCCGTAGCGGCGATCGTAGTCGTAGACCGTCTTGAAATACGTCCCCTCGGGGCGACTCTCATAGATCCAGACCCCGCGGCCGTTTCGGATGATGGATTTCCAGTCGTCGGAGTCGAACTCGAAACTCGAGTGCTCGAGGGGCGTCGAATGAAGATATCGCCCGATTCCAGAGACCGCGATCCCGAAGGCGACGTCGGTGCGGTAGTCGAGAACCCGGAACCCGCGCGCGTCGAGCTCGTCCCGGTACGCGATATGAGTGAAGCGGATGTCCCAGGAGACGTGCTGCGCGGGCTCCTGGGTGCGCTCCCAGACGACTTCGACCGGAGCTGGAATCAGAGCCTCGACGACGATCTTGCGGGTCACGGAAACGCGGTCCTGAACGAGTGCCACCGTCTCAGATCGAAGGCGAACAAGCCGACGGCGGAGACTCCCATGAAAGTCATGTAGGCTCGAAGCCACGCCGGAACCGGCGGAGGATCGAGAACCACGGCAGCGGGGAGTCCGAGATCCGGGAGCACCGCGTGGGCCACGGTCGCGAGATAGCACCCCACGAGGACCGAGAGCACGACGTGCATGAAGTACTCCCCGCGGGGAAGACCTCCGAGACCACGGCGGCTCTCCGTCTCCTCCCACACGTCCGCCCAGGCTATGTAGATATCCGCGGCGTAGAGCCCGGCGAGCGCGAGGAGCGCGGCTCCGTGGAAGCGAAGATTGGCGATGACCAGGAACTGGGATCCGTAAATGAAGTGCCTCATCGTGTGCCAGAGGACTTCTCGCTGACATTCCACGCGCCGGTGAAGACCGTACTGGAATATGTGGTAATAGAGCACGTCGAAGAAGCCCAGGTGGCCGATCGCGAGGAGTAGATAGAAAGCGGCTGCCATAAGTAGGGTTCTCCTACCATTCTGCTAGAATCCCCAACAGAGGTCCAGCCAAGAGCGCGTAAAAGCTTGACGGGATTGGTCCTCCGAAGATAGGTTTCCGCTGGTGATCGAAAGCATACGTATTTACAACTTCCGTTGTCTTCGGATGGAGGAAGCTCTTCCACTTCGTCCCTTGACGGTGCTCGTCGGTCCCAACGATTCGGGGAAGTCGGCCTTCCTCTGGGCATTGGCTTCCCTTGCCCGGATCCACTCACCGCAACGCATCGACCACTGGAGGCAGAAAGACGCTCCCTCCATCGAAGCACGCGTGGACGGGAAGAACTACACCTTGGGAATGGCCACGCCCGAGCTGCAAGCGTCCGGACTCTACCAGTTGCCTTCGAGTGGTATTCCCATGGAGTCGCAAGGTGTTGAAGAGAGTGAAGGCATTCCACCGTTGGCTCGCGACGGCTCCAATCTTCCCACGGTCCTCGATTCCGTTCTGAGAAGGGATCGCAGGCTATTCGATGAGATCGTGGCGGCGGTCGCCCATCGCGTTCAAGGACTCGAGGATATCAAGATACCAACGCCGGAGGCCGCCAGGAGGCGAATCGAGTTTGTCATCGAGAAAGGGCTCACGATCCCCGGCAGCGCGGCGTCGACCGGGGTTCGCACAATCGTGTTCTTCGTCATGTTGGCGTATCTTCCCAACCCGCCAAAGTTGATCCTCATCGAAGAGCCGGAGACGGGCGTCCATCCGAAACGCCTTCTTGACGTCGTGGGGCTTCTGCGCGACGTGACCGAAGGGAAGCACGGGGACCGGGCTCAAGTCGTCCTGACGACACATTCGCCATACCTCCTGGATCATATCGATCTCGATCGGGACCAGGTTCTGGTTTTTCGCAGGCGGGACGATGGGAGTCGGACGCCAGTAGCAGCCGATCGAGAAGGATTGAAAACGTTCCTGGCCGAATTCATGTTGGGAGAGATTTGGTATAACCGCGGTGAAGAGGGCCTTCTCAAAGCCAAAGCATGATCCAGCTCCTCTTCGTCGGCGACGGGGCTCGAGACGCGGTCACGGTACCGCACCTCGTTGCCACGATCACCGGCGCCCGCATTGAGGCGACAACCCGCAACTGGGCTCGCTTACATGGCGGCAGCTTGACGGGTTTAGGGCCTTTGTGAAGGAGATCAAGAGTGAGATCGGCCCTCTGGTGGATGAACTTGAATAGCTACGGCAAAGGAGTGGCAAGACGATGTTCCTCTTTCTGTTTTCGAACATGTCATTGACGACTACGGGTCTGGCGTTGGCCGCGGCTTCGATTCTCGCGGCGCAGAATTATCCCCCGCCGTTTCCCCGGGATGGAGCGACGAAGGTGCTCGAGAACGAGAGCGTCGTCGTCTGGGACGTGACCTGGGTGAAGGGAAAGCCGACTCCGATGCACCGGCACGTTCTCGGTGTCGTGGGCGTGACGCTCGTTCCCGGAACGGTCCGGGTGACGCTTCCGGACGGGAGCACGCGCGAGAGCGAGAAGGATACTCCGGGCGCGGTGAGCGCGGGTGGAAAGGGAATGATCCACATGGAGGAGGGAACGAGCGACGCACCCCGGCGCGCGATCCTGATCGAGATCAAGGGTGCTTCGAAGGATCCCGTTCCCGCGCCGGCGGGCGTCGAGCCCGCATGGCCGCGGGAGGGCGCGTCGAAGGTCTTCGAAAACGACGAAGCCGTCGTCTGGGATGTCCGGTTCCCGGCCGGAGGAGCAACTCCACTCCATTTTCACGACAAGGACACGGTCGTGGTCGAGCTCGAGCCGGGAGTGATCCGGAGCGTTCCGCGGGACGGAGATCCCCAGGAAACCACGTGGCAGGGAATGCGCGCGCGCTTCGCCCCTCGCGGCCGCGTCCATCGCGAGGAAGTCGTGAGCGGATCGCCTCGGGGAATCATCGTCGAGATCAAGTAAGTCTTGCACCGCTCGCTCTGGCTTCTCGAAGTCCCGCTGGTCCCCGACGTTCAGCCTGCTCTGGAAGGCGAGGCCCGCGCGGACATCGCCATCGCCGGCGGCGGTTATGTCGGTCTCTGGACCGCTCTTCTCTTGAAGGAAAGAGACCCCGCGTGCGACGTCGCGATCGTCGAGCAGGACTTCTGCGGGAGCGGAGCCTCAGGGCGAAACGGGGGGTTCGCTCTCTCCTGGTGGGCGAAGCTCAAGACCCTCACACGGCTTTGTGGACAAGAAGATGGGGTGCGCCTCGCGAGAGCTTCGGAGGCCGCGCTTTCGGAGATCGACGCCTTCTGCCGCTCCCACGGCATCGATGCCCATTTCACCCGCGGAGGCTGGCTCTGGACAGCGACGACCGAACCCCAGATGGGCTCGTGGGAAGCCTGCGTCGCGCTCGCGGAAGAGCTGGGAGTCGGGCCGTGGCGGAGGCTCGGTCCCGAGGAAGTCGCGGAGCGCACGGGCTCGCGAGCGCATCTGGGAGGTGTTCTCGACACCTCGGCGGCTACCGTTCAGCCCGCGGCGCTGGTACTCGGCTTGAGGCGCGCCGCGATCGAAGCCGGAGTCCGCATTTACGAGAAAAGTCCCATCGTCGACGTGGACCGTGGAGCGCCACCCGCTCTCGTGACCTCGCGTGGAAGGCTGCGCGCCGAAAAGGTCGTGATCGCGATGAACGCCTGGGCCGCCCGCTTCCGGGAGCTGAAGCGGGCGCTGGTCGTTCTCTCGAGCGACATCATCGCGACCAGCCCCATCCCCGACTCCCTCGCGAAAATCGGATGGACCAGGGGTGAAGCGATCACCGACTCCCAGCTTCGCGTCGACTACTATCGCACGACGCGGGACGGACGCATCGCCTTCGGGAAGGGCGCGGGAAAGATCGCGCTCTCGGGTCGCATGGGCCCCGAGTTCGACCGAAACCCGGTGGCGGGCCGGGACGCGGAAGCGGACATGCGCACCTACTACCCTTCTCTCGACGGCGCCTCCATCACCCATCAATGGTCCGGCCCCATCGACAAATCGATGAGCGGGATTCCCCTCTTCGGGCGGCTCGGCGGGCGCGAGCACATCCTCTATGGAGTCGGCTTCAGCGGAAACGGAGTCGGACCTTCCCTCATCGGCGGAAAGATCCTGAGAAGCCTGGCTCTGGGCTTACGCGACGAATGGAGCGAGTGCCCTCTCGTGGAGCAGCGCTTCGAGCGTTTCCCTCCCGAGCCTTTCTGTTACATCGCCGCGAGAATGGTGCGAGGCGCGGTGGTGCGCAAGGAGACGGCGGAGCTCAAGGGAAGGCGCGCGAGCTCGATTGACGTTCGGTTGGCGGGCCTCGCTCCCGCCGGCCTCGAGGACAAGTAACTACTCGTATCGGAGCGAGACCATCGGGTCGACGCGGCTCGCCTGCCGGGCCGGCAGATAACATGCGAGAAGGGCGATCCCTCCAAGACCGAGAACGAGGGAGATATAGGTCAAGGGATCGGCGGCGCCCACCTGGAAGAGAAGGTTCGATAGGAGCCGCGTGAGCCCGAACGCGAGCACGAGCCCGAAGGCGAGCCCAGCGGCGACGAGGCGGGAACCCTGACCCACCACGAGCCCCAGAACGTCATTGGGTCGAGCTCCGAGAGCCATCCGAAGGCCAATCTCCCGCGTGCGCTCGGTGACGCCGTAGGCAACGACTCCGTAGATCCCGAGGACCGCGAGGAGAAGTGCGGCGGCGCCGAAAGCACCGAGAAGAACCGCGTTGAACCTTCGGTCGGCGAGCGATTCGGAGACGACCTCTTCGATCGCGCGGAAGCGGGGCGGGATGTCGGGAGCGACTTGCCGCACCACCTCACGGGTCGAGGCGGCGAGGGCTGAACCCCCTGCGGTGAAGCCGATCACCACCGAGTAGTCCGAAGGCGGCCGCTGGCGCGCGCTGGTGTAGAGCGTCGACCTCGAGGGCGCATCGAGCCCGCTGTGGAGCACGTCTCCGACAATTCCGACGACACGCAGAAGACGGAGGTCCCCGTCCATGTTGCCGAACTGGATGAGCTTTCCGATGGGATCCTGGTTCGGCCATTTCTCCTGGACCAAACCCTGACTGACCAGCGCCACGTGCGGCGCTTCGGCGTCGTCGCTCGCCTCGAAGAGACGTCCGCGTACGAGAGGAATCCCCATCGTCTCGAAGTAGCCCTCGCTCGCCGCCCGGTACTCAGCCATTCCGGTGCGCTCCGGATCCTGCATCAGGCGCCCGAAGTCCTCGTAGCTCTTGACCTCGTCGGGAGAGTTCTGGATAAGAAACATCCCGTTGCGATGGCCGGTCGAAAGCGGCAGGAGATCGGTGAGTCCCACGCTTCGAGCTCGGGGGAGAGCCCGCACGCGCGCGAGGATTTCCCCCTGGGTCCGCCGGAGTGCGGCCTTGTCGGCCTCGTTCTCCGCGTAAGGCTGCGAGAGATCGACGACGAGAGCGCTCGCGCGGCGAAACCCCGGATCCACGTCGAGGAGGCGGAAGAGACTCCGCGCGAGGAGACCGGCGCCGACGAGGAGAACGAGAGTCAGCGCCACCTGGGACACCACGAGCCCGCTTCGGAGCCTGGTCGACGAGGAGCCCGCGCGCGATCGGTCTCCGAGATAGGCGGAGCCGCCGCGCTTCGTCGATCGTAGCGCGGTCGTGAGACCGAGGGTGACGGAGACGACGACCGCGACTCCGAGCGCGAACGCGAGCACCGGGAAGCTCACGCCGACTTCCCCCGACCGCGGAATCTTCCCCGGCTCGACGGCGAGCAGCAGTGGCACTCCCCAGAGCGCGAAGAGCACCCCGAGACCTCCGCCGGCGAGGGTGAGAAGCGCCGACTCCGTGAGGAACGAGCGCACGAGCGTGAGCCGGCTCGCCCCGAGCGCGGCTTTCACCGCCACTTCTCTCTGGCGGCGGGCGGCGCGGGCGAGAAGAAGGTTCACGACGTTGGCGCTCGCGACGAGAAGGAGGAAAGAGACCGCCGCTAGCAGCACCACCAGGGCCGGGCGGACGTGGCCGACGAGCTGCTCGTGGAGCGGAACCACCGTGGCATCGAGCATCCAGGTGTTCTCTCCGTGCGTCGCTCGAAGGTCCCTGGCGATGGCGCTCACGTCCGCCTGCGCCCGCTCGAGGGAAACGTCGTCGCGGAGCCTTGCTATCGCGTTCCAGTTGTGCGCGGTGCGGCTCGGAAGAACGGGCTCGAGCTCGCGCGGCGCCCAAACGTCGGTGTCGGGCGGAAAGGCGAAGCCGCGGGGCATGACGCCGACCACGGAGTGGATGCGTCCGGAGAATCCCAGCTGCAGGGACGAGAGATCTGCTCGCCCGGCGAGGCGCCTCTGCCAGAATCCGTAGCTCACGAGGACCGAAGGCGAGCCCCCCTCGCGAAGCTCCTCCTCGACGAATGCCCGCCCGAGCTGAGGCGAGACGCCGAGGACGTCGAAGAACTCGCGGGAAACGCTCGCGGTTCTGACGCGGACGGGCTCGTCTCCGCCCACGATCGAGGTCACTCCGCTCGCGTACTCGGCGAACGCGCCGAAGCTCTGGTTTCGCTCGTGCAAATCGAAGAAATTGGCGTCGGAGATCTGACCCCGCTTTCCTTCCTCGAAGATTTGCCAGACCTGAACGATGCGGTCGGGCTCGGGATACGGAAGGGGCCGGAGGAGCACTCCGTAGACGACGCTGAAGATTGCCGTCGAAGCGCCGATCCCTACCGCGAGGGTCGCCACGGCCGCCCCTGTGATACGAAAATCCTTGAGAAGCCCGCGGGAGGCTTCCCGCACCTCACGAGCGATTTCTGTCATAACCCTCGACTACGCGGGGGACTCCGCGGAAGTTCAGCGCGAAACCCCGAGAGCCCTCAAAGATGCGAGGACCCGCTCCCGAAAGAAGGGGCGGCACACCACGATCTCCTCGTTGCGGGGATTCTCGCGGTTGTAGCGATGGTCCATCCCCGAGAGGGTCGAGACCGACCATCCGAGCGCCCGGGCCACCGCCTCGGGCGCGCAGGTATCCCACTCCTTGAGACCTTTCTGGTGAACGTAGATGTCTGCCTCCCCGAAGAAGAGCCGGCTGACTTTGTAGCCGACGCTTCCGAAAGCTCGCATCTCTCCACCCATCTCGCGGGTGAAGGCCGCGACCCAGTCGGGCGTGTGGCTCCGGCTGACGGCGACCACCGGACTCGAACCTCCTTCGCTGTCCCCGCGAACGAGGTCGCGGCTGCCGCCCTCGAGGCCCGCGCCTTCGCGGCTCCCCCAGAGGACTTCGCCCGTCGCCGGAAGCGCCACTGCCCCGAGGGCCGGCGCTCCGTCGATCGCGAGCGCTACATGGACCGCCCAGTCCTCCCGGCGCTCGCCGTACTCCTTGGTCCCATCGAGGGGATCCACGATCCAGACGCGCGACTTCGAGAGTCGCGTCCCGTCGCTCGCCGTCTCCTCGCTCAAAACGCCGTCCACGGGATAGCGGCCGGCGAGGATTCCCTGGAGGTATCCGTCCGCGGCCTGATCGCCGACGTCACCGAGAAGGCTTCCCTCCCATCGATCCGAAAGGCGAAGGGACTCGAGGCGCTCCCCCGCGGCTCTCGCGGCGTCGATAGCGAAACGCAGCTCGGGGTCTATTGGCTTTCTCCCGCGAGCTTCAGCAAAGACTGGAGCTCGCCTTTCTCGATCGCATCCAGGAGCTGGCTTCTTTGCGCCACTCCCTCCGAAAGTCGCGCGAACAGGGCGCGGGCGCCCTGGGTGGGTGGTCCGTCGCCCATCGACGCGAACGAGGAAAGCCGCGCGAGCTTGCTGTCGATGCCCGTCGGGTAGTTGATCAGGTCCTGTCCCGCCCGTGCGCGATACTGCACCAGCCTCTCCTCGATGGGATAGAGCTTGTCGTTGAGCTCGCGGAGCGCATCCTTCAGCGCCTCGGCTCCGCCCGCGCGCTCGACCGCCTCCTCCGCCTTCTTTCTCATCTCGCGGATCCGAGAGACGACCCGCATGGTCTCGCTCAGCTTGTCGCGCACAGCGATGAGGAAATCGAACTGCTCCTGAAGATCGGCGTCCGTGAACTCGAGCCTGGGATCGCGGGCGATCTCGAAGGACCGGCGGAAGCTCTCGCCGCCCGCCGTGAGCTCGACTTCGTAGGTCCCCGGAGCCGCGACCGGCCCCCGGGCGCTTCCTTGAAAGACGGCTCCCTCGAGGACGTCGGCGCCCGGATAGCGCATGTCCCAGACGAAGCGGTTTGCGCCTCCCTCCGCCTTCAGCGGGGGTTTTTCCCCCTCACTCGTGAAGCTCCGGATGAGAGCTCCATCCTTATTAAAGGAGAGCTTGACCTCGCCCAACGGTTTGTCTTTGAAGAAATAGGGCACGACGACCCCCGAGGGAGGATTCTCCCCGGAAACTCCGGCATCCCCGGAGAAAGCACCGGCGAGGTCTGCTCCGTCGCGGAAGCGGATCGTCCGGCGCGGCGCGAAAAGATGAACGGCGGCGCCGAGGGCCGGGGGGTCGAACTGGTGCAGCAGGGCCACGTTGTCCAGGATCCAAAACGACCGTCCGTGCGTCGCCGCGACGAGGTCTCCGTCCTTCACAATGAGGTCGTGGATCGGAACCACGGGGAGGTTCAAGCCGAGCGGCTGCCAGTTTCCTCCGTCGTCGAACGAAACGTAGACCGACGTCTCCGTTCCCGCGTACAGGAGGCCGCGGCGTCCCGGATCCTCCCGGATGACCCGGGTGAAGCCCGTCGCGGGAATCCCGTTCGTGATCCGGGTCCAGCTCGCGCCGTAGTCGCTCGTCTTATAAAGGTAGGGAGTATGGTCGGAGAGCTTGTACCGCGTCGCGGCGACATAAGCGGCCGCCGGGTCGTGAGGCGAGGGGTCGATGATGCTGATGAGCGCGAACTCGGGGAGGTCGGGAGGAGTCCGGTTCTTCCAGCTCTTGCCTCCATCCACGGAGACCTGGACGTAGCCGTCGTCGGAGCCCGCCCAGAGCACTCCTGCTTTCGCCTTCGATTCCGCGAACGCGAATATCGTCGCGTACCACTCGGGGCCGTAGGCCTCGCGAGTGATCGGCCCCCAGTACGGCCCGGTCTCGGGGTCGAGGTACGACGGCGTCTTCTCGAGCGTCTTGGGATCGGCGCGGCTCAGATCGGGGCTGATGACTTCCCAGCTTTCGCCCTGGTTCGCCGACTTGTGGACGTGCTGCGAGGTCACGTAGACGACGTTGGGATCGTGCGGCGACGTGGCCACCGGGTAGGTCCACCAGAACCGGTAGTTGATGTCCGCCGATCCCCAGCCGTAGTGAGTCTCGGGGTTCGGCGAGATGTCCCGGATCTGTTTCGTGCGGTGGTCGTAGCGGTAGATCCAGTGATGGTCGCCGGCGTAGACGATGTCTGCGTTCGTCGGATGAGGAGCGATGTATCCGTCCTCGCCTCCCCCGACCGTATACCAGTCCTCGAGGGTGATCTTCCCGTAGTCCGAGCGGCTTGGAAGCGAGATGCTGGTGTTGTCCTGCTGGGACGCGTAGACGCGGTAGGGCACCTGGTTGTCGGCGGCGACATGGTAGAGCTGCGCCGTCGGCTGGTTCAAGATCGTCGACCAGGATTCGCCGCCGTTGAAGCTCACGGTGGCGCCGCCATCGTTTCCCTGCACCATGCGGTTCGGATCCTGGGGGTCGATCCAGAGGTCGTGATTGTCGCCGTGAGGCGGCGTCATCTCCTTGTAGGTCTTGCCTCCATCGGTCGACTTCCACATGTCGACGTTGAGGACGTAGACCGTCTCCGGATCCTTCGGGTGGGCGACGATGTGGTGGTAATACCAGGGCCTCTGCGTGAGGTTCGCGCTGTCGGAGACACGGGTCCAGGTGGCGCCGGCGTCATCCGAGCGGAAGACCCCCTTCTTTCCGATGTCGGCGTCGAGGATCGCCCAAATGCGATCGGGACGCGCGGGCGAGAGCGCGATTCCGATTCTTCCCTTGGGTCCGGAGGGAAGGCCGGGGTTGTCGGTCAGCTCCGTCCACCGATCGCCTCCGTCGACCGTCTTGAAGATCCCCGTGCCTGGCCCGGCGCTCCGGAAGCCCCAGGGAAAGCGCCTCATCTCGAGAAGCGACGCGTAGAGGACGTCGGGGTTCGAGGGATCGATCGTGAGATCGATGGCCCCCGCGTCCTCGTCCCGATATAAGACCTTTTGCCAGGTTCGACCGCCGTCCCGAGTCCGGTAGACGCCGCGGTCGACGCTCTTTCCGAACGAATCTCCGAGTGCGGCGACCCAGACGACGTCGGGATTTCGCGGATGGATCTGGATGCGTCCGATCTGCCTCGTCGCCTCGAGACCGACACGGGTCCAGGTCATACCCCCGTCGGTGGACTTGTAGACTCCGTCGCCGTGAGTGGAGTTGCCGCGAAAGCAGGCCTCGCCCATTCCCACGAACACCACGTTCGGGTCCGAGGGCGCGACCGCGACCGCCCCGACCGAGCCGGTGCCGAAGTAGCCGTCGGAGACGTTCTTCCACTGAAGCCCGCCGTCCTCCGTCTTCCAGACGCCGCCTCCGGTCGTTCCTTGATAGAAGACGAGCTTGTTCACGGGGTCGCCCGAGACGGCCACGACCCGCCCTCCTCGGGTCGGCCCGATGGAGCGCCAGGAAAGAAGTTTCAAATGGGACTCATCGATGGGTGCGGCGGCGGCCGAGGCCGCAAAGAAGGTCGCGAGAGACAGTACCAACCCGAGGACGCGTTTCATGGCGGATCTCCTCTTGAAGAAGTGTGGCGCGGGATTATAGCAGGGCGCTCGGAAGACTAGTCGGCGCGGAGCGCGGTCATCGGGTCGACGTCGAGCGCCTTCCGCGCGGGGGGATAGCTTGCGAGGAGCGCAATCGCGAGGAGAGTGCCCCCCATCCAGCCGTAGCTCGATGGGTCGAAGGGTGAAACACCGAAGAGGAGGCTCGAGAGGAAGCGCGCGGAAAGCGCCGCGCCAAGGGCTCCGAGAGCGGCGCCCACGAGCGCGAGCCTCAGCGCCTGGCCGACGACGAGCGCCACCACCTGGCTGCGGCCCGCGCCGAGGGCGACCCGGAGGCCGATCTCCCGCGTCCGCGAGGCCACGGAAAACGAGACCACCCCGTAGAGCCCAATCGCCGCGAGAAGGGCGGCGGCGCCGGCGAAGCCGGTCAGGAGCCGCGCTCGAAGGCGCGGAGCGGCCACGACGGCCTGGCTCACTTCATCGAGCGCGGCGAGAGGCGCCAGAGGAACATCCGCGTCCAGGCCTCTCAGGATTCTACGGACGTCCGCCTGGAGCGATGCCGGATCGGAGGACGCGCGGACGAGGAGGTGCATCGCGGGCCAGGGCGACTGGGCGTGAGGCACGTACATCTGGGGTTCGGGCACCCGCTCGAGGGCGTAGTAGCGGAAATCGGAGACCACGCCGACGACGCGCCTTGTATCCACGTCGTCGGGCAGGAGGACCAGGTCGTGTCGGATTTCCTTTCCGAGGGGATCCTCGCCTGGCCAGGCCGCTCTCGCGAAGGACTCGTTCACGATTACGACCGGAGCCGCGTCACGATGGTCGCGCGCATCGAAGCCGCGCCCGTCGAGAAGCGATACTCCGAGCGTCTCGAAAAACCCGGGCCCCACGACATGAAGGGCGGCCTCGGGCTTCCTTCCGGAGTCGGGCTCTGGCTGGCCCTCCACGGAATACGGGCTTCGGGTCACGAAGAACTCGGCTTTGGGGTCGAGGGGGAGCCCGAGAGAGATGCTCGCGCGCTCCACTCCCGGCGACTGTCGCAGCTGCTCCTGGAGATCCTCGAAGAACCTCGCGCGGCGATGGCTCTCGCGGTATTGGGTGAACGGAAGCTCGACGCTCGCGTAGTACACGCTTTCCCCGCGGAACCCTCGATCCACGTTCTCGAGCGCGCGGAAGCTCTGGAGGAGAAGCATGGCGGAGACCAGAAGAGTCGACGCGAGCGCCATCTCGAAGACGACGAGGACTCTTCTCACGCTCGCGGGAGCGCTTCCCCCTTCCACCCGTCCTCCGGGTCGAAGCGCGTTCGCGAGATTCTTTCCGCGGCCGAAGATCGCGTGCGCCGATGCGAGCGTGAGGACGATCGGGAGGAGAATGGCGATGAGTGCGAGAGGGGCGCCGCCGCCTCTCGCGAAAGACGGAGGTATGGGAAGGCCTGATGGCGCCGCCGCGCGAGCTGCCGACGCGATCCAGATCCCGAGAAGGCTTCCACCGGCGACGCCGAGGAGGGCCACTACGAATCCCTCAGCCAGGAGCTCTCGAAGGAGACGGGCCCGGGAAGCGCCCATTGCGACCCGGACGGCGAGCTCTCTCTCGCGCGCCAGAAGGCGCGCGATCCAGAGACCGGAGACGTTGGCGCAGACGATGAGAAGGAGGAGGAACAAGGAACCCCCGAGAAGGAAGAGAGGAGCGCGAAGCGGTCCCCTCTCCACTTCCATGAAATCCTCGACCTCGAGGTGGAATCCGAGATTCGAGTCCGGGTATTCGCGGGAAAGACGGTCGGAAAGGGAGGCGAGACGGGCGCGGGCTTGCGGGAGCGGCGCTTCCTTCCGGAGCCGCCCGACGACGTCGAGGATGCGGAAGCTGCGGTAAGGGCTTCCTCCTTGATCGGGGCGATCGCGCGGGAGCCGCAGCGGGACCCAGAGCTCGGTTCCTGGCGCAGGAAACGAGAACCCCTCGGGCGCGATGCCGACGATCGTCGCCGCCATCCCGTCGAGAAGGACGTCACGCCCGACAATCGCGCGATCGCCCGCGAATCGACGTTGGAAGAGACCGTATCCTAGAACGGCGACCGGCGGCGCCCCCGGCCCGTCGTCCTCGAGTGTAAAGCTTCGTCCCGCGAGCGGCGCGACTCCGAGGACTTCGAAGAAGCCATGGGACACCGTCGCCGCGAGGAGCTTCTCGGGCTCCCCGTCTCCGGTAAGCGTCAGGCTCGGGCTCCAATACGCGGCGACTCCCTCGAAGACATCCGCCTCTTCGGCCAGATCGAAATAGTTGGGGGGCGACAGATTCTCGCGGTTTCCCTCTCTCGCATGGAACACCCGAACCAGGCGCTCCGGCTCGGAGTATGGAAGCGGGCGGTTCCAGAGAGCGTCCGCCCACTGGAACATCGCCGCGTTCACACCGACGCCGAGGGCGAGAAGCGTGCCCGCGACGACGGCGAATGCGGGCCGGCGACGAAGCGATCGAAACCCGGAGCGCGCATCGTCGACGAGCGCCTCGGGGAGGGGCTCTTTTAACGCCGGTCGAGGTCGGTACGTCCAGGCGATCGAGACCGCTTGCCGAAAGAGCCAGAGTCGGGATCGGCCGTGGAGCTCGAAGTCTTCGATCAGGTCCCCCACGATCTCCTCGCGAACTCCATGGGGAAGTACGCGATGGAGAAGCGTGAGCGCGAACCGAGGCGGCTTTCGTTTCATGCACCCTCGAGAATGGGCGAAAGCCCTTCCTGGAGTCGACCGAGGTCGGCGAGCGTGCGCTTCAGCAGGCGCAGTCCTCGCGGCTTGAGCTTGAAGAAACGCTTCGCCCTTCCGCCCCGGATGGGAGTGGGATCGCCCCGCTCCGAGCCGAGGAGCCCCTTGGCCTCGAGCCGGTCGAGAGTGATGTAGACCGAGCCGCGGGCCACAGGGCGCCTTGTCCTACGCGCGATCTCTTCCAGGATCGACACTCCGTAGGCTTCGTCACCTAATCGAAGGACGGCGAGGAGCACCACGAGCTCAAACTCTCCCAGCATGTCCGGGGTGGCCATTTAGTCAACAATTCTCACAATATAAACCCGTCCCGTCAAGGCCAACTAAATTGACACCTGTTACGTATCGGGTTACACTGATTGGGTGATCCGCCACTTCAAACACCGTGGCTTGAAGCGGTTCTTTGCGGAGGGAACAGTTCGAGGGATCCAACCAGAGCATGCGGAAAGACTTCGCCTGATCTTGGCCCGACTGCACGCAAGCTTTCAGCCTGCCGACATGGCCTTGCCTGGGCTCGGTCTTCATCCGCTGAAAGGGAAGCTGAGAGGACACTGGGCCGTGAAGGTATCAGGAAATTGGCGCGTGACGTTTCGCTTCGAGAGTCAGCAAGTCGTGGACGTGGATTTCGTCGATTACCATTGACGGAGAGACCAACCATGAAGATGCACAACCCTCCTCATCCCGGTGAGATCATTCGAAAGCTTTGCCTCGAGCCTTTGGGCTTGACGGTAACGCGTGCGGCGAAGGGGCTCGGCCTGAGCCGGAAGACCCTTTCGCAATTGCTCAATGGCAAGGCCGGTGTCTCGCCCGAGATGGCGATTCGCCTTGGGAAGGCCTTCGGCGGCAGCCCCGAGAGCTGGCTTCAGCAACAGTCGCAATACGATCTTTGGAAGGCGCGCAATGAACTCGGCGAGCCTGACGTCGAGCGCTTCCACTCGGTCGCGTGATCGCCGGTCACACGCTCGGGATGCGAGCTCAGGGTCAAGGTCTCCGTCTCACCAAGTTGCCTTACATCCATTGAGACCGACGATGCCTGGCAATCCAACGTGGCGCGCAAGGATGACCGGTTCAATTCGCAAGACGGGCGCTATAGAATCGCCGCGGTGACCCGGAGCCACTTCTTCGCCTATCTCTCCCGCATGAAGTTCATCAAGCGGTGGGGCTTGATGCACACGACCTACGCCGAGAACGTCCAGGAGCACAGCCTCCGAGTGGCGCAGATCGCGCACGCCCTCGCCCTCATCCGAAACCGGAAGTTCGGGGGCAAGGTGAGCCCCGATAGGGTCGCGGTCCTGGCTCTTTATCACGACGCGGGCGAAGTGCTCACGGGCGATCTTCCCTCCCCCATCAAGTATTTCAACCCCGAGATCCAGAAGGCTTATCGCGAAATCGAGGCCTCCGCCGCCACGCGCCTGGTTGCGATGGTGCCGAAGGAGCTCGCGGAGGACTATCAGCGGGTCCTCGTCCCCGATTCGTCCGATGCCGAGCACAAGGAGATCGTCAAGGCCGCGGACAAGCTATGCGCCTACATCAAGTGCCTCGAGGAGATGGCGGCGGGAAACAAGGAGTTCACCAAGGCGGAGCAGGCCCTCGAAAGCTCCGTCCGGAGTATCGACCTTCCCGAAGTGCGCTACTTCCTCGAGGTCTTCATTCCGAGCTTCCGCCTCACCCTGGACGAGCTGGGCTGAACCGATGACCGAAAGCCCCCGGGGCCAGCTCTCTCTGCGCACGCTCGCCATGCCCAAGGACGCGAACCCCAGCGGAGACATTTTTGGCGGCTGGGTGCTCTCGCAAATGGACATCGCCGCGGGGATGACGGCCTCCCAGCGCTCGCACGGAAGAGTGGCGACGGTCGCCATCGACGCCATGTCGTTCAGGCTCCCGGTCTTCGTCGGGGACATCCTATGCGTCTATACCGACATCATCGGAATCGGAACGACGTCGATGAGAATCCACGTCGAGGCCTGGGCGCTCCGCGCGAGCATTGGCCTGGACGTCAAGGTCACCGAAGGATTGTTCACGTTCGTCGCCATCGACCAGGACCGTAAGCCGCGGCCGGTCCCTCCCGCATAGCCCCGAATAGAAAGAGAGAATCATGAAACGTCTGTGCCTTCTGCTGCTGATCGCGATCGCCGCCTGCCGGCCGAAAGAGCCCGCGGACCTCGTGCTTCACAACGGCAAGATCGTCACCGCCGACGAAGCTTTCTCGATCCATGAAGCGGTAGTGGTGAAGGACGGAAAGATCGTGGCCGTCGGCGGTAACGAGCTTCTCGATTCCTACGAGGCCGCTCGCGTCGTCGATCTCCAGGGGAAGATGGCGATGCCGGGATTCAACGACACCCATATCCACGTGCGCGGCCAGGCGCGGCGAGCCATCGATCTGACGCAAGCGAAGTCGCTGACGGAGATCTTCGGCGCCGTCACTTCGAAGGCCCAGGAGCTCGGCAAGGGCGAGTGGGTGACGGGCTACGGATGGTCCGAGGACCAGCTGGAGGAGAAGCGCCGGCCTCTGCGCTGGGACCTCGACGAGGCCGCGCCCGACAACCCCGTCATCATCACACGTGCCGGCAGCCATAGCTCGGTCGCGAACAGCATGGCGCTCGAGCTCGCGGGCGTGACACCCTCGACGCCCGCCCCCGACGGCGGCGTCATCGAGAAGGACGAGAAGGGCGAGCTGAACGGTGTCATCCGCGAGCGCGCGGGGATCGTGAGCCGGCTCGTTCCCGAGGCGACCCGCGAGGAGCTTCGAGACAGTTTCACCCAGGCGCTTCGGAACCTCCTGAGCCTTGGCATCACCAGCATCATCCAGGCGGGAGTTCCGCCCGAGGACTACGCCGAATGGGAGACGGTCTACTCCGAGCACGGTGAGGAGCTGCCGCGAGCGGCGGTCCAGATTCGTTTTCGCGATCCGTCGGCGATCGCATCCTTCGGCAAGAAGACGGGAGACGGCGACGAACGCCTGAGGGTGGGAGCGGTCAAGATCACTGTCGACGGCGGATTCACGGGACCCGCCGCCTACACCCTCGAGCCCTACAAGGACCAGGGCGACTACCGCGGAAAACTGAACTATACCGAGGAGGAGCTTCGCGCGATGATCAAGGCGGGCCACGAGGCGGGCTGGCAGCTCGGGTTCCACGCCATCGGAGATGCTGCCATCGTCCTCACCGTGGACACGTTCGCCGAGGCCCTCGACGCTCTCCCCCGAGACGACCACCGACACTTCCTGAACCACTTCACCATCATGCCTCCCGAGGAGACCATGAAGAAGATGGCGGCGTACGATATCCTCATCGCCCAGCAGCCGAACTTTACCTACACCCTCGAGGGCCGCTACGCCGCGAACCTCGACGGCGACCGTCTCCAGCACAACAATCCTCTGCGCACGCCCATGGATCACGGCATTTTCGTCGCGCTCGGAAGCGACATCCTCCCCATCGGACCGATGGTGGGGCTCTACGCCGCCGTCACCAGGAAAGGCATGTCAGGCGAAGTCTACGGCGCGGAAGAGAAGATCACGATGGAGGAAGCCATCACCGGCTATACCACAAAAGCGGCATACCTTACCCGTGAGGAGAACATCAAGGGAAGCCTCGAGCCCGGACGGCTCGCGGACATCATCGTGCTCTCGGACGATCTGTTGACCATCGACCCGGAGAAGATCCTCGGCGTCCAAGTCCTATTGACAATCGTAAATGGAAAAGTGGTCTACGAGAGGAGCTGATGGAGAGTTGCGGAATCGTCTAGCATAGCTGAGCTAACCATTCACGCTCCTCTGAACGAGACGCCGCGGGCTCAATTGCGGACCCACCGAATCCGCGACGGGTCGGGAGGACCCGCCTCGGCCTCCGCGCGCAGCGCGTTGATCGCGAAGCCTTCAGGGTCCTTGTCCGCGGTGCGGCTTCCCGGCGGGCGGCGGTAGAGGATACGCCCGTGGAGTATGTCCTGCGGGGTCACGTTCTCGGCGTTTCTCATGATCGAGGGCAGGGGAACGTTCTCGGAGCCCGCGGGATGATGAAAGCCGAGGGCGTGGGCGAGCTCGTGGCTGAACACCTGTCGATCGTCCTTGTGGTGGCGCTTCTGCATCCACACCGAAGCCGCATACAAACGACCACTCTCGTAGGGCCAGGACGGCCCGTAGGAAGCGTCCTCCGCTTTGACCAGCAGCACGGTGATGGTGAACGCCTTGAAGTACTCCTGGTACGGGATGCGTGCGCCCGCCGGATGGGGCGGGAGGACGACGACACCGGCGCCGACGACGAACCCGCCCGTGTACTTGGTGGCATCGGCGGCGATCACGTCGCGCGCGATCTGGACGAAGCGCTCTGGCGCCACCTCTCCGGAGGCGATGAAGTCGCCGTAGAACGGTCCCTCGACGCGCTCGTAGACTCCGGTCCAGATCTCAAAGCGAGGCTCCACAGTCCACCTCTCCGTTTGGTCCGCCCCCAGGTTTCGAAAGAGATGGTCGAAAAAGTCGAGATCGAAATCGCGGTCGAGGGGAAGAATGTCGATCTGCGCGCGCAGAGGCGAGACCATCACATGTGTCTCCCGGGTATGGAATCCCTCCCCGCGCACCACGAGCGGCACCGAGCCGCGGCCCGGGGCCTCGAGGGCAAACGCCCCGTCACCGCCGGTCGTGGTGGAGGCGGATCCAGGAATCTCTACGGTGATTCCGCCGAGGGGCCGTCCATCGAGAGCGTCGGTGACAACGCCGGATACGGCTGCGGCGCTGAGGTTCGAAGTGACGCGTTTCTCCGAGCCGAGGGATGGCGCGGTTGGAAGCGCGCCGTCGTTTCCCGAGCACGCGGGCCAAACACCAAGGGCACCAAGGGCACCAAGGGCAGCAAGGGCCAGAAGCAAGAAGTGATTCCGTCCCATGACCGGGGACTATACCGATTTTCTGACGGAGTTCAAGTTGAAAGCGGGAACTCCCCTCAGTTCACCTCCCGCGGCACCCTCTCGTCGCTCATGGCCGCGTGGTAAAGGAAAGTCGCGAGGATCACCGCGTTCTTCCGCATGTCCTCGGGAACGAGCCGGTCGTAGACGTCCATATTCGAGTGGTGGGTTCGGGTGTCGTAATCGACTCCGTCTTGGATGAACTGGAACGCGGGGAGCCCGGCCATGTCGAACCCCTCCACGTCGATGCCGAAGGTGTGGTCGATGGTGAGGGTGTCCATCTTCAGATCGCGCAGGGGCGCCATCCAGCTCGAGAATAGATCCCGCGCTCGCTCGTTTCCATGGAGGTAGACGCCTCGAAACTGGCCGGTGCCGTTGTCCACGTTGAAGTAGACGGAGAGAGTCTCGCCGCCCGCGGTCGCGACGTTGGGGCCGAAGTGCTCCTGGACGTAACGCCGCGAGCCCACTTTGCCCCCCTCTTCCCAGCTCCAGAGGGCCACCCGGATCGTACGGCGCGGGGCGACGCCGATGGTCTTCAAGATCCGCAAGGCCTCGAGGGCGACCGCGCATCCGGACGCGTCGTCCGTGGCCCCGGTTCCCGCGTGCCACGAGTCGAAATGGCCTCCGGCCATGACGAGCTCTTTCGCGAGGTCGCCTCCCGCAAGATCGCCGAGAACGTTGTATGCGTGCGGGTCGTCGGCGTCGAGCTGGTTTCGCACTTCGATCTCGAGCTTCACCGGGATGCCCCGATCGACGAGCCGGTAGATCCGGTTGTATTGCTCGACGGCGAGCGCGATGCGCGTCGGAGCGTCGAGGGCGCCTTTCAGCGAACGGTCGTACCGGCTTCCCGGCCGGCCGTCGACGAAGACCGTGCCGTCGCGCCCCGCCGCGGGGTCGAGGACGGCGGCAACGCCCTCGGATTTGTAGAAGCTTTGCACCTCGTTCCGGAAATTCTCAATCTGCTCGCGAGAGGGACTCAATGAGTCCCGGCGCTCGTCGCGGAGAACGAAAGTCATCGTCCGGTCGTCCCAGACGTTGTCTTCCTGCCCTACCCCGAAGCGGGAGGCGATGGTGGACTCCTCGAGCGCGCGAAGCTCGTCGCTCGAAAAACGGACCGCGTCGGGGTCGAAGCGAGGAGGGACGGTCCTCGGAGGAGCGGTGAGCACGACCGCCCCATGGAGCTTTCCCCGGTGGCGGTCGAAGTCCTCGCGAGCGCGGATGATGGCGATCTTCGCGTCCGCGGTCACCTTGCCGTTCGTGCCCGGGGTGAAAGCATAGGGGTATCCAATGAGCGGCTGATAGTCGGGCTCGAGGAGATGGAGCGACGTATACAAATTGTCCCAGCTCGCTTCGTGCGCGCCGAAGGGCTCCGCGACCACGTTCGAAAGACCCATCTCCTGCATCCTCGAGCGCGCCCAATCCTGCGCCTTCTTCTCACCGCGAGAGCTCGTGAGCCGGGGTCCGAGGACGTCCGTCATGTAGAAGGCGATGTCCATGACCTGAGAGCGTTGAAACCCTTCTTCGCGGATCCGCGCGAGAACGTCGTCCTCGGCGAGGGCGGTAAAACACAGGAGGCTCGCGGCGGAGCTCAGAGCGAGAGTCCTCATCATCCTCATCATCGGTTTACCTCGAGGTCGCTGCTGGAAGCTTACCCCAGGTGACCGCGCGTCAGGTTCCGGTGGCCGTCGTCGGTCACCACCACGTTGTCCTCGACGCGGATTCCCCCGAAGGGCGCAAGCTCGTCGATGAGCTTCCAGTTGAAGCGACTCGACGCCTCCCCCTGACGGAATTCCCGGAGGAGCATCTCGATGAAGTACAGGCCGGGCTCGATGGTGAAGACGTGGCGGGGCTCGATGGTGCGGGTGTTGCGAAGGTAAGGGTGCTCGGGCGGCGGCGGCGCCTTGTTGCCCTCGGGATCCTTCAGATGGCCGCCGACATCGTGCACCTGTAGACCCAGGTGGTGGCCGAGACCGTGCGGAAGGAACGGCCGCGTCCAGCCCTTCGCTTCCGCCTCTTGGGGATCGGCGCGGAGCAAATCGCTCTCCTTTAGAAGGCTCGCCACCTTGAGGTGCGCCGCCCGGTGCAGATCGCCGAACGGAATGCCCGGCAGAACGTCCCCGCATAGAACCTGCTGGAGCTTCTCCACCCCGTCACGAAGTGCTTTGAACTTCGGGTCGCAGCTCTTCGAGACGTGAGTTCGGGTGATGTCCGAGGCATAGCCCCGGGCCTTCGCTCCGGCGTCGATCAGAAGCACGTGCCCGTTTCTCACATCCCGTTTGTTGTAGTAGTGCAGGAACGCCGCTTTCTCGTTCAGGGCGACGATTGTCGGGTAGGGGAGCTCGTCCTCCGTCGCTTCCATCGCCTGCACGAAGGCATAGTGGATCTCGAGCTCCGACGCTCCGGCCTCGAAGGCCCTCGCCGCCGCGAGGTGGCCTTTCGCCCCGAGAGCGGTCGCGTCGTCCAGGCTCTGGATCTCGTAGTCGGTCTTGTACGCGCGGTCCCAATCGAGGCGGGAGACGAGGTTTTCGGGGTTGAGGGCGAGCCCGGCGGCGCGGGCGCGATCGACTTCATTCCCCACGTAGGCGGCGTTTTTCACCGACCCGAGAGCCGTCCAGACCGCGTCGAGGGTGCTCGCTTCCACGATCTCGAGCTCAGGCGCCCAGAAGGGATCGCCGAGCGCTTTTTGCTCGTACCAGTAGTCCTCGGGCGCGTAGCGGACGAGGCGAGACTTGCTGCCGGGCTCAACACGCAGAAGGTGGTGCGGCCCTTGTACCGGGCACCAGTGGGCGAAGTGGGGAACGGCGTGAAATGGCGCGTCGTTGTCGTCGGCAAAATACGTAAACGGCGCGCCGCTCGAGAGCACGAGCGCGTCGAAGCCGGTCTTCGACAGCGCTTCGGCCGCCTTCTTCTGCCGCTCGAGAATGTGCTGGTGAAACAGCTGGGCTATCATGGGTGAGAATGATTGTACCTCTGGTGCTGGTGCTCGCGGCAACGCCCGTGCAAACCTACAAGATCAAGAATATTTATCCTCACGACAGCTCGGCCTTCACCCAGGGGCTGGTCTACCGCGACGGCATTCTCTACGAGAGCACGGGGCTTCACGGCCGATCCAGCGTGAGAAGGGTTACCCTCGAGACCGGAAGCATCCTGAGCCAGACGAGCCTTCTCCCCGAGTTTTTCGGCGAGGGAATCGCGGTCTTCGGGGACCGCATTTACCAGCTCACCTGGACCACCGGCGTCGGATTCATCTACGACAAGAAGACCCTCGGTCTCCTCCAGGAATTCCGCTACGGGATCGAGGGCTGGGGTATGACCCACGACGGGAAGTCCCTCATCGTGAGCGACGGCTCCGCCACGCTCTACTACTGGGATCCAAAAACCCTCCGCGAGGTGAAGCGCCTTCTGGTCACCGACGGGGGTACGCCGGTCAAGAACCTCAACGAGCTCGAGATCGTGGAGGGGGAAATTTACGCCAATATCTGGCAGCAGGACCGCATCGCCCGCGTCTCTCCCGAGACGGGGAAGGTCCTCGGTTGGATCGACCTCAAGGGTCTTTTGTCTCCGAAGGATCGCCACGGCGGCGAAGACGTGCTGAACGGAATCGCTTACGACCCGGAGAAGAAGCGGATCTTCGTGACTGGCAAGCTCTGGCCAAAGCTCTACGAGATCGAGCTCGCCGGCAAATAGCGAAATAGCGCCGGCACGTTGACAACTTCCTCCTGGGGGAATAGAGTGCTCGTCGCACGCCGTCGCGTGCATTCCCTGGAGGTGAAATCAATGCGACGAATCGCGTTCCTCGCGGGCGTCCTCGCGCTCTCGGGCTGCCAGCCCGCGGCGCCGCCGCCCGAAGAAACTACCGAAACCGCTCCGATGAGCGACGAAGACATGATCCGCGCCCGTACGGACGAGTTCGAACGAGCCGTCAGCGGCGCGGACGCGAAGGCCATCGGCGCGCTGTTCGTCGAAGACGCCGATCTGGTCGACCAGGCGGGCAACATGCATCACGGACGAATGGCGGTCGAAGAGCGTTATCAGAAGCTGTTCGAGGGGCCATACAAGGGAGCGCAAGCGAACCTCGAGATCGCATCCGTCCGGTTCGTGCGTCCCGATATCGCGGTCATCGACGGAACGTACGAGCTCAACGGGATGACATCCGCGGACGGCCTGCCGCTCGGTCTGGTAAAAGGGATGTTCACCAACGTTTCGGTGAAGCAGAACGGCCAGTGGATGCTCCACTGCTCGAGGCCAATGCTCCCGATGAAAGCACCGGGGACCTAAGCCATGGAGAACAAAGTCGTGAGAGCACTAGCTATCCTTTCCTTCGCTGCCGTTGCCGCCGCACCGCTCCTCGCGCAAGACGCGACCGTCGAGCAGGCCATCGACGCCATCGCACAGAAATACACCGAGGCGTGGAAAGCGGGCGACGCCGCCGGCTGCGCGTCGATGTACAGCGACGACGCGGACGTCATCGACTTCATGGGCATGAGCGCCAAGGGAAAGGCCGCGATCCAGGAGAGCATCACCCAGACTCTCGGCACCTACCCGGGAAGCTCCATCCAGATCGTTCGAACCGGAATCCATCCGGTCTCCGCCGACGTCGTCGTTTCCGATGGGACCTGGGAGGTCACCGGCTCGAAGGCGCCCGAGGGAGTTCCGACCAAAGGCTTCTACACCGTCGTCGTGGCAAAGCAGGGGGACGCCTGGCAGGTGGTCTCCGGACGAACGAAAGTCGCGCCCGAGATGAACTGAGCTCCTATTCGGAGCCCTACTCGGAGCGAAGCGTCGTCACCGGATCGACGCGGGTCGCCCTGAGGGCCGGGACCATCGACCCCGCAAGGGCGGTCGTGAACTGCACCAGGGGAACGGAGGCGAAGGTCAGCGGATCCGCGGGTCGCACTCCGTGCAAAACCGCGGCCATGGACGACGTCGCAAGCAGTGCGAAGTACACGTCGGTTCGGGTCGAGGCGCTGAAGTCGATGGGAAGCTGAAACCCCTCGGGCAGGATGCCGATCACGGTCACCGGAGTGCCGTCGAGCTCGATTCGGCGGCCGACGAGGCCGGAATCGGAGCCGTACCGCGCTGCCAGAGCCTATGGGACAGGAGAACGACGTCCGCCGCGTCGTCGGAGTCAAAGGAGACTTGTGCCTCATCTTTCGAGAACGTGCGTCCCACGGCCGCTTCTACCCCGAAACCGGTGAAGAGGTTCGATGTTGCCTGCGTCAATCCAACCCGTTCCGGCTCGTCGTCGGTGAGGTTTCCACTATCCGACGTCAACAAATAAGACGCAGCCGCGAGCGGGAAAGGTTGCTTTTATCCTTGCATTCCTGCTGAAGCGCAACGGCGGTGGATTCGTGGCGGAACTTCATCTACAATGGCGCGCTTTATCGCACTGGATTTGGAGGGGTTTCGGTTGAAGCTCTGTAACTCCGTCGCGCCGCACGTACCCGTCTGACGCTGCATGAGCACTGCCGGCCTCATCATCTTCTATTACCTCGCTGCTGCGAGCATCACCAGCGCGATTCTGGCGATAACCCGTCACAAGGCCATGCACAGCCTGCTCTGGGTTCTCGCGCTTTTCCTGCACGTCGCCGGGATCTTCCTCCTCATGGGGGCGGAGTTTCTTGCCGCGGTCCAGGTGATCGTGTACGCGGGAGCGATCCTGGTCTTCTACCTCTTTTTCCTCATGCTGCTCGATCTCCCGAGCGAGGCGGCGGCGCCGCGCTTCAGCGCCCATTGGCCCCTTTCCGTCCTCGCCGGGGTCGCCTTCGCGACTTCGATCTGGTACGCCCGGGATATACCGGCAGCCCTCGTGCCCCCCGCCGCCCCTTCGGCGGGGAACCTCGCGACCGTCGGAAAGGCTCTCTTTACCGAGTTCGCGCTCCCCTTCGAGATCGTGTCTCTCGTCCTTCTGTCGGCCATCGTGGGCGCCGTCGTCATCGCCAAGAGAAAGACCGAGTCCTGATGGTGCCGGTCGGGGCCTGTCTTGGACTGAGCGCGGTCCTCTTCGCCATCGGCCTCGTCGGCTTTCTCACGCGGCGCAACATCATCCTGATGCTGGTCTCGGTCGAGATCATGCTCAACGCCGTCAACGTGAGCCTTTTGGCCTTCAGCCATCACCTCTCGGACGCGCGCGGTCAGGTCATGGCCCTCTTCGTGATCGCGGTGGCCGCCGGTGAGGCGGCGATCGGCCTAGGGCTGGTGCTCGCCCTCAGTCGGAACCAACAGGGAGTCAACGTCGAGGACGTGACTCAATTGAAGTGGTGACGGAAGGCATGGATCCCGTTTTTTCCATCACGCCGCTCCTCACGGTTCTGGTTTCGACGCTGGGATCGCTCCTCATCATTATTACAGGCGAGCGCCGCGCCAACCTGCGGGAGTTCTGGTCGGTCGCTTCTGGAGTCCTGCAGTTCGCGCTCGTCTTGTCCATGGTCCCGGCAGTGCTGGCGGGACAATCGCCGGGAGCCGTGCTCTTCCGGCTCCTCCCCGGGATCGAGCTCGCCTTTCGAGCCGATGCCTTCGGCCTCCTGTTCGCTCTGGGGGCGTCGCTTCTCTGGGTAGCGGCCTCGTTCTACTCCATCGGGTACATGCGCACTCTCGAAGAGCACGCGCAGACCCGTTACTTCGCCTGTTTCGCCCTCGCCCTTACCGCCACCATGGGCGTCGCGTTCTCGGCGAACCTCTTCACGCTCTTCTTGTTCTATGAAGCGCTGACGCTCTCGACCTATCCCCTGGTCGCGCACAAGGAGACGGCCGAGGCCAAGGCCGGCGCCCGCAAGTACGTGATCTACCTTCTGGGCGCGGCCAAGGTGATGCTCATCCCCGCCATCATTCTCACTTACAACCTCGCCGGGACCCTCGAGTTTCGCTCCGGTGGGGTCTTTCCGGACTCGACGCTCGCCGAACGTCCGACACTTCTGTACGTCGTGTTCGCGCTCTTCCTCTTTGGTTTCGCAAAAAACGCGGTGATGCCGCTCCACAGCTGGCTTCCGGCCGCGATGGTGGCCCCGACGCCGGTGAGCGCTCTTCTCCATGCCGTGGCGGTGGTGAAGACCGGAGTCTTCTCGACCCTTCGCGTCGTTCTCTTCGTTTTCGGTCCCGCGGCCATGCGGGAGATCGGCGCCGATCAACTGGCGCTCGCTTTCGCCTCGGTCACGATCCTCGCCGCCTCGCTCCTCGCCCTCCGCCAGGAGAACCTGAAAGCGCGGCTCGCCTTTTCGACGATAAGCCAGCTCTCGTACATCGTCCTCGGAGGGGCGCTTCTGGCGCCGGCCGGAGTCCTCGGCGGGATCGCCCACATCACGAACCATGCGATCTCCAAGATCACGCTCTTCTTTTGCGCGGGCTCGATCTACGTCTCGGCGCACAAGACGGAGGTCGGCGAGACGGCAGGGCTCGCCAAACGGATGCCATGGACCATGGCCGCGTTCACCCTCGCGTCGCTGAGCCTCGTCGGGATTCCTCCGTTTTCGGGATTCGTGTCCAAGTGGTACCTGGCGGTAGGCTCGCTCGAGCGCGGAAATCCGTGGCTTCTGGCGGTGCTGCTCTCGAGCTCGCTCCTCACCGCCGCGTATCTCGGCCCCATCGTGTACAAGGCCTATTTCGAAGAGGCGAAAGGCGACGAACACCACGAGATCCACGAAGTCCCGTGGATCGTCGTCCCCCTGGTTCTGACCGCTCTCGCTAGCTTGCTCCTCGGAATTTATCCCGACCCCGTGCTCGCGCTCGCGGGGAGAGTGATGCCGTGAGAATCAAGCGGGGGTTCTATATAGGCCTTGCCGTCATCGCGCTCGCCGAGATTCTCGTGCCGCGTCTCTTTCACGCGGACCATGCCCACTTCTGGTTCGAGGATCTCCCCGCCTGGGGGTCCGGCTACGGTTTGCTCTCTTGCATCGCGATCATAAAAATCTCGAAGCTCCTGGGGAAGCTAGGACTCATGCGCCCGGAAAACTACTATGAACGTTAGTTGGGTGCACCCCGGGTTCGTCCTGATCCTCGGGGCGTGGCTGGTGCCCTTTCTGAAGGGCGCGACCAAGCGCTGGTTCCTCGTGGGGCTTCCGGCAGCCGGTCTCGTCGCCTGCTTCTTGATGACTCCGGGCACCTACGGTGTCGTCCGCTTCGTAGGACAAGAGGTCGTGTTCGGCCGCGTCGATCCTTTGAGCCTCGTCTTTTGCTACGTCTTCGCCCTCATGGCGCTCGTGGGAATGATCTACGCCCTGCACGTGGAAGACGACGCCCAGCACATGGCGGCTCTGACCTACGCCGGCTCCGCGCTCGGGGCGACTCTCGCGGGAGACTTCCTGTCGCTCTTCTTGTTCTGGGAGCTCATGGCGGTTTCTGCCGCGCTCATCGTCTGGCTTCGGCGGAAACCCGAGGCGGGCGCCGCCGGATTCCGTTACCTTTTGGTGCACGTCTTCGGCGGCCTGTGCCTGCTTGGAGGGATCGTCCTCCACTGGTCCCAGACGGGCTCTCTCGCCTTCACCGACATGTCGCCGTATGCCGGGAGCGCCGCGTTCACCTTAATCCTCACCGCGTTTCTTCTGAACGCCGCGGTGCCGCCCCTCGGGGCGTGGCTTCCGGACGCCTACCCCGAGGCGACTGTCACCGGGGCGGTGTTCCTGACAGCGTTTACCACCAAGTCCGCGGTCTACGCGCTCATCCGGGGATTCGCTGGAACCGAAGTGCTGATCTGGTGGGGCGCGGGCATGGCGGTTTACGGTGTCGTCTACGCCGTCCTCGAGAACGACGCGAGGAGACTCCTCGCGTACCACATCATCAGCCAGGTGGGCTATATGGTGTGCGGTGTCGGGATCGGAACCGCTCTCGCGCTGAACGGGTCCTCCGCCCACGCCTTCGCTCATATCCTTTATAAAGCCGTCCTCTTCATGGGAGCCGGGGCCGTGCTCCAGATGACCGGGCTTCGAAAGCTGAGCGACATGGGTGGTCTCTACAAGACCATGCCGATCACTTTCCGGCTCTACATGGTCGGCGCTTTCGCCATCTCGGCGGTGCCGCTCTTCAGCGGCTTCGTGAGCAAGTCGATGGTAGTTTCCGCCGCCGGCGAATCCCATCATGCAGGGATATTCCTCGTGCTCACGCTCGCTTCCGCCGGCACGTTCCTCCATACCGGGCTCAAGCTTCCCTGGTACATGTTCTTTGGCGAAGACCGAGGGCTGAAGGCAAAAGAGCCGCCGAAGAACATGCTCGTCGCCATGGGCATCGCGGCAGCCGCCTGCGTCCTCATCGGAGTTTTCCCCTCGCTCTTGTACAGACACCTGCCGTTCGCCGCGGACTACATCCCGTACACCCCGCGGCACGTCGTCGCTACGCTGGGCCTTCTCGGCTTCACCGCGCTGGGATTCTTCCTGCTTCTCAAGCAACTGGATCCAGAGCCCACCGTCAGCCTCGACACGGACTGGTTCTACCGCCGCGGCCTCACGGCCACTCTCCCCGTCATCGGGGGCGCTCTCGCGCGAGTGGACGGGGTCGTGGCTCAAGCTTCCGATTGGGTGGTGCCGCAGGTGTTGCGCGCTTCTGAGCGGCTGCGCAATCTCGATGCGCGTGTGGTCGATGCGTCGACCGTCGGTCTCGGTAAGCTGACGCTGGCCCTCGGGCAGGGCCTGAGACTCGTGGCGGACGGCAACGCCCAACACTATGGACTCCTCATGGCAGCCGGTGCCCTGGCGGCTCTCGCGATCGCGATCTTCGGCTGATGAACTATCCAATTCTGACGGTGACGACGTTCCTGCCCCTGGTGGGGGCGGCTCTCATCCTTCTCCTGGGGGACCGCCTGGCGCGTTGGATCGCGCTTGGGACGACGCTCCTCACCGTGGCCGTCTCCGCGCCGCTCTATCTGCTTTTCGACAAGACCTCGACCTCCCTCCAGTTCGTCGAATCGGTGCCCTGGATTCGGTCCTGGAACGTGGCCTACGGGATGGGCGTCGACGGAATCAGCGTTCCGTTCATTTTTCTTTCCGTGGTGCTGAGCGTCTTGTGCGTGAGCGCGTCCTGGACGGCGGTCCAGACGCGAACGCGGGATTTCTACGCCGCGCTCCTCGTTTCCGAGACCGCGATGATCGGCCTCTTCGCCTCGACGAATCTCTTTCTCTTTTACATCTTCTGGGAGCTGATGATCGTCCCCATGTTCCTCCTCATCGGCGTCTGGGGGGGAACGAGCAGGGTCTACGCCGCGGTGAAGTTCCTGCTGTTCACGCTCGCGGGGAGCGTCCTCATGCTCGCCGGCATCATCGTTCTCCTGTACGCGGGCGGAACGCTGGACTTTCAAACACTCGCCGGGATGAGGCTCTCTGTCTCGGCGCAGAACTGGCTCTTCCTGGCGTTTCTCGCGGCGTTCGCGGTCAAAGTGCCCATGTTCCCGATCCACACCTGGCTTCCGGACGCGCACACCGAAGCCCCCACCGCGGGAAGCGTGATCCTGGCGGGAATTCTTCTGAAGATGGGCGCCTATGGCTTCTTGCGGATTTCGCTCCCACTCTTCCCGGACGCGCTCTCGCTCTTCGTCGGCCCGATGCTCGCTCTCTCGGCGGTGGCCATCGTGTACGGCGCCTACGTGACGCTCGCGCAGACCGACGTCAAGCGTCTCATCGCCTACTCGAGCGTGAGCCACATGGGCTTCGTGACCCTCGGACTCTTTTCTCTGAACCGCAGCGGAATCGAGGGAGCGATCCTGCAGATGGTGAACCACGGGATCCTCACCGGCGCGCTCTTCCTGTGCATCGGCATGATCTACGAGCGGACCCACACGCGGGAGATCGCGGCCTATGGGGGGCTCTTCAAGGCGGCGCCGATCTTCACCACGTTTCTCGCGTTCTTCTGTCTCGCCGCCATCGGGTTTCCCGGCCTGAACGCGTTCGTCGGAGAGTTCCTCATCATCAGTGGAGCCTTCACGAAATGGACGGGGCTCGGGGTGATGGCGGTCTGGGGAGTGGTCCTCGGCACCACCTACACCGTCTGGCTCTACTACCGGATCGCCCTCGGCGACTTGAACCCGGGACTGCGTGAGCTCCGTCTCGACATCAACGCGCGGGAAATCGCGACTCTCCTTCCGCTGGTGGTCATGGCGCTTGTCATCGGCCTCTACCCCGAGTCGGTCCTCGGCTTCATCCGGGCTCCGGTAGCTCAGCTCCTTTCGGCGATCACCACATCGCCCATCGAGCTCGCGGGGGGCATGTGACGGATCTGACTCTCCTCGTGCCGGAGATCGTACTCGTGGTGACGGCTCTCGTCCTCATCCTCATCGCCCGCCGCCTCGAGCGAGCGCGGACGGCAGCGACCTTCGTCGTCCTGGCGGCGATTGCCGCCATCGGCTCCGGCTGGGTGCTCTCCTCCGCGAGTCCCGATGTCGGCTTCGGTGGCACTCTCGCCGGAGACGGCTACGCGCAATTTTTCGACGTCCTCTTCGCCGCGACCCTCGCCATCACCGCGCTTCTCTCCATCGGGCACGTCGACCGCGATCGGGTCCGGCCCGGCGAGTTCTACGCCCTGCTCCTCCTGGCGGCGACCGGCATGCTGCTTGCCGCCTCGGCCATGGACCTTTTGGTCCTCTACCTGGGGCTCGAGCTCATGACGCTCTGCTCCTACGTCCTCGTGGGGATCACGAGAGAGAAAACGGCCTCGATCGAGGGCGCGGTCAAGTACTTCCTTCTTGGCTCCTTCGCCTCGGCCCTCTTTCTCTACGGCATCGGTCTTACCTACGGAGTCACCGGGGCCACGGGCTTCGCGTCGATCGCTTCGGCGGCAACGGAGCGGGGCCTTTCGGCAAATCCGCTCCTCCTCGCCGGCGTCGTCCTGGTGGTCGCGGGGCTCGCGTTCAAGATCGCGGCGGTGCCGTTTCACTCCTGGGCCCCGGACGCCTACCAGGGAGCCTCGGCTCCCGTCGGGGCGTTTCTGGCCGCGGGCTCCAAGGCCGCGGGTCTCGCGGCGCTGGTTCGAGTCTCTCTCGTGGCCTTCGCGCCCGAGCATCCCCTCTGGTCGAACCTCCTGGTCGCGCTCGCGGCCCTCTCGATCGTCGTCGGGAGCCTTCTCGCGTTGTCCCAGACCAACATGAAGCGCCTCCTGGCCTACTCCTCGATCTCTCACGCGGGCTATGCGCTTCTGGGACTGATCCCCGGGACTCCGGGGGGCGCTTCCGCGACGATGACCTACGCCTTCGTCTACGCCTTCATGACCCTCGGCGCCTTCGGTGTCGTCATCGCGCTCGACCAGCGCGGCGAGAATCTCCCGGGCTATCATGGTCTCGCGAAAACCAATCCGGGGACGGCGGCGCTCATGTTCCTCTTTTTGCTGTCCCTGACCGGAATCCCACCGACGGCGGGGTTTGTTGCGAAGTTCGGGGTGATCCTGAGTGTCGTGGGAGCCGGTCACGTGGGGCTCGCGGTTCTCGCCGTGGTGTCGAGCGTCGTGTCCGCTTACTTTTACTTGCGGGTGGCGGTTTACATATATATGACGGAGCCGCAGGCAGCGGCGCCGGGACGTTTGCCTTCGACGGTTTTCGTAGCGCTTCTGCTCGCGGCGTTGGTTACTATTGTCGGGGGGGTCTTTCCGGACACCTTCGCCGTCTGGACGGTACCCCCGTAGTTAGAGTGGACCATGACCGAGTATCTTGGAATTCTCGTGTTCTTCGCGCTCGCGGGGACGCTCGCCGGCGGGTTCGTGCTGCTGGCCTCGATCCTCGGCCCGAAGAAGCCGTCGAAGGTGAAATCGGAGCCGTTCGAGTCGGGCGTGCCCACGTTCGGAATTCGGGCCGGCCACCTGTCGATCAAGTTCTACCTGACGGCGATTCTGTTCATCCTTTTCGACGTGGAGCTCGTTTTCCTCTACCCCTGGGCCGTCGTCTTCCGCGATCTGGGCGCGTGGGGCCTCACGGGGATGTCGATCTTTCTGGGAATCCTGATGGTGGGATTCTTCTACGCCTGGGACAACGGCGCCCTCGATTGGAAGTGATATGTCTGGTGAAGCAGGATTCTTGACGAGCCGGCTCGACGAAGCCATCGGCTGGGCCCGGAAGTTCTCGATCTTCCAGTATCCGTTCGTGACCGCCTGCTGCGGCATGGAGTACATGGCGACGGCCTGCTCGCATTACGACGTGGACCGCTTCGGCGCCGGGTTGCCGAGATTCTCCCCGCGCCAGGCGGACGTGCTCTTCGTGGTCGGCACGATCAGCCACAAGCTAGCGCCCGTTCTCCTGCGCATCTATGAGCAAATGGCCGAGCCCAAGTGGGTCGTGTCCTTCGGCGTCTGCACCTGCACGGGCGGCTTCTACGACAACTACGCGACGGTCATGGGCATCGACACGATTATGCCGGTCGACGTCTACATCCCGGGCTGCCCACCGCGGCCGGAGTACGTCCTCGACGGCCTGCTGAAGCTACAGGCCAAGATCCAGAGCCAGCACAAGACCGGGGAGCGACCCGCTCCGGAACCGAGGCCGGAGTTCTCGGTATGAATGCGGAGTCCCTGATTCAGGCCGTCAAGGATCGCTTCCCGAAGGCGGCCTTCGCCTCGCATGCGTATCGCGGCGATGCCACGGTCGTCGTCCACCGCGAGTCGCTCCTCGAGCTCGCGCGAACGCTCAAGGAAGATCCCGCCTTCCAGATGAATTTCCTGATGGACCTCACCGCCGTGGACTACTCCGCGTTCGGGACGAAGCCGGCTCCGGCGTTTTTCGCTTCGTCGGGAGTTGCGGTGCGCCCTTCGATTTCGATTCCCGACGTGGACCCCTGGCCGGGACCGCCCGGGTCCGCGCGCTTCGTCGTCGTATACCACTTCTTTTCTCTCGCGCTCAAGCACCGGCTGCGCGTCGAGGTTCCCCTGGAGGAGGAGGACGCGGAAGTGGACTCGCTCACTTCCCTCTGGGGGGGAGCCAACTGGCTCGAACGCGAGGTGTGGGACATGTTCGGAATCCGTTTCCGCGGGCATCCGAACTTGAAACGGATCCTGATGTACGCCGAGTTCGAGGGCCATCCTCTGCGCAAGGACTACCCGGTCAAGAAACGGCAGCCACTCATAGGACCGAACAACTAAGAGACTCATGAGCGAGACACAGAACAAGCTCGAGACCCGCGAGATGCTTCTCAACGTGGGGCCCGCCCACCCCGCGATGCACGGCATTATCCGCATCATCGCCAAGCTCGACGGCGAGCAGGTGAAGGACTGCGAGGTGGAGATCGGATACCTCCACCGCGGCTTCGAGAAGATGTCGGAGACGGTCGACTACAACGGCGTCATGCCCTACACCGACCGCCTCAACTACGTCTCCCCGCTCATCAACAACATGGGCTACTGCATGGCGGTCGAGAAGGCCCTCGGAATCACCGTTCCCGACCGCTGCCACTACATCCGGGTCATCATGTCCGAGATCTCCCGGATCACCGACCATCTCACCTGCATCGGCGCCGGCGCCATGGAGCTCGGGGCGTTCACCGTGTTTCTCTACATGATCAAGGCCCGCGAGTTTCTGTGGGAGCTCGTCGAGATGGTGACGGGGGCGCGGCTCACCGTTTCCTACTGCCGGGTCGGGGGCGTGAAGGGAGACCTGCCGGAGGGTTTCGAGGAGGGCTGCCAGAAGGCCCTCCAGGAGACGAGGACCGTTCTCAAGGAATGCGACATTCTCCTCACCCGCAACCGCATCTTCGTCGACCGCATGTCCGGGACAGGCAAGATCTCGACCGAGGACGCCATCTCCTACGGCATCACCGGGCCCTTCCTGCGTGGTTGCGGCACGGCCTACGACGTACGGAAGGACTGCCCGTACTCGGTCTACGATCGACTCGACTTCGACGTCCCTGTGGGAACCCGAGGGGACAACCTCGATCGGTACCTCGTCCGGATGGAGGAGATGCATCAGTCCATGCGGATGATCGAGCAGGCCCTGCGGGACATTCCGGACGGTCCCTTCCTTGCCCACCCCGAGACCGGCCGGGCAATCCCCGCGGCGGAGATGGTGGATGAGGCCAAGATGGGAAACATCGTACAAATCGAAGGCGCGCGCGCGGTGGTCGATCCGACTCTCGACGGCGCCTCCGAGCAGGAGTACCCGGGGATCGCCGCCGGCGAAAAGCGGGTCTTCCTTCCTCCCAAGGAGGACACCTACGGGAATATCGAAGGGCTGATGAATCACTTCAAGCTCGTCATGTTCGGCCATGGCGTGCGGCCCCCGAAGGGGGAGGTGTACTTTCCGGTGGAAGGCGCGAACGGGGAGCTCGGTTTCTACGTCGTGAGCGATGGGACCAACAATCCCTACCGCGTCCGCGTCCGTCCGCCTTGCTTCGCCATCATGTCGGCTCTGCCGAAGCTCATCATCGGAGACATGATGGCGGACGTGACCCCGACGTTCGGGTCCATCAACATGATTGGGGGCGAGCTCGACCGGTGAACCTCGAAGGTCTCGAACCGAAAGCCAAAGAAATCATTCAGCGCTACGACCAGCGACGGGCGGCGACGCTCCCTCTTCTGTGGCTCGTCCAGGAGAGATTTGGCCACATTTCGGAGGAGGCGGAGCGATGGGTGGGCGGCCTCGTGGGAACGACCGTCGCCCACGTGCGAGAGGTGGTTTCGTTCTACTCGATGTACCGCACGGCGCCGGCCGGCCGGCGCGAGCTTCGGGTCTGCACGAGCCTTCCCTGCCTGCTGAGGGGAGCGAACGAGCTCCTTCACGAAATCGAGAAGCGGCTGAAAATCCGCCCGGGGGAGACGACGCCGGACGGTGAGCTGACGCTCACGGAAGTCGAGTGCCTCTGTGCCTGCGAGATCGCGCCGATGGCGCAGCTCGACGAGCAGTTCGTCGGCCCTCTGGATGCCTCGGATAAAGGGACCCTCGACTCTCTCCTACGCGGCCAGACTCAGGAGCCCGAGCCCTTCATCACCACGGACGGGCCGATTCTCTCGACTCGCTTCAAGGACCCGGAGGGAACCTGGTTCGACGCGTACGTGAAGGGCGGAGGCTACGCCTCGGCCAGGAAGGCGCTCTCCATGACGCCGGCCGCGATCCTCGAGGAAGTCGGAAAGGCCAACCTCCGCGGCCTCGGCGGGGCGGGATTTCCGGCGGCGAGAAAGTGGTCCTTCATTCCAAAAGACAGTCCCAAGCCAAAGTATCTGGTGGTCAATGCCGACGAGGGCGAGCCCGGAACGTTCAAGGACCGGTACATCCTAGAGCGGGACCCGCACGCGCTTCTCGAAGGCATGATCGTCGCGGCCTACGCCATCGGAAGCCACAAGGCCTACGTCTACATCCGAGGCGAGTACTTCCGATCGGCGAAGCGGATGGGCCGCGCCGTCGAAGAGGCGTACGCCAACGGCTGGCTCGGAAAGAACATTCAGGGAAGCGGCTTCGACCTGGACGTCGTGATCCACCGCGGTGCGGGAGCCTACATCTGCGGCGAGGAGACGGCGCTCCTGAGCTCGCTCGAAGGGGGAAAGGGCTTTCCCAAGCTCAAGCCTCCCTTCCCCGCGATCTCGGGACTCTTCCAGTGCCCGACGATCGTCAATAACGTCGAGACCCTGGCCTGTGTCCCCTACATCCTGAGACACGGCGCGGAAAAGTTCGCGGGCATCGGGACTCCCAAGCAGGGGGGAACGAGGCTCTTCTGCGTGAGCGGGCACGTGAACCGGCCCGGCGTCTACGAGGCTCCGGTCGGCGTCACCCTGCGAGAGCTCATCGAGAATCACGCTCAGGGAGTGCGCGGCGGCCGAAAGCTGAAGGCGGTGATCCCGGGCGGGATTTCCGCGAAGATCCTCACGGCGGAAGAAATCGACGTCCGCATGGATTTCGATTCCCTGATTGCCGCGGGCTCCATGGCCGGCTCCGGCGGCGTCATCGTAATGGATGACACGACCTGTATGGTCGACGCTCTCGAGTCCGCGTCCAAGTTCTTCGCCCACGAGTCCTGCGGCCAATGCTCTCCCTGCCGGGAGGGGACCGGGTGGATCCACCGCATCCTGCGGCGCGTCACCGGCGCCGGAGGCCAAAAGGGAAAGCCCCAGGATCTCGAGGATTTGCTGGCCATCGCCTCTGACATGGAGGGGAAAACGATCTGCGTCTTCGCCGACGCGGCGGCATGGCCCGTCCAGTCCTACATCACGAAGTTCCGGGCAGAGTTCGAAGAGCACATCCGCACGGGCAAGTGCGTCCGGACGAGCGAGGCGTTCGCATGATCAAGCTCCTGATCGACGGCCGGGAGGTCGAAAGCCCCGAGGGGTCGACGGTCATCCAGGCCGCGGAGACGCTCGGGATCTTCATCCCGCGCTACTGCTACCACCCGGGACTCTCCATCGCGGGTAACTGCCGCATTTGTCTCGTCGACGTCGAGAAGAATCCAAAGCTCCAGATCGCCTGCAACACGCCCGTAGCCGAAGGGATGGTGGTCAGAACCACGAACGAGAAGGCCGAGGACGGAAGACGCGCGGTCCTGGAATTCCTTCTCGCGAACCATCCGCTCGACTGCCCCGTCTGCGATCAGTCGGGCGAGTGCGACCTCCAGAACTTCTACATGAACTTCGGGCTCTACGATCCGCGGTTCCGGGAGCAGAAGGTCAAGAAGAAAAAGGCCGTGGCCCTCGGCCCCCACGTAATGCTGGACCAGGAGCGCTGCATCCTGTGCTCGCGCTGCGTGCGGTTCTCGGACGAGATCTCGAAGACCGGCGAGTTCGGCATCTTCAACCGGGGCGACCGGGCGGAGCTCGGGCTCTATCCCGGTGTCGTGCTCGACAACCCCTATTCGGGGAACGTCATCGACATCTGCCCCGTCGGGGCGCTCACCGAACGGGAGTTTCGCTTCAAGGCCAGGGTCTGGTACCTCTCGAGCGTGCCCTCCGTCTGTAATGGTTGCTCTACGGGCTGCAACATCGACGTCCACTTCGTCCTCGACCGGCCGCATCTCGGAGACGGCGCCCGCGTCCTGCGCCTGAAGCCGCGAACCAACGAGGACGTTAACGAGTGGTGGATGTGCGACGAGGGGCGTTTCGGCTTCCACTGGATCGACCGCGGACGACTGACGAAGGTTCAGAACCTGGGAGCGGATTCCACGTGGGACGAGGCGTTCTCCGCCATCGGGGCCTCGCTTTCGAAGCTCAGCAAGATCGGAGTCATCGCTTCCTCGCAGCTCACGACGGAAGAGCTCTTCCTGATTCGTGAGATCTTCCAGAGCAAGCTGGGCGCCCGCGTCGCGGCCCCGGCGCTGAATCCAGCCGGCAAGGGTGACGACTTTCTGCTCGAGGCCGACCGGAATCCCAACACCCTGGGAGTGAAGCTTCTGGGACTTGCCAGCTCTGACGCGGCGAGTCTCGTCGCCGAAGCACTCGACGGAAGCCTCGAAGCCCTGTGGGTCTTCGGCCACGACCTGACGAAGATCGTCGATGCGAAGAAGCTCCAGGAGCTCTCTCAGAAGCTCCGTCTGTTCGTCTTCTCGGGCACGAACGAGAGTCCCACGGCGTCTTTCGCGCACTGGGTGCTCCCCACGGCCGCATACGTCGAGAAAGACGGGACGTTCGTCAACAAGAAGGGCCGCGCGCAGCGGATCGGCCGTGCCTTCCCGCCCCTCCCGGACTCGCGGGAGGACTGGAACGTTCTTCTCGAGATCGCCCGGCGGGCGAATCATCCTCTCTCCTGGCGGAAACCGCAGGAGATCTTCCTCGGGCTCGCAAAGGCCGAAGGACCGTTCGCCGGCTTGAGCTACGAAGCGATTGGACCCCAGGGCGTCCAGTTGAAGATGCCCTAATGGAAGACCTGATCATCAAGCTCGTCCTCGCGGGCATCATGTTCTTCGGAGTCTTGAACCTCGCAGGACTCCATACCTGGATCGAGCGAAAGCAGTCGGCCGTCATGCAGGACCGGATTGGCGCGAACCGCGCCGACATCCTGGGGTTCACGGTGTTGGGACTCTTCCATCCCCTCGCGGACGCGATCAAGATGTTCACCAAGGAAGACATCGTCCCGGAAGGCGCGGACCGGGTGCTCCACACGTTGGCCCCGTTCTTCTCCGTCTTTTTCGCCCTCGTCGCCTTCGCCGGAATCCCCTTCGGGGATCATGTCGTCTGGGGCGATCGAGTAATCGACCTCCAGGTCGCCAAGCTCGACGTGGCGCTCCTCTACATCTTCGCCATGCTCTCGCTCGGGGTTTATGGAGTGATCCTCGCCGGGTTCGCCTCGCGCAACAACTACGCGCTTCTCGGGGGACTGCGGGCGACGGCGCAGATGATCTCCTACGAGATCGCGCTCGGCATCGCCATCGTCGGCGTCATCCTGGTGTACGGGACGATGGACCTCCAGGAGCTCGTGCGGGGCCAGGGAACCTACCTCGCCTCCGGCTGGATTCCCTTCTGGGGCATCGTCGCCCAACCGGTGGCGTTCTTCGTTTTTCTCACGGCCGCCCTGGCGGAGACCAAGAGGGCGCCCTTCGACCTCCCGGAAGGCGAATCCGAGATCATCGGGTACTTCGTCGAGTACAGCGGAATGAAGTTCGGCATGTTCTTCCTCGCCGACTTCCTGGAGACGATCCTCGTCGCCTGCCTCACGACGACTCTCTTTTTCGGCGGCTGGCAGATTCCCTATCTGATGCCCGACGGCTTCCACTTCCCCTGGGGAGCGACGCTTCCCCTCTCCCAGTGGACCTACGTCCTCCTGGGGGTCGCGAGCTTCTCGATCAAGGTCCTGGTCTTCTGCTGGCTGTTCATGCAGATTCGTTGGACGCTCCCCCGTTTCCGCTACGATCAGCTCATGCGGCTCGGCTGGCTCGGGCTCTTTCCCATCTCGGTCGTGAACGTCTTCCTGACCGCTCTGGTGCTGACTTTCTTGTAGAGAGGATTCCGATGGCGGCAAACGTAAAAGTGATGCGCCGACCGGAGCTGACGTTCTGGGAGAAGACCTATCTGCCCCAGATCCTGAGCGGGCTAAAGATCACGAGCGCGCATTTCTTCAGGAATCTGTTCCTGCACGCGGCGCACAGCATCGGGCTCCTCAAGCACATCCCGGCGGCGGTCACCTTCCAGTACCCTGAGATTCTGCGACCGCTAGCGATGCGCTTCCGCGGCCGCCATCGACTCACCGTCCGGGACGAGGGAACCCCTCGCTGCGTCGGCTGCATGCTCTGCGAGACTGTGTGTCCGGCAAAGTGCATCACCATCGTCGCCGGAGAGCACCCAGACCCCAACGTCGAGAAGTACCCGGTCCGCTTCGACATCGACCTCGGAGTCTGCGTCTACTGCGGATACTGCGTCGAGGTCTGCCCCGAGGACGCGATCCGCATGGACACCGGCATCGTCGACGTGGCCGCGTACTCCCGAGGCGCGATGCAGCTCGACATCCACGAGCTCATGAACCCAAAGCTCCGCAAACCCCTCACCGAGCAGAACTGCACGTTGAACTTCCCCCACGAGTGCCGCCTCACCCCCGGACACGCGAAGGGCGACTGGGATCAGGTGTATGGAGACACCCAGTCAGCACCGAAAATAACGCCGGAAACACCACACCGGGAAATCTAGGCCATCCGCGATTCATACGATAACGCATATCTAGCGATATGCGTTATCATATCAAACATGGGTGACGATACTATTTTACATATTAAACCCACTCGTCTGCGCAGCCTCCCGGAGACCATGCGCCGCGAGTTGAAAGCCGCGAGGCTCAAGCGGCGTTGGAGTCAGGCGGAACTTGGCAGGCGGGCCAGGCTACCTCAAGCACACGTTTCCGGTATCGAGACCGGCAAAATCGTTCCGCGCTTCAACACGTTAATCGATCTGGTGCGCTTGCTGGAACATGATCTCGTCCTGGTACCGCGCGCCCTCGTGCCTGCCGTCAGCGCCCTCATTCGCGACTCAAGACATTCCGCTTCTGGGGTGCGCGATGAAGAGCTGCCGCTCTATGCCGCCGCTCCCGAGGAGGACGCCGGGGAGGACCGGGACGTTGACTTCTGATGGGCGCCGCCAGACCGCCCTTTCCGTGATGCTCGGGCGCAGGCGTATCGGCACCATCAATCGCCTCGCCGGAGAACGGAATCTCTTCTCCTTCGAGCAGGATTACATCGACGACCCCAGCCGCCCTATCCTCAGTCTTTCCTTCAAGGGGAGGGACGGCGGAATCGTGACTTCGACACGCGCAACCGCGACTCGCGTTCCGCCGTTCTTCGCCAATCTCTTGCCGGAAGGGCACCTCAGGACCTATCTCGCCGAACGCGCAGGCGTGAACCCCAAGAGCGAATTCTTCTTGCTCGCCGCCCTGGGGGTCGATCTTCCCGGTGGAGTGACCGTCACGCCGACCGATGACGATGTCGCCACCGCCGAGCTCCCCCTCGACCTTCATGGTCGAAATGCCGAGCCCGCGCTTCGCTTCTCGCTTGCCGGCATGCAGCTCAAATTCTCGGCGGTCTTGGAATCGACGGGCGGGCTGACCATTCCGGCAAACGGTATGGGGGGCTCATGGATCGTGAAGCTTCCTTCAACGCGCTTCCCGGCAGTTCCGGAGAACGAGTACGCGATGCTCGAGCTCGCGCGGGCCATCGGAATCGAGGTACCGCGCGTCCGGCTCGTCGCGCCGTCGGAAGTCAACGGTGTTCCGGAGGGAGTCGCGACGCTCGACGGCCGCGCACTGGCGATCGAGCGCTTCGACCGCGGCGAGAACGGCGCGCGCATCCACATGGAGGACTTCGCCCAGGTCTTCGGCGTGTGGCCCGATGAGAAGTACAAGCAGCGCAGCTACGCCAACATAGCAGCGGTTCTTTGGGCCGAGGCCGGGGAGGAGAGCACTTTCGAGTTCGTCAGACGCCTCGCGTTCTCGACGCTCATCGGTAACGCCGACATGCACCTCAAGAACTGGTCTCTGATTTATCCCGACGGCAAAACACCCGCCCTCTCGCCTGCCTACGATTTCATTGCGACGCTTCCCTACCTGCCGGATGACAAGCACGCGCTGAGTTTCGGAGGGAGCAAGAGTCTGAGCGAGATCTCGATTGAACGAATACGGAGATTCGTCGATACCGCGCGGCTCCCGGCGAGCCCCGTGGCTGAAGTCATCCGCGATACGGCGAGGCTCACCGTCGAAGCGTGGAAGGCTCTTGGTCAGAAAGACCTGCTCCCGCAAACGATACAATCGACGATCGGCAAGCAGATTGAAAAAGTCGCGCTAGCGATGGGCTGACTTTGGATATCTAACCTGGGAACCTGGGGACCGCCACGGTCTTTCCATGACTCTCTCCGGAGGAGAGGGTCGTAGCACCGAGGTGTTTCGAGTGTCCATTAACTTAACCCACTAAACCAGTGGTCCTCCTTCGAGAATCGTCGCCGTAGGCCAAGGCTCAGTCGAGCTCGCGGAGGGTTGATCCACACCGCGGAGGGTAGCTGCTGCCTTTTCGGCGGTCCTTGAACGAAACGCTCGGGGTGAACCCGATAGGCGGGGAGGAGAGTCCCCCCTGACTTTCTCAGTTCTTTCTCGCCCGTCCCTTTTCAGCCACCCGCCTCTCTTCCATACGCCATACGTCCTCGTCACATGGAAGAATTTCCAGACCGAACCAGCCCCGCAACTCCCATTGTTACCCTACACGGCTCGACATCGCATCGTACGAAAGTTGGCCTTCTTCAGTCAGGTTCTGCGACACCGGCGTCCCGCAACGCTTTTAGACCATCGAGCAGCGACCGATACTTCCGATGGCGCTTCGGAGCGACCAGTACAAGGTCAGCATCACCACGCTCCAAAAAGAACTCGAGAGAAGTTGCCCAGTAGGTGTTGGACAGATGAATCTCTCGCCACCTTCCCTGCATTGCTTTCTCGCGGGTGACGACAACTTGACTCTCCGGGTCGCGGAGAACCAGACGAGCTGGGACCCTTTGGATTTCGCACTCGTCAAACTGCCCGTCGCGAATGTCGAGAGCCTAAGCCCGTCCTCCTCGATAACGGATTCGTGTCTCCCTGAATCGCGAAAACGACCCCTTCAATGGACAACGCTGCCGGTTTGGGCTCCCGCATCCGACCTCCCAACTCCCATTGGGAGGTTACACACAAGGTCCTTTCTCGCTCAGAACGTGACGTACAGGCCTGCGCCTGCTGTCGCCGCCCTGCGCAGCAGTTCAACGAGAGGCTGGAGCGCAGGTTGCGACAGCCGCTCGACCTCGCGAAGATGAGCACGCACGTCGGACTCGGACTGGAAGTAGGCGCCCATCTTCCCAGGGTCGAAGTAGTTGTCCTCGACGCCGACAAGCTGCCCTAACACAGCCGTGCTCGCCCCCAGCTCCCTCTCGAGTGGCTCCTGAACCTCTTGCCACCGCGCACCTAGACCGATGTCATCGCCTAGGTCGTAGTACTTGCTCAGCGCGAAGTCGCCGTACTGGTGGACATCCTTCGTTTCCAGCAGATCCTCCCAGTCGTCCCCTAGCGACTCGCCCTCGTACGGATCACGGAAGCTCCGGAGATCGCTCGTGATGAATGCGATCACGGGCGTCACGTCACCGCTCGCCAGAGAGGCCTCCAGTATCGGACGCAGTTCCTTCTGAAAGTCGCGAAACCGAAACAGGAATGCCTTGTGCTCCATCGACACGGTTCGTCTCCTATCGGGGTTTGGGAAGGAAGTCCGCCGGGGTGTACAGATCCGTGCGAACGAACTGGCCGGTTGCCGGATCGTACCGTGGAATAGCGATCGTCCTCGGCTGCATACCCTGAGAGGCCTCGTATGCACGAATGGCGCGAATGATCTCCTGCCGATCCTTCATGATCGACCTTCCAAGCGGCTTGTCGTCGATGATTAGGCCGCGCCTGAAGCTGACGGCGTCCGGCACAGCCTCCTGCAGGTACGTTCCGGGTTGCGGTGCACCAGTGCGGAGGTCCACACGGTGCGGGACAAGAACCGGGTTGCCAGCTGCGTCAGGAATCGGCTGATTCACCAGGTCGAAGTCACCATACGTCCCTGTACGACGCTCGTCAGCGACAGAGGCATGGGCCTGCTTGCCGATACGCGTTGCACTGGTCTCTCCACTCTTTGGGGCCGACGGCGTGGATTCCATGGGTACCGACACGGACGGCGGCCGCATCAGCGTCGGAACAGACGCTGTGGTAGTGCGCGGGAGAGCCGACACGCGCCCCGATTCACCGATTTCAGCTATCACTGAAGGGGCCGCAGCACCCTCAGCCAGTAGCCCAGCCCCGCCGGCGGCCATCAACGATAGAACTTCACCCGCTTGCCCGGCTCTTTCCGCTGTTTCGGGTGTGGTGCCTAGTGCCAGATGCGTCTCCTCGACCACTATGTGGGCGACAGGCTTCTGCTTCTCGCCCGTGACCACTTCAGCCAAACCGGTGAGCGTCTGATCCCACCCCACACCAATCAGCACGAGCGAAGCACCGAAGGAATCAGGTGCCGCAGCTACGCCAGCGAGCATCGTCAAGATGCCGCCACCAGCGCGAAACCCACCCTGGACTCGAGGGTCAAAAAAGTCCGTCGCGGGTGTACATGCGGCGGGGTTCCTGCTGCACTGTTCGGCCTGGTAGTCGAATTTGATCGTGGCCGAGTCAGGCATGTGCCCAGTCGAATCGACATAGAACGTGGGCCGGTTGACCGCATACGCGTAGCGATGCAGGCTCGGCGGCTCGTTCGCTTCACCAAGGAACGAGTCCTGGTTGAGGAACCTACCTACTTCGGAGTCGTAGAACCTCGACTTCGCGTAGATGAGGCCGGTTTCTTCGTCGAGCTCGTGGCCCGTGAACGTGAAGTTGTTCGCGCTCGAACCGGTGCGGTCTCGCTCGTTGCCCCAGGCGTCGTAGAAGATGGATTGCCGACCGGTGCCGGCACCGCCGGTGAGGCTGACGGTCGATCCCAGGATGTCGAGGTAGAAGAAACTCCTTCCTTCGTTCCGGTTGTCGAGGCGGACGACTTGGTCCATCCCGTAGTCGTACTTCGAGACGGTGTTGTTGACCTGGTCGGCTTCGGTGATGACGCTCAACTGGTCGTAGGTGTACTGCCTTCTTCCGTCGTCGCCGATCTTCAGGATGCGGCGACCCTGATAGTCGTACCCATAGCGGCCTAGGACATTTCCGCCCTGGCGAACTTCTCCGAGCTGGTCGCGGATGTCGAAGAAGAAGTTCGTCGTGACGCCGCCCTTCGTCTTCGAGGTCGTGTTCCCGTTCGCATCGTAGGAATAGACCAGGTCCTCGTCGCCGAGGTTGTCGGTGATCCTCTCGAGGCGGTTGATGGCGTCGTAGTGGAAGGTTTCGTCGGAGGCCTCGGCGCCTGTAGTCACTTCCTGGATGCGGTTACCTGCTTGGTCGTATTCGTACCGGACGCTGCGATCCGGATACGTGACCGTCTTCAGTCGATTGACAAAGTCGTAGGTGTACTCGGTGGTCTCGGTTCTGCCGGCATTCGTCTCGACCTGGCGTTCGCGGTTGGAGTTTGGGTTAATGTCAACCGGAAGGGGGTCCCAAGATTCAGAAAACCAAGAGGATGGCGACAGCCTGCCGCGAGACGCCTCGACAGAGGAGGCGAAGGAGAGGAGGATGAGCGCGCTGCTGAGGCTGGCGGCGTTTCGAGGAAGAAAGGACAACGAGACTAGGCGGCGAGCAAAGGCTTCAGGACCGTTTCCTCGAGGGATTCGTCTCGCCATCGTTGGCGGGATTCTAATAGAGAGGGCGGCGATTGCGGAAGACGAGCCCTATCGGCGTTCTCGAGGATGCGAAGTTCGAAGGGCTTTCCTCAGGTCACCGATCTCGACTTCGGTGTAGATGACGGTGGTCTCGATCGAGGCATGTCCGAGGAGCTCCTGGAGGTGGCGGATGTCGGCGCCTCTCTGGAGAAGGTGCGTCGCGCAAGCTCTCCGGAGTGCGTGAGGGTGCACCCGTTTTCGGATTCCCGCGGCTTTCGCGTGGCGCCGCACCACGATCTCGAGAAGACTCGCGCTCGCGCGCCGGCCTCCTCGGCCGAGGAAGAACGCCGATTCTCCAGGGTCATGGACGAGGGAAGGCCGAGCGCGTTCGAGATATAGAGAAACGACTTCAGCGGTTTTTTCGGGGATGGGAACGAATCGGTCCTTCTTTCCTTTTCCGTCTCGCACGAGAAGAGTTCTCCCGTGAAGGTCGACGTCGGTCAGGTTGAGCCGCAGGCACTCCCCGCGGCGAATCGCCGTCCCGTAGAGAATCTCGAGCATCGCCCGGTCCCGAAGGCCCGTCGCCGAATGTGGAGACGGGGCTTCCAGAAGTTTTTGGACCTCGCTCTCGGTGAGCAAGACCTTCGGAAGACTCTTCACCCTCGGAGCATGAAGACTCCGGGCAGGGTCCCGAAGGATGATGCTTCTCCGGTCGAGGAAGGAAAAAAACCGCCTCACTCGATTGAGGTACGCGCTCTGAGTCGCAAGAGAGAGAGGCTCCCCGTAACGGTTCGTTTGTTCTCGAAGCCTCGCGAAAAAGGAGACGAGGTGCCTCTCCGCCACCTCCTGGATGTCGGAGAGGCCTTCTTCTCTTAAGTGGGAAAAAAGCTTCGGAAGAACGTTTCGGGTCTGCTCTTGAGTCGACTTCGAATACCGGTGGTCCCGGAGCTCCTCGAGGAAAGCCTCCTGCAGAGACTCAAAGTCGTCAGGCTCGGGGGTGGGCACGGGCGATGACCTCCCTCAGGTCGGAGATCTCGACTCGGGTGTAGCGCTGGGTGGTCTGAAGCGAAGCGTGGCCCAAAAGCATCTGGATGTGCCGGATGTCCGCTCGGCCCTTGAGGAGGTGGGTGGCCACGCTGTGGCGGTAATGCCGGGCCCGGCATTAGCGACATTATGCCGGGTACCGGATTATGCCGGGTGGGATCGCAGATCCGTGGCTAATAGGGGGACCTCTCGCCGCGTGACCCGGCATAATCAGAGGCTCTTCAGGAAGGCCATCAGACGATCGCCAGGGCGGTAGCGACCGACGCCGACATTCAGGGGAGCAGTCCTGGCGAGCGCTGCCTCCTTCAACTGCAGGTCGGCGTGGAGATACATCTGGGTCGTCTCCACTGATTCGTGGCCAAGCCACAGGGAGATTACGGAACGGTCAACGCCGTGCTGCAGGAGATCCATAGCCGCCGCGTGTCGAAGCACGTGTGGCGAGACACGCTTGTGCTTCAATGAGGCACATCGCGGGCTCGCGGCGCGCACGTGCTTTGCCAGAAGGTCCTCAACGGCATCGCGGCTGAGCTGTCCGCTCCGGACGGTTGGAAACAGAGGGTCCGCAGGTCGGCCGTTGCGTTCCCGAAGCCAAGCCCGCAACACGGTCACGGCATCCTTTCGAAGTGGCGTGCAACGCTCCTTGCGTCCTTTACCCTGGCACCGGACATGCGCCCCGCTGCCGAGAACGATATCCTGACAGCGAAGTCCCACGAGTTCAGAGACTCGCAACCCTGACTGCACGGCGAGTAGAAGGAGTGCTCGATCCCGACGGCCTATCCAAGTCCGGGTATCGGGTGCGGTCACGAGGGCGGCGATCTCGGAGTGGGTCAGAAACTCGATGGGAGCCCTATCGAAGCGCTTGCTCGGTATGGCCAGTACACGCTGGATCAGTAAGCTGTGAGCGGGCTGGTAGAACGCAGCGTACTTGAAGAACGAGTGAATCGCGGCTAGCCGGACGTTTCGTGTGCGTGCGCTGATTCCGCGTCTGCTCTCTAGGTCGTCGAGAAACTCGCCTAGAAGGGGGGCATCCAGGTCATCAAGCGCGAGCGATGAAGGCGCCTTCTTTAGACGAAGCTGCACGAACTCAAGCAGCAGACGAAACGTATCGCGGTAGCTTGCGATGGTGTGTGGGCTCGCCTGCCGCTGGCGCATCAGGCGGTCGGTGAAGAACGCTTCGAGGAGTCCCGGAAAGTTTGCCAGGCTCGTCATGGGAGGTGCCATCCACGTGGGCGCTCCAGCCGCGATGCGGCCAAGCTGAGAAGCTCCGGCACCGATGAGAGGTACCAGTAGGTGTCGCTGACGTGCCCGTGACCCAGGTACGTAGAGAGCACGGGCATTCGCGGCTCAACATCGACTCCCTCCCGATACCAGCGCAACACGGTTCGGACGGCGAACGCATGACGGAAGTCGTGAAGCCTTGGCCCGTGATGGTCTGTGGGCCCTCGCAATCCGACCTTACGCGACAGCTTATAGAACGTACGGCTCACGCAGGAATGCTCCACCCGCGTACCCCGCTCCGAGACGAAAAAGCTCGGCGTCTTCGGCCTCGAGTGAATGCGGTCGCGTCGGCGCGCGTAGTCCCGGAGTGCACGCTGTGTGGTTAGGTGCACGGGGATGACGCGTGTTTTGTTGAACTTGGTGTGGCGGATCGTGAGTACACCTTGGGTGAGATCCCAATCATCGCGGTTGAGGCGAAGAGCTTCGCCGACCCGTAAGCCTGTAACCGCGAGCAGGCCGAGCAGCGTCGAGTAGGTCCAGGGACGCAGGCCCGTTGTGGAGGGAGAAAGCGCACGTGCTGCCGCCATCAGCCGCCTAATCTCTTTGGCGCTATAGATGTACGGCTGCTTGCGACGCGGACGGTGCGGCAGAAGCCCCAGAGGCGGGACTTCGGTGCGTGGGTCCGATGCGCAGTGGTGCTGAGCAAAGAGCTGCACGGCACGCAGACGCGCAGCCCAGTGGGCGGGCTGAGCGTTCGCCGGCTGCATAGCCCAACGAAGAGCCATCTCTGTCGTCACGTAATCGACACCTTGCCGTTCCAGGAACGACACGAAATCGTGCAAGTAGGTGCCCGGGTCTTTCAGCTTGTATCCGAGCGTCCGCCGCAGGCTGAGGTAGTCCTCGATTGCTTTCAGCAGAGCGGTCATGCTTCACCTCCTGAGGGCCAGGGATGGGCCAAGGCTCGCAAGGCAACCAGATCAACCTTCGCGTAGATGCTCGTCGTGTCCACCAAACGATGCCTCAGGATCTCGCCAATCTCGGCGAGCGACGCACCCTTGCGAAGCATCTCGGTGGCCAGAGAATGCCGAAGCAGATGGGCACCCTTGCGCGGCGATGCGATGCCGGCGCGTGCGAGCGCGCGCCTAACGATGGTGCAGACCGCCACCGAGCTGGCGAACCCGCGAAGAGGTGCCCGCCGCCGCACGAAGAGCCGACGGGTAGAGCAGTCCCGAGGGCGTCCCTGACGCAGGTAGGCGGCCATGGCCTGGCCTACGTCCCGTGGGATTGGTAGCCGATCCTCTCGACCGCCTTTGCCTCGCACCGTCAACTCTCCCGCCTCCCAGTCGAGGTCGTCGAGCGTCAGTGCGACAACCTCGCCTGCACGAAGGCCGAGCCGCGCCAGCAACAGCAGCAACGTGTAGTCCCGCTGCCCGGTGACCGTTTCTCGACGGCAGGAACTGATGAGTCGTTGCACTTCGTCGGCCTGCAAAGACTTCGGCAAGTCCGACAACCGCCAGTCCGCCACCTTGGGCACGGTGGACGCAAGGTCGATGGTGATGTCCCCGCGCCACCGAAGGAACCGGAAGAAAGAACGGAGCGCGCCCACCATCAGCTTGATCCTTTTAGGACCAACCGTGTGTAGCTTCTGCAGGAGAAAGCGCTTCACATCGGGAGCACGCACCTCACACATGACGACCGGGCTTTTCCGGAAGCGGTGCTCGAGAAAGCTCTGTACAAATGGCAGGCTGTTCTTCAGAGTCGCCTGAGACAGCCCCCGTTCCACGGTGAGGTACTGCCCGAACTCACGTTCGAGCCGTTGCGACGGGTTCTCGTCATCATCCGGCTTCGGCCGAGGAACAACCGCTGCCTCCCTGAGCAACTCCAACAGATCACCCAACGTCCTCGCGTCACCCCGACCGCGACGACGACGACGCCTGAGATACTTGACGACTATCTGCTATTTTTTCGGATCGATCCGTTCTGGGGGATGCTGGACATCGGCTGGGCCTACACCGACGCGTCCTGGGGAATCCTGGCGCTTTTTTTCCTCGCCGGCACGAGCGTGGCCGCGAAACGCGGCCACGGGCGCGTCGACGAAAAGAAGAGTACGAAAGGTGCAGAGTGAAGCGGCACGTACGCCTTGTTTTTCAACCACGCGCAAGAGCTGAGCTGGGCACGACGCCCACCACCGCTGTTCACCGGCCGGCAACGCGATTGCTCGCATCGAACAGGATCGATCGCCAACACATCCATGCAATCGCGGTGACGGCCGCGGCTCCGTCCTCGCTACCGGCACCAGCAGAGGGGAGCCCCCTGGAAGGGGGCGGACGGGCCATCTGCCGGCTGGCTCACGATCCCATCCCCGCCCGCCCCAAGTTCCCCTCGCGAGCCACAGGATCCTTCATCCGCTCGCGAGGGGCATGGACATAATCGCCTGCGATTATGTCAAGGTCACGCGAAGCGTGACCCGGAGGAGGGAGCCGGCCAGGGCAAGGTCCGATAAGGCAGCCTTATCGGATCGCGCTGCAAGAGCCGTGACAGGCTCGCCCACGATCTTCTACATCCGCGAGCCTGGCGCGGCTCTTGGCACCCGCGACGAAGCCTTGCCCGGTCGGCCCCGGGCCGAGGCCGGCTCCCTCCGGAGCTTGGGGCGGGCGACATCCAAGCACAAGCCAGCCGGCCTCCAGGGTGGGCGGGGGTATTAAATCCGGATGCCGAGTCGCCGAGGACCGGAATCGTGGATCGGGATTCCGGTCCGAGGAGACTCCTCCTTCTGGAAAGCACCCAACAGCCGCCGAAGGGCGCACGGCTTGCCCCATCCCCTTTCATCCACTGCAAGCCGCGTGACCTTCGGCCTCACAACAAAGCTCCGGCCAGGTCGAGGTCACGACAAGAACGGGCGATTTCATCTCGCACTTGTCGAAACGCTGGCAGTTGAACGGCTCCTTCTGAAGCAGCCCCTACACGGGCCGAAGAGAACATCGGCGCTATTTGAACATCGTGACCTCATCACGTGCTCGCCCGTCCTAATCTCCAACGACGCAGTCAACGGTCAGCCGACGAACGCCACACATCGACGTTGTCCCTATTCAAGATGGATTCAATCTTGTCTCTGTCGAAAACGACTAGATAACCCGGCGGCAACCCAAGTACCTGCAAAAGATCGGGTCGGTGCTTAAGAAGTTCGAAGACGTAGATAGCCTCAAGTGGTGGCTGTTCCTCCGTGTTTATCACCGGGCCTATGTACCATCCAGAGTCACCTTTCGCTACATTTGCTGTTCGCTCTAAGTAGACACGCTCGAGGTGCAATACGCCTTTCGCGATCACAACTTTGTCCTGGAAACTGGCAGTTTCCCCTTCTACGCCTAGGCGTCTCAAAACATCGTTCTGCTTTGCCTGGACTTCGAGACAGACAGTCAGATCGTCCGTCGCGTCGCGGAAGGGGTCCCGTGCAAAATCAGGTGCGAGCAAGGTGAACTCACCAGAGGTCCCGGCTACCGTGAGCATCACCCAACCGAGTTCAATCCTAGAGCCATCTCTGAGAATCTCGGATTCCAGTTCCAGCTTTCCGAGTAAATCCAAAACCCATTGGGCCTGCAGCGCGACTCTCTGGGCACACCTAACCGTTACTCGCTTGACACCGATTACGGCAGTGGTCTCGATCATCGCCCTCGTCTATCACTGATGGCACGTTCTAAGGCTGCACGAGCAGCGGCCTCCGCTTCCAGCATCTGCGACCGCACCTGTGGCGGCACGGGCCCAAGGCGAGAATGGCCCCGCCATGACTCCCAGCTACGCGCTCCCTTGGACGCGTTCGTTGGTTTTCCCAAGCCGATGGCGTTCCCCGGAGTGTTCAATACTTCGCGCTGGGCCGCAGCTGACAGCTCGGCGAAACCGGGCATCTTGGAGATTTCTTTCATCGGCACAATATGATCGGCCTCAAAACGACTAACAGGATATCCGTACACAGGGTCAACCTTGGGACTGTCTTCCGGATTTACGAGCTGTCGCATCGCTCGGCTTGGGGTTTGTCGCCTTAATCTCGCGTACTCGCTCGTGGTTAATTCTTTGCCCGTGGCCGTTGAAAGCGCATTCTCTTCTAAAGCTGCAAAGTCGGGTGCATTACTTTCTGTTGACGCGGTCGCCTCAGTCAACTCGCCTGTAGATCTCCCCGCGGAGATCTTGGACCCGGCGAATCTCGTGACCCTTACGCTACCCTCTAGAACAGTGACCGCGAGTGCGGCAGTCGGTGCAACAAACTCCTCTGTATAGACGTCACCCGCTCCGAAGTGGTCATCATGGAGGAGCCTTTCCTCAGCCTTCTCAAGAGCTCGGGCTTGCCGCTCGGGCAGCGTGGCCACGAACTCAACAACATCTTCAGTGCGCCGCGCCGCGCCCTCGACGATAATGTCGCCACGCCCTCTCGCCCCATAGTGAATCAGTTTGCTAGCATCCTCGAGAAAGCCCAGTGCCATTCCGGCAAAAGTCTTCGCGCTCGCCCAAAGTGACCCCAACGACCGGGCCGCGGTATCACTTTGAAGCATCGCCTCGGACTGGAGCTGTTGAGACCGTTCCTCAGGGGACAACGTGTCAAGCCATTGCTTGCGGAAGTACTCGTCATCAGCGCCAACAGCTTGGCGACCGTTGCGATCGACGAGTCTTCCGGGATTAGCAAAAGCGTAGAAGTACCGATGCAGACTTGGCGGGTTGCTGGTCTCCCCGAGGTAGTCATCCTGACTCAGGAACCTGCCAACTTCAGAGTCGTAGAACCTGGCCTTGGCGTATATGAGCCCGGTTTCTCCGTCGAGCTCATGCCCGGTGAAGGTGAAGTTGTTCGCGCTCGCTCCGATGCGGTCGCGCTCGTTACCCCATGCGTCGTAGAAGATCGATTGGCGCGAGCCTCCAGCACCATCGGTCAGGCTGACCGTCGAACGCAGACCATCTAAGTGGAAGAAGCTCCGCCCCTCTCCGCGGTTGTCGAGGCGGACGAGCTGATCCATCCCGTAGTCGTACTTGGAGACGGTGTTGTTGACCTGGTCGGCTTCGGTCACGACCGAGAGCTGGTCGTAGGTGTACTGGCGCCGTCCGTCGTCGCCGATCTTCAGAATCCTTCGGCCGTCGTAGTCGTACCCATACCGGCCCAGGATGCTCGGGCCTTGTCGCACTTCCCCGAGCTGGTCGCGGATGTCGAAGAAGAAGTTCGTCGTGACGCCGCCCTTCGTCTTCGACGTCGTATTCCCGTTCGCGTCGTACGAGTATCGAGTGAGCTCGGCGCCGGTGGTGGTGTCAGTGATCCGCTCGAGGCGGTTGATGGCGTCGTAGTGGAAGGTTTCGTCGGAGGCCTCGGCGCCCGTCGTGACTTCTTGAATGCGGTTGCCGGCTTGGTCGTACTCATACTCGACCGCCTTGTCCGGGTAGGTGACCGTCTTCAGCCGGTTGACGAAGTCGTAGGTGTACTCCGTCGTCTCCGTCCGGCCGGCGTTGGTCTCGACCTGACGTTCGCGGTTGGAGTTTGGGTTGTACGTGTACTCATAGGCCGAGATGACGCCTGTCGGACCCACGTGGGTAATCGTGTCCGTTCGGTCGGCGGCGTCGTAGAGGTAGGTCGAGACCGTGCCGTTGGGATTGGTGACGGCCTTCTTCAGGTCATCCGGGAAGTACTCGTACCGGACGACTTGGCCGTCGTCGAGAGTGAGGGTCTCGAGGCGGTTGAGCTCGTCGTAGGCGTAGACGGTGCGCTTGCCGTCCGGATCGATCAGGAGGGTTCTATTTCCCTGACCATCGTAGTCGTAAACGAGCGCACTTCCCCACGCGTCGGTCTCAGTCTCAAGCCGGTCGAGGTTATCGTAGGTCTTGAAGCTCGAGACCACCGCGGGAGGATCCGTGCCCGAGCTCTTGGTCTCGTCGATTCTTTCGACGTCGTCATTCGGGTTGTAGACGTAATCGATCCGATGCGTCCTCGTGAAGAGCGTGAGATCGGCCGGGGTGAGGTTGTACTGCTTGAACTTCAGACGGTTGAGCTCGTCGTAGTCGAAGTCGATGATCTGGCCTTTGGGGTCGGTGAGTTTGATCTCGTTCCCGTTGGCATCGTAGTCGTGGTTCGTCGTGAGGTTGAACCCGCCGGGGTCCTGCGTCATGAGCTCCAGGCGGTTGAGCTTGTCGTAACTGAAGGTGACGATGTTTCCTTCTCCGTCTTGCTGGAAGATCCGGTTGCGGTTTGGGTCGTACCGGTACGAATAGACCCCTCCGTCGGGCATTCGCACTTCGAGGAGCTCGTTCAGTTCCCCGTAGTCGTGCTCCGTGCGGTGCGCAAGTCCCTTGGGCTCGATCACCGCGGTGCGGTTGCCGTCGGGGTCGTACTCGTAGGTGGTTACGTTTCCTTCGCCGTCCTCGCTCGTCTCCACCCGATTGAGGTCGTCGTAGACGTTGTGGACGTCGAACGGCTTTCCCGTAGTCCGACCGTCCTTCTGTTCCAGGAAGTTTCCCACTTTGTCGTACCTGAAGGTCGTCGTGGTCGAGAGGGAAGTGAACAGAGCGTCCGTGCGCGAGGTGAGCCGGTTGGCTCCGTCGTACACGAACTGAGTTCGGTTGCCGTTGGCGTCGATGCTCGCAACCCGATTGTTCAGGCCGTCGTATTCGTGTCGCTCGAGGACGACGCTGGAGCGAGTTACGGAGAGAAGCCGGCCCAGGGCGTCGAGCTGGGTTCGCTTTTCGATTCCGCGCTTGTCGGTCTCGATCACCTGGCGGGCGGCATCGATATAGGTTGTCGAGAGCGTCTGCAGAAGCGCGTCGGTCACCTTCGTCAGGCGGTGGATGCCGTCGTACTCGAACGCCGTGCGCCGACCCTTCTTGTCCACCTCGGCGATCTTGTCCACGCCGTCGTACTCGAAGGTCTGGAAGAACCCGTTGGGGTCTGTGATCCTCGTCACCCGGCCCCGGGCGTCCATCTCGAAGGTGGTCGCATTGTTGCGGGCGTCATGTTCAACTCGCTTCCTCTCATGGTCGAGGTAGGTGACTTCCGAGACGATCAGAGCGCCTCCGCCGGTGATGGGCTGGTCGATCTCCGTGCTGAGCAGACGGCCGAGGTGGTCGTAGGCAAACCGCGAAGCGAGTCCCCGGCGGTTCACCTCCTCGATCTTGTTTCCCTCCCCGTCATAGGAGAAGCGGGACATCAGGCTCAACGGATGGTGGACCTCCACCAGGCGGTTTTTCTCGTCGTAAACGAACTTCGTCTCCCTCCCCTCCGCGTCCAGGCTCTTCTTCAGATTCCCGTTCGCATCGTAGAAGCTCGTGGTCTCGAGAATCTCGTCCCCCGTCTCCTGAGAGACCTGGTGCACGCGGTCGAAGCCGTCGAGCTGAGTCGTCCTTCGGAATCCTCTTGGATCGGTCTCGACTATGGTGTGGGCGCTGTCGTCGTAGTCGAACGTCGTCTCGTACGTGAACCCGGCACCGGTCGCTTCCCTTCGCTCCGGACGATTCAGAAAATCGTACTCAACGCGCGTCACGAGACCTCGGGTCACGTCGTCCTCGAGCGTCCGGTTCCCCGACCCGTCGTAGTCGAACCGAGCCACGTTTCCTACTGCGTCCTGCCGCTCCGTCACCCGGTTGAGGGCGTCGTAGGTGAAGAGCGTCGTCTTTCCGTTGGCGTCCGTCTCGCCGGTCTTGTTCCCCACCCGGTCGTAACCGAACCTCTCCTCGTGGGAGGTGGGGAGGACCCGCCTCTTCACCCGATAGAGCTCGTCGGGCTCGAACGCCGTCCGGCTCTGGTAGATGTCCGTCTCCGCAATCTTGTTTCCCACCTCGTCGTATTCGAAGGTCGAGACGGTCTGACCTGTCACGTCCACCTTCTCCAGGCGGTTCAGGGCATCGTACTTGTTGACGCTCACCACCCCGCGACGGTCGGTCTTCTGGGTCAGGTTCGAGTTCTCGTCATAAAGCATCGAAGAGACCAGGACCCGGTCCGAGAGCCGTTCCTCCACCCGTATCACCCGGTTCAGGCCGTCGATGACGTACGTCGCCACCAGGCCGAGACCGTTCGTCTCCGTCAGGACCTCTCCTCCCGGGTAGTACGTCCGCGCCATGGATTCCTCGTCGGAGGAGCCCAGATCGTCGAATCGCCGGGAGAGCGTCACCCGGTCCAGCTCGTCGAAATCTTGCCCCATCCGCCGTCCCATGGTGTCGGACGACGACCGCAGGCGGCTCCGCGCGTCGTAGACCGTCGTCGTCTCGTTTCCGAGGGCGTCGGTCGTCGTCTCCGGGTTTCCGAAATCATCGTACAGGAAATGGGTGACCTGTCCGGGGCGAGGCCCCTCCGAGCGCATCAAGTCCCCGTTCGGAAAGTACTCGAAGCGCGTGACGTTCCCTTCGGCGTCTTTCACCGATAGCAGGTTCCCGTTCGTCTGGTCGATCTCGAAAAACGTCTCCCGCCCCTCCGCGTCCTTCTTGTAGGTCATCTTGTTGAAGAGGCGGTCGTACCGGAACTCCGTCGCAACCGTCCCTATGTCGCCGCCGGCGACGATGACCTCGTGGGTCAGGTTCCCGCGGTCGTCGTACTCGAACCGCGTCAGACGTCCCTTCGCGTCGGTCTCCTGGAGCTTGTGGATGTCGTTCGACGCCCACACCATCGTCGTCAGGATCTGACCGGGCTCCTCGATCTCGAGAGGCGAGCCGTTTCCGTTCAGCACGTACCTCGTCGCGAAACCCCGTCCGTCGGTGACCCGCCGGATCCACCGAAATCTCCCCATCTCCAAGAAATCGTACTCGAACGACGTCGTTACTCCCTCCGGCTCGCGCACCTCCTTCACGTACTCCCACTTCATCCCGAGCGGCGCTCCCGGCTCCTCGCCCGGAAACGTGTCCGCGTCCTCATAGTAAACGTACTCCGTGCGATGGCCGTTGGGATCCACCCGTGCGGTCATGTTGTATTGGTCGAGAGAGTCGATGGTGTACTCGTAGCGCTCCGTCTTTTCCCCCCTCGTCGCACGCACCAGATTCCCGAGCTCGTCATATCCATAGCTCACCACGAGGCCCATCGGTCCGGTGACCGACTCGATACGGTACTTCTGCCGGATGGTGCTTTCACTGTAGTGGAGCTCGAGCGCCCGGCCCGCTTTGCCGCTCGCTTCCTCAGTGGGCTCCTCCTGCACTTTCGAAAGACGGCTCAAACCGTCGTAGATCATTTGCAGCTTGTTCCCGTTCGGCTCCTCGATGAAGGCGAGCGTCGGGTTCAATCCCCGGAAGACCGCGGCACCTTCCGTCGGCGGGGTGTCCACGAAGTGGTAGCGCACCCGGCCCTTGGTGAAGAAGTCGTAGCTTCCATCGGGGTTCAGCCGCAGCTCGCCGTGGTAGCCTTTCTGAGCTACGAACCGGTCCCCGCTCCGGACGAAGCGCTGGCCCGTTCCATCCCCTCCCACCACCGTCACGAAACACTCCGTCGCGATGAGCGTCGAGCCGTAGTTGAAGCTCCACCCCACCCCGAGAGCACTCTCGTCAGAAAATAGCCCTCCGCTTCCGTGGGTCCTCGAGATCTCGAGCGGGATCCGCCCTCCGATCCGAGCGTCGGTCGAGGACACCACCAGGTGCCCGTCGAAGAGGTTCACCCCCTTCACGAACGTCGCTCCTATCGGGCGCACCCCGTGGGTCGCGATCTCGAGCTCGATAACGCCAACCTGCTCCACCGAAACCGACGGGTCCGATAGGAGCCTCGCCCTCACCTTGTAGGGGTACTTTCCAGCGACCATCGAGAACAACGAGACGTCGTCGTCCACACTCTCTTCGAACAACGATTCCGCTCCCGGCTGGACCTCACGCGCCCCATCGAACAGGATCCGCTCTATGCCCCCTACGACCGTCGAGATCGTGACCTGCGCCGAGAGATTCAGCCCATAGGTAAGGGTGTCGGCGAACCGCAAGCAGTTCGTGCCGTTCACCGGGTCGAGCTCGATCGCGATCGGCACCACCTCTTTCACCCCGAACAAAAGCGGCGCGAACAAAACCGGCTCCGGCGCCGAAGACTTCTCGAGCGCCGTCCCACGGTTCAGAACTGCTCGCATCCGCGGCGAAGGCATGGGAAGAGCCGCTCCCGGCTCGAACCGCACCAGAATCTGGCCGTCCGGCAGAACCGCCGCCGGAAGCGTCCCGAACGGGCTCGTTCCCCTCAGAAGCTCCACCTCCGCCGTCGTTACCTCGAACTCCTCCGGGATCCGACCCACCACGAAGTTGCCCGGCTGCAACATCTTCCGGAACCGGCCGAAAGCGGGGTCGGCGGGTATCGTGCTCTCCTCTCCCGTCACCACCGGCGAGGGCACGATACCGAGCGTCGGCACCACCGCGAGCGCCGTGAGCTTCAGCTCCTTGTTCTTTCCCACACTCACCAGGACCGCGTCCTCGTTCGCGAGCGACAGATCTCCCAGAGCCCCCGCGATTCCGGGAAGCTTCCCCAACAACCGCGGTCTCGAGGGATTGAGGAAGCTGTAGCTCTCCACTCCTTCCGGAGTCGACACCAGGACCGTGTCGCGCCCGGAGAGTGCCAACCCCGAAGCGTTCGACCCTTCGAGGCTCGTCACGCTCAGAAGCTTCGGGTTCTTCGGGTCGGTGACGTCCACCACCGCGAGGCGTCCCACACGGGCGTCGCTCCCCGGAACGTGTCCTTGCCCTACCACCAGAGCGAGCTCGCGTCCCCCGAGCTCCGCGAACCCAACGTCGGTAGGAACGCCCAACTCCAGCACCCCCTGGTCTTCCGGAAGAACGACCAGGAGCTGTACGAAGCCCTCGACCACCGGGTTTGATAAAGACGCGAGAGACAGAACCGCGAGATACCCCGCACTCTCGAGCGGGTCGAAGGCACCGACGAGACCCACCACCCCCTGCGAGGTCTCCGCAACCGCAACCTCGGTCGCGCTAAGCGTCTTCCCCGCGACGTCGATCGGAACCGTCCTCACGATCGCCGGCTGCCCGAAGCCGACGCCCCGTGAGAAGAGACTCTGGCTCACCGTGAACGGCATGGCGTAGGCGTCGGATGGACTCTCCGCGCGGTAGAGCTCGACCGCCTTCTTCAGGTCTACCAGCTCGAGCCCCACGCTCCCGGCGGCCACGTACGCAAAGCTCCCCCTCACATCGAACGAGCTCGCGAATCCCTGTCCCGGCACGTTCGTGGTCACGAACCCCAGGTAGGGGTAGCGCGGCGACGTCAAAGACACGTCGAAGAGTGTCAGTCCCGAGTTCCCGCTTCTCGGGTTGAACGAGAGCACCGCGACCACGTCTCTTCGCCCGACGCCTACGTCCACGTTCTCTTCCGCCTTCAGGTCCCGCGCCATGCTTCCCACGTAGAGCGAGTTTCTCGGAGCGCTCCCAGAGCCAGCAAGCACCGCCTCGTCGAGCTTCACAGGCTTTTGCGGGTCCGAGATGTCGTAGGCCACCAGCGACCCGAAGGAGCCTCCCGACCTCTCGTCCTGAAGCGCCAGAAACACTCGCTCTCCCAGAGTCGCCATCGCCAGAGGGTCCGCCTCCGCCGTCACGTTCGATAACTCGGCCGGCGCCAGCGTTTCGAAATCCAGAACCGTTCTCGAAAGCGCGTTCGGCGAGGCATCCGTATCGACGATTCCGTTCTCGAATACCAGCTCGTACCGGGTGGCGAACAGCAACCCCTCGAGAGCTCTCAGGGTCAGCGCGTTCACCTTCGACTCCGGCCCCGGGATCGCCGGACCGAAGTCCGGACCCGTTCCAATCCGCTCGAGGGGAACGGCGGTACCTCCGCCGGCAACCTGGAGCTTCACCGTTTCACTCGTCACGTTGGTCACCGGCTCGCTGAACTTGACCGTGAAGATCGGATGGACGTCGATTCCCGAAGCCCCGCTCCGGGGGCTCGTCTCCGACGTCAGGATCGCAGGAGGCCCCAGCGCCACCTGGTCGTTTCCACTCGAGCCTTCGACCGCGAGGAAGCTCACATCCCCAAAAATCTCCCGCAGGTTCACGTCGAAGGCGGTCACGTGCAGGGTGTAGGAGCGGGGATCGGAGGGCGTGAAGCGGGCCTCGAAGTGAAACTCGTCCACCGTCGTGACCGTAAGCGACGTCCCGAAAATCCCGGCGACGACGCGCGCGGGAGGACTCGCGGCATCGGTGAACTCGATGGTGAAGAGGATGTCGGTTCCGACGGCGACGAATCCTCCCGCAATCTCCTGCCTCACGCTCCCGAGGGTCTTGAACAGGCGGATCGCCACCCGGCCCGGCGGAGGCTCGGGCGCGTTCGGCCGAAAGTTGAGGACGGCTTCGCCCGTGCGGTTGAACTTCGGGCTGACGCCTTGCTGGACTCCGGTCCCCTCGAAGGCCGTCGCCCGAGCCGTGCGGCCATCTTCGGTCTTCCCCGTAAGTCCCACCGTCGTCCCCGAGAACCCGAAGGCGACATCGACCATCGTGAAGCGGCCGTTCGAGAGCGACCGAGCCACGTAGTCTCCCCGCGCCGCCGTCTTGTCGAGGCGGACTTCCACGTTTCCGAGAGGCGTCGCCGTCGCTTTTGCCGCCGTCCCTCCCGTCTCCTGCGCCAGACCGACGACGAGGCCAAGCTCGGTTTTCGGCAGCGACGGCGAAACGGGATACCAGTTCAAGACGTGATCGCCGGGATAGAGCAGGCCGGGGAAGGGCGCGCTATTCGTCCGGACCTTGCTGTCCTCGACCGAAGCTGTATCCACAACTTCGTAGAGAAGCTCGCCCGAGACCTCGACCGTACGCAAAACGAGGTAGAGCGCGTCAGACGGAGCTTCTGGCGGAATCGGGAACGAGAGATCGGCTTCTTTCTCGAGGGGTACGCCTCCGGTCTCGACCCGCACCGCGGAGCCGATGCCGCCGGCGCCTTCGGGAATCGGGAGATTCGCGATCTCGCCTTCGGTTAGAGGGGTGAGCCGGAAGATAGCCGCAGTTGAGAGGGCGCCTTCGGGAACGTCGAGCTCGAAATCGCCGGCGGAGACGCTCCCACCCTTCGCGCCGATGGCGACGCGACCGTCCTCGGCCCGGTACTCCGTCTTCTCGATCACCACTTCCCGGCCCGCGGCGTCGAGGATCCGAATCTGGAGCTCGTCGGTGAAGGACGCCCGTAGGGTGATCTCGAATCCTCCGTCGAACGAGACTTCGCTCGAGACCACGACGCCGTTCGTGACGTTGACGATGGTGATCGAGGCGAAAGCCTCGAAGGACCCCGCCTCGGCGCTCACGATAACGTTCCCGTCCGCGTCGGGGAAGCTCACCCGCACCGAGTCGGGATCGAAGTCGTCGGTGTCGGGGGCGACGGTGGTGAATGTCGAGGTGAACGGCAGAAGCGCGTTCCCGGCGGAATCCGTGATGTCGGATGTCAGGCTCACGGTGTACAGGGTGAACGATTCGAGGGCGGAGTCGGGAAGAAACGCGATCGAGCGGCGTCCCGTGCCCAGGGTGCTCCGGCCTTGGACCACCGCCGCGTCCGAGGCGCGGACCAGCCCGAACGAGGAAGAGGAAACGGTGTCCGCCGAGACCGGCTCCGAGAGCTCGACCGTGACCACGGCCGAACGAGAAACTCCCTTCTCGCCGTTCGCGGGTGAGACGCGTGTAACGAAAGGCCCGCTCGCCGCGAGCTCGAGAACGATATCGAGAGGAGCGTCTGTCGGCGGGAGGACGGTCGCGCTCCCGTGATTGCCGCTCCTCAAGCTCGAGCCCGAGAGGGTCGATTCGACGCCGAGCCTCGCGGCGACCACGAATCGGCCGTTCGAGGGCGTCACGTCCATGAAGGGAGTGGTCGAGGATTCCACGACGACGAGAGAGGAGGGAAGTCCACCCTCTCGGGCGACGCCGGTTACGACCGCGAGCGGCCCATCGGACTGGAAAACGAAGTAAGAGCCTCCGGTCTCGATGCCGGAAACGACGAGCGCTCCCTCGACCATGCGGGCCGGGCCCACCAGGCGGAGCTTCCTCTGGCCGGCCACGAAGAGAAGGCGCGCGGCGAAGAGGTTCTCGGCGCTCGGGAGAGATGTCTGGAAAGAAAGAGTCGCCGGAAGAGAGAGCGTCGCCCCCCCCAAATCGATCTCGGCGCCATCGACGACGGGAAACCCAGGGAAGGCGAAGTCCAGGTCGGACGTTTCGAGTGGCTCGAGGGAGGCAGCGATGGCTGCGGTCACGGCGCCCGCCGGGATCGAGAGCGAGAGACCGCCTTCGCCTTCGACGAGACGCCCGACCGGACCGACGAGAACTCCGCGATGGCGCGCGGGTGTGGTCCTTATGTCGACGTGCACTCTCCCCTGGCGCAGCTCCTCGGCGGTAAACTTCCGCGTCGGCGTCACCGGAAACGACGTCGAGAGAGACGAGCCGTTCTTGTAAAGCGCGAGCTCCTGGGTGAAGGGCTCTGGACGAATCTCTCTCTCGAACCCCTCGAAGCTCTCCTCGACTCGAGCCGAGACCAGAGTGCCGCTCGGAAGAGGCACGATCGAAGAGACAGTGAGAGAGGCCGTCGCCCGCGCGTCGGGACTTACCGGGGAAACCTCTGGCGTGACGGTCGAGGTCGCGGTCAAGCCGAACGAGACGGAAACGGGCTCGGCCGCGGCAAGTGCCTCTCCCTCGATCGGGGGAAGTTGACCGTCGTCCGCTACCACGAACGCGTAGGCTCCCGTCAACTCTATCGAGCTCGAGTGCGTGACCCAGGTATGGAGGGCATCGTCGTAGCGGATGAGTACCGAGTCGGGTCCGGCGCCTTCGAGCAGAAGCTCCGCGGGAACCGCAAGAGTGAGGTCGGGCTCGATCTGGACCGACGCGAGAGGAGACCATCCGAGGGGGAGAGGAGCTCTCAAGCCCTGGCCCGAAAGTTCCGTCAGGCGAAACGGCGTAGGAGCGGAGACCGCGCCCGCGGGCACCTCGAGACGAACGGCGCCAGCGGAAATCGCGCCTCCGCTCGCATCGATGGTGACGAATCCCTCGGGGTCCAGAGGTGTCAGACGCGCGTCGAGAACGAGGGTGCCTCTGAGCGCGTCGACTTCGACGAAGCGTTCGACCGGCGTGAATCCATCGCGCGCGAATCGAATGACCGTCGGCGTCGCGCTCGGAGTGAATGTAGAGAACCGGCCGAGGGGGTCGGTCGTCAGGATCTCGTTCCCGACGAATACCGAGACTCCGGGAAGGGGCACACCCCGGGTGTCGTCGTAGGTCTCTCCCTGAACGAAGCCTCCGCCGGCGACAGTGATGGTAAGCGAGGCGGTCTCGCTGTTTCCCGCGCGATCGGTCGCGGTGACCTCGACGGCGATGAGGCTTCCCTCGGGGGCGCCTGTGGGAACGATGAGGCTCGCTTCGAACGGAGGTTCTTCCCGGTCCGCGACGAGGGTGGAATCGACGAAGAAGCGGACGGACGCAAGCGCGAGGTTGTCCGACGCAGTCGCCTTGATGAGGACGGGCTCGCCGGCGCGCGCTCTCGCGGGCGCCGAGAGCGCGAGCGTCGGGGAAGAGCGGTCGAGTCGGACCACGACCCTTCTTTCGGCGGTGTTTCCGGCACGGTCGGCGGCCGTTCCCCTCACCTCTTGAAAGGCGCCCTCCGCGGTCACCGCGAAAGGCTCGGGACATTGAGCGAGGCCGCTTTCGTCGTCCCGGCACGAGAAGGCGATCGAAACGTCTTCCTTGTGCCAGCCGGAAGCATTCGGCGCCGGAGTCACCGTGGCTGCGATCGTGGGCGGAACTTCATCCGCCCGGACCAGGATTCGCACGCTGCCCGTCGAGCTTCCGCCCATACCGTCCCCGATGACGTAGGAGAAGGCGTCGTTTGCGGTGAAGCCCTCGTTCGGCGTGTATCGAATCCCGCTTCCGATGACGCTCAGCGTTCCATTCGAAGCCGGGCTCACGCTCGAGATGACGAGAGCGTCGAAATCGGCATCGACGTCGTTCGCGAGGACGAAGACGTCCACCGGGAGAGTCTCGAACGTCGTCGCGATGTCCGGAACCGCGACCGGCGCCGCGTTCGGAAGCGCCACCACCGTCACCGTGACCGTGGCCATCGCGGAGCCGCCACGACCATCGCTCACCGAGTAGGTGAAGTGATCTGCTCCGGTGAATCCGGAATTCGGAATGTATTGAACGTACTGAACATTTTTAACAGCGTCTCCCTGGACCCGAGCCGAGCCGTTCAAGGGCTCGGTGACGGCCGTGATGATGAGCGCCGTTCCCGCGTCGTTGGCGAGAACCGGGATGCTCACCGCGACCCCGGCGGAGGTCGACGCCTCATCGTCCTCTGCCCGAGGCGTCACCCTCACCGTCACCGTTGCGCTCGAAAACTGGTGGGCGCCGTTCGTCACCGAGTAGACGAAGCGATCCTCCCCGCTGAAGCCGGCGCCCGGGCTATAGGTAACGCTCCGGTCCGCGTTCACCACCGCGGTGCCATTCGAAGGAGGCGTCCCGATTTGGATGAAAATTTGCTCGACCTCGGCGTCGTTAGCGAGGATCGCAATGACGACCGCCTTTTCCGCCTCCGTCGCAGCGAAGTCGTCCTGCGCCACGGGAGGGCGCGGAAAGATGCTCACCAGCACCGTCGCCGACGCCGTCCCCCCTCTTCCGTCCGACACCGTGTAGTCGAAAACGTCCACGCCCAGATGTCCGGCGTCCGGCGTGTAGGTGATGGTTCCATCCGTCTTCAGGACCGCCGTCCCCTTCGCGGGGTCGCCCACCGAGGTGACGGTGAGAGCATCGCCGTCCGGATCGCTGTCGTTCGCGAGAACCTGGAGCTCGACGCTCGCGTTCGACAACGTCTGTCCGAAATCGTCCCTGGCAATCGGAGGCTGGTTCTGCTGCAGGCGCACCAGAACGAGCTTCGGCCCCAACGATGGGTTGCCTTCCCTCGACCAGTACTCCACATGTCCCGCCCCCGGCCCGTCCTCCTTCTTCACCAGGAACAGGGCCTCCGTCGCCCCGGGGCCGAGCGCGAGCACGTCCTCGGTCACGTCGAACGCGACTTCTCCCGTCATAGAATTACGATGCACCACCGCGGGTGCTACGGCCGGAGCGAATCTCCCTCCATTCCAGGAAGTCGCACAGTCCCTCGAAAGGTTCGAGATCGTCAGATCGCTCGCGCAGTTCCAGGTTACTCCGGCTCCCGTGCCCTGGAGCTCCTCCGACCCGTTTCCCTCAGTAAACGTCTCGAGAAGCCGTTGCGCCCGCACCGGCCTTCCGTTCGGCCCCCAGTTGTTCCCGATGCTCGAGATCGTGAGAACCAGCTGGGCCTGCTCCAGACCCTCGAGCGAAATCCCCCTCAAGTCGAACCCAACGACCGCGCGGCTCTGGTCGTTGGCGTGCAGCCTGAGCGTCGGGTGAGCTCCCACGTTCTTGTTGGGCGGACCCCGCATCAAGAAACTATCCTTCGACGCCGTCAGAGTCTCGTCCGCAAAAACGGCTCCGCTCCCGAAGAGCGCGAGCCACAGGAAGAAAAGTCGGCGCATTATGGAATCTCGAAGTTGATGATGCTCGGCCGAAGGGCGGGGTCGAGGCCGAAGAGAGCCTTGGGGTGCGAGAGATCGGTCAAGCTTTGCGCGAGCGCGAGCGCCTCGACGACGTCGGCGGCGCCGATTCCGAAGTGCATCAGCACCAGACGGCCGTTTGCCGGAACGACCAGATTCCTCCATGCGAGATCGAACGAGGTATCGAAGTCCGACCCGGCGAGGTCGGGAAGGCGGCTCATAGTTCCCACGGGGCCGCCGATTACGGTCCCCGGCCCAAAGTTGATGAAGTATCGGTCGGTGGGGTCGATGCGATCGTCCCCCGAAGAGGTGGTGTAGACGAAGAGCCCGCTGCGGAGATGGTTCTCCTTCTCCTCGAGAAACGCCGAGGAAGCCCAAGCTAGGACGAGGGCGGCGACAGACGCGCGAACGAGCGAAGTCGGTGTCTTCATGGCTTCAACCGGAAGTTCACCACGTCAGAAAGCTCGCCTCCGGAAAGGCCCGCGAGGGCAGGATGATCGAGCTTCCCCGCGTCCAGGCTCGAGAGCTCTTCGGCGATGAAAGCCGCGTCCGCCGTAAAGGTCGAGACCGCGAACTGCAGGAACAGGACCCTTCCTCCCGCCGGGATGCCGATATTCCTCCACGGGAGCTGGTGCTGGAAAGGGTTCATTCGCGGAGCGTCGGGAGCGCGTCCGCCGGGGCCGGCGAAGACCACGGCAAAGCCAAAGTCCTCGTCGAGCAAGTATCGGTCGTTCGTATCGAGACGCGGATCTCCGGAGGAGGTCGTCGTCGCTCCCCTCTCCCCGGTCCACGCCAGTGTGACTTCAACCGAAAACGGATTCGGGTTCTCGAGGACGTCTACGACGCGCACGAAGGAAGCTCCCGGGAGCGGCAAGACCTTGCGGGTGTGAAGGACACCGCTGGTCCCGACGGCTCCGAAGGCGATCTCACCGCTCGGATCGGGATGCGCCGAGGCAAGAAGCGGGAAAGGACGCCCGTTTACCGAGGCCTGGGCCAACCGGAAGAAGATGCTGTCGTCCTCGAAGAGAACAGCGCCATCCGGATCGGCGCCAACGATGTTCCCGAATGGAGGCGAGAAGCTTCGCGGGAGCGCGAGAGCGGTGCCGAGACGAACGTCGAGGGGTGTCGGGGCGCCCGCGGTGACATTCGCTTCCGCGACACCGGCCTCGGCATCGTCGAGGACGGTCGCGGTCAGGGTGCCTTCGGGGACGTCGTCCACTTGATAGCTCCCGTCCGGCTGGAGCGATCCCAAGCGTGAGTAGATCCCGAAAGACCCCGACTCGTGCCCTCGGCCTTCGATCTGAAGGGGCGCGAACGGGGAAGCCGGGGATGTGGGATTTCCAGAGGCGTCGAGAAGCTGGCCGAAAACGGAGCCCAGGTCGCTGAGGGCGATGTCGCCGTTCGCCTGGTCTCCGGAGGCGTCGAGTCTTCCCGCGCGGAATCCCGGAGTGACGGGGACGTCCGAGTCGGAGGGCTCGTCGTAGGTCAGAGAGAACGAGCCGAGGGCGACGCGATCGAATCGGAACGACCCGCTTCCATCGGGGAAGACCGAAATCGGTGACCGCAGACGAGGGCTCCAGAGGAGGACGCTTCCGGCGCTCCTCGGTCCGAGGACGTCGGTGACGGTTCCCGCAATGCTGCCGAAGGGAGGAAGGAGCACGTCTCTCTCGGTGACGAGCTCGACGAGATCGTCGGGGGGGCGCGAAACCCTCCGATAGGCGGCGAGCCCGAAGGAATCCTCCGCATAGAGCTCGAAAACCCCCGGCGGCGGCTGGAGGAAGAAGAAACTACCCGAGGCATCGGCCGTGGTCGAGACGACCGTGAAGCTTCCTTCCGGCCAGAGCTCGACGCGGAGACCAGGGACGACGGTAGCGCCGTCCGACTCGAAGACGAAGCCCTTGACGACGGGGATGGAAAGAACGAAGCGGGCCGAGAGGGGAGACTCATCGGTAGCGGTCACCGTCTTCTCCTCTTGCTCGCCTCCGAAGGTGGCGCGAAGGGTTCCCGTCTCCCCGGGCAAAAGAGCGCCACCGATGGTGAAGGCGCCCTCTCCGTTGGTGGTCGCGAACCGGAAAGAGCCGTCCTCACGGGAGAGCTCGACGCTCGCTCCGGCAATGGGAGATTCATCGTCCGCGGCGAGAACGACGCCCTCGATATCCACCCCGGCCTTCGTGATGACAGCGGTGACTTGCTGGTTGTGGGCCGTGATTTGCCCGCTGGCTTCGCCGACCCGCCTTCCCTTGAAGTCGGCCACCACGGTGAACGGACCTTCGGGCACGGTTCCGATGAGGCGCTGGCCAGAGGACGTCGTTCCTTCGCTCCGGAACTCCGAGCTGAAGTTGTCCCGGATTGCGACTTCCGCTCCGCTGACGCGCGAGCCGTCGCCCCTCTCCACTCGAACCAGGACGCTCCCCGTCCGGGGAAGCGTGAGATCGACTCCGGAAAAGGTCAGACCCTGGCCCGTGATCGTCGCCGTTCGCGAGGCGAAGATATGGTTTCGGCTCGGGTGCCGAGCCGTCACGGTCACCGTCCGCAGCGCCTCGATGGGAGTGAGAGTGTAGGTCCCGCGGGTGGCCCCGGACGAGAGAGTCGTGGTCGAACGAGGCGTCACCCCATCGCCCGAAGCATCCACCGGGACGTTTCCGGCGGTCTGCCCGTCTCCGAAGCGGACCGTCCCCTGAATCCTCCCATAAGCGGGAATGGTGACTGTGAAGGGGAAGGCGATGCCGGAATCTCCCGGCGGGAGGTCGCCCTCATGCAGCGACTGCGCCAGGCTGGAGAACGGGTTTGCGATGCGAAGCGTGAAGGGGCCGGGGGCGACGTTCGGAATGCTCCTCTCCCCGTTCACCGTCGTCCCGATAGAGCGGAAGCCGGCGTCGAGGGCGTCCCGGATCTCGACAGAGGCCCCGTGGGCTCGCAGAGCGCCTGCGGGGTTCTCGATGAAAACGGTGAGAGCGAGAGTGCGGAAGGCGGGGAACTCGAAGTTCTCCGTCGAGGGCGACGGGGGCGCGACCACGATCGTCCGCTCGACGAACCTCGAAAGCGCCAGGATATCGGCCCTCAAGTTAAAAGTTCCGCCCGGGACCTGGGTGAACGCGTACCGTCCCGCCCCGTCGGTGGTGACGATGCGGCTCCGGCCCGAGGCGCTCAACGTGACCGGGACTCCCGAAGCCGGAGCCCCCGCCACGGTCACGGTTCCCGAGACTTCGGTCGTGGCCGGGTAGGTGATGATGACCGGGCTCGTGACGTTCGGGCTCAAATCCACGCTCTGGGTCTGGGTGAGAAGCGAGTTCCCCACCACCTGGGCCATAAGGTCGACTCTCGTCTTCCCCGGAGGAATGGGGGCGAAGAAAACACGGCCCTGTCCATCGGTTGCGGGTAGTCCGAGGCCGATCGCGCCGGCACGCACCTCTACCGTCGACCGAACGGGATCGCCGTTCGAAAGAACCGTGGTCACGTCCAGCGCCGAGCTTCCGGAGAAGACGAGGTTTCGCACCGTCTCGCCGGCGCCGGCTCCGAAGCTTCCTACTGCTTCGGCGGTCACGTTGGTGGGCGCCGTGGTGCGCAGAGTGAAGCCGAACCTGGGGATCGCCCTGCTGGAGCTCGGTGTGAACGAGGAATTGACCTGATAGCGGCCCGCACCGTCGGCGATGGCGAAATGCCGACGGCCGAAGAGGACGTGTTGGCTCTGGAAAAAAACGGTGAGGACCGTACCGAGGCCGCTTTCCGCGCCCACTCCTCGGCTCTCGCCGTCGTGGGCCAGAGCCTGGCCCGCGATCCGCCCGTCGAGGCGGGGAAGAGGAGCGATGGGCCCGGGGCCAGAGAGAGCGTCGAAGTTCACGACGTCCTCGAGCTCATCGAGCGACAGTCCGAGGAGAACCTCGGGGGCGAGCCCGTGGAGCCGAAGCCGGGCTTCCGCGGCGGCAGCTCGTGTGAGCTGCTGGGAGACAAAGTGCGCGAGAACCACGCGCTCCCCCGGCGCGAGAGTTCTCTCGCGATACCGCACGAGGAGCTCCCCTTCGATCCCGAGAGGGGCGCCTCCGGGCAAAAGGTCGATGTCGGCGATCTCGGAGCCGTCCCTACCCAGCACCCAGGCGGTCGAGGATCGGTTCGAGGTGTCGACGAAGGGGTCGGCGTCGATGGCGTCGTCGATGAGGAGCCAGAAGTCCGCTGGATCCGCGACGGTGTCGCCGCTCGACGAGGCAATGACCCTGGGATGGAACTGTGTCGGGCCGAAGGCGCCCCGGAGGCGCGAGGAGAGCGTCGCCGAGAACGCGATCGGGGAGGAGGAGGCGTTCTCGAAGATCTCGAGATACCGGCCGAAGTACCCTTCCACCGGAACGAAGATCTTTCTCTGCACGAGCAGGCCCCCCAGGTCCTCCGCCGAGGTGAGAACCTCGCGCCCTCCGTCTTCCTGGAATCCGGTCGCATCTCCCGCGAACGGGAAGTCCACACCATCGACCGTAACCGTGAGCTTCGAGGCGCGGGTGGAAGAGGAGAAGAACCCCTGCGTCCCCGAGCCCAGCTCTCCGTCCTTGAAGATGCGGTGCTGGCTGTCGTTTCCGTCCCGAAGGGTGAAGCCCTGGGGTCCGAAGACGACGGTATTGGCGGTGAGGGTGATGGACACAGCCACCTCGTCTCCGTGAGCCGGGATCCCACTCTGCACCTCGCCGTAGAGATCGGAATCTCGGGCCGTCACCAGGAAGGGCCCGACGGGGACGTTCGCGATTTGGAAGATTCCGCCTACGGCCGATGTGAAGAGCGTCTGGACGAGATCGGGAGCGAAGCTGGTGAGGGTCACCGGCACCGACGGAGAAAGCGTGCGATCGACGGGAGGCACGAGCGTTCCCGTGACCGTGCCGAGGCCGACCATCTCGATGTCGACGACGGCGACGCCGTTCGTCGGAACCAGAACCGTGCGGCGAGCCCTGAGGAGGACCGCCTGGAAGAAAACGTCGAGTCGATACGGCCCGTCCGCCACGGGAAGGCTCTCGAAGAGGAATCCCGAGCCGTCCGTCGTTCTCGCGGAGACGAAGTTGCCATCGGAGCGGTAGAGCTGGACGCTCGCTCCCACGACTGCATTCCCACCTCCCGGAGGGAGGACTCGTCCCGAGATGGCGCCCGCGGGCACGAGCGCGAGGTGGACCTCGACTTCCTGATCCGCGATGGCGGAGCCACTCCCCGATGCCCGTAGGCCCCCCTCTTCCGCTTCCACGGTGAACGGCTCGGCCAAGACGAAGGCGAAGAGGAAAGACTTCGTTACTTCCTCGAAGGTCGGATTCGTGAGAGTCGTCCTCTCGCCGAAGCGGTTGGTGAGCTGGAGAGTGACGCTCGCAGTCGGGAGCGGGTCTCCGAGAGAGTCGGTCACGAAGACCCTCACCCTAGAGACGCCAATCATGGTGACGGAGACGTTCTTGTCGACGTCGGTCGGAAGGAGAGTATCGGAAGTCCGCCCGCGGTCTCCCGTCACCGGTTCGGTGACGTCCACCGTGAAGGCGCCCGTGGGTATGTTCGAGACCTGGAATCGTCCCGAGGCGTCGGTGGTGGTGAAAAAGACGGGGATCGCTCCCTGGGTCACGAGGACCTCGAGCCCGGCGCTCTGGAAAAGAGTCTGATCGTGGCGGAAGACCTGCCCTTGGAAGCTCCCCACTGTCGCGAGCAATAGGTCGGCGGTTACGACCGAGGCTCCCGGGCCAATGTCGATGGCCCGCGAGGCGGCAAGGCCCGCATCGGAAGCTTGAATCAGCGCGCCTCCCACGGGAACGTCCTCGAATCGGAACCGAGCGAAAGGGTCGGTCGTCGTCGGTCGCGTCTCGCCTCCCGCGGTGAGAGTCACCGGGATGCCCTCGAGACGGGTGCCGCCGAGGACCGTTCCGGTGACGATCGCGCCGCCGGTCGTGAAGCTCGACCGGAACTCCTCGCCGAGCGTTCGTCCGAAGACGTCTTTCACCCCGCCGCTCACCACGACCGTCACGAGCGCGCGCGGCGGGAGAAACGGAACCGGCGTGAACCGCAAGGTGACGCCGTTGGGAAGGGTCTCGAAAGAGCCGGGAACGCTTGCTCCGGAGGAAGTCACGGTGACGAGGCCGACCAGGCCTGAGGTCTCCAGTGGATCGGAGAAGGTGATCTGGACGGCGCTGTCGGGGGGAACCAGCGTCGCACCGGCCGTGGGCGCGACCGCCGAAACCTCGATGGGCGTCTGGTCGAGGACGAGGGTCCCAAGGTCGAGACCGGTTTCGGGGGTCGGTTCGTCGAGACTACCCGTGGCGAGCGCGACGCCGCCGGTGAGCGCATCCTCGGCGCGAAGGGTGAACGCCCCGAGCGGGACCCCGGAGAAGCGGAACCCGCCTGCCTCATCCGTGAGGTCCTGGAAGGGGAAGCCCGCGCTCTTCAATATCGTCAGGGTCACGGAAACGTTCGGCGCCGGCGTCGTCCCATCCTCGCGCACCACGCGGCCGAAGACGGGCCGGGCGGCCTCGAGCCTTATCGGCACGGAAACGACGTCGCCGTCGTTCGCAACCTCCCCCGAGGCGATGCCCCGCAGCGGCGACCCTGCGACCTCGAGAACCAGCTCGAACGCTCCCACCGCCACTTCGAGGAAGCGAAAGCTCCCCGAGCCAGAGACGGTAGCGGTCTCGCTCCTCGCGAACGGAGGAGGAGTCGTTAGAAGCACCAGACCGCTCGAGAGCTCGATGCCGTCCGAATCGAGAGCCGTGCCCTCGATCGTCCCCGTCCCGCGGAAATTCAGGACAAGGCCCTCGAGGTGCTCGTTCGGAAGAAGCGTTCCCTCGAGAATCCCGCCGTCGAATCCCCCGTTTTCTTCGGCGGTCAGACTGAAGTCGCCGGCGGGCACGAAATCGAAAGCGAACGACCCGCCGGCGGTCGATTCCGCGCGAAGGACGCCCTTGCTCAGCCTCAGAGTCACCAGCGCCCCCGCGACCGGCGTCGTCCCATCGGCGAGCATGACCGCGCCTTCCAGAGACCCGCTCGCCTCGAGAGCGACCTCGATGTCCTCGAGTCTCTCGCCATCCTCTTTAATGGTCCCGCTCGCGGTCCCGGTGAGAAGGAGACCCGAGACCGTCGCCCGCAGAGTGAAGCTTCCCACCGGCACTCCCTCGAAGCGGAAAGCGCCCGCACCATCGGTCGTCGCCTCGGCCCTCAGGTTCGCGATCGACGAGAGGCCGGTCGAGGAGGTCAGCTCGACCTTCGCGTCCGCCACCCGCTCGGCGCCGCTTTCGACGAAGCCCGCGAGAGTGCCGAGACCGAGAAGCCGGATCTCGACGCACGCGGTATTGCCGTCGGCCTCGATGCGCGCCGAGGCCTCGCCGATACGCCCTGTCAGAGGATCGGTCGCGGTCGCGAGGAGCGAGCCCGCGGGGACGGAGACGAGCGTGAACAAACCCAGGGCCTCGTTTCCCAGAAGCGCCCGGCATTCGAGAGGGACGCTCTCGGGCACCGAGGAGGTGGTCGTCGAGCCGACAAGGCGTCCCGTGCCTCCCTGCTTCACCAGGATCTCGGCGTTGGGAACGCCGGCGGCTCCGTCGGGCGATTTCAGAACGCCAACAATCCTCCCAACCGAGGTGAGATGGACGGTGACGTTCGCGACCGAGCCTTCTTCCGAGACCGACCCCGTCGAGCGACCTCCCTTTCCCTCGGAGGCGGCGCTGACGGTGAAGCTCCCTTCGGTCACGCGGTCGAATCGGATCTTGCCACCGTCGGTTGCAACGATGGCGCCCGCGCGCTCGTCGAAGGGAAAGCCCGCGCCTTCGAGCTCGACGAAGGCTTCCTGCGCGAGGACTCCGCTTCCGTCCCGGACCGTGACGACGACCGTGCCCATGCCGAGAAGCCTGAGGTCGGCCACGAGGTCCTGCTCGACCAGAAGGTAGACCGTCTCTCGCGCCACCCGGCCCGAAACCGGATCGTGGGCGCTCAGCTCATAGCGCCCGGGGGCGAGGATTTTTGGAAGCTCGTACGAAGAGTCATCTTTCGTCACCACCGCGACCTCGGCGCCGATCGGTGACGTCGTCGAGACCCGAACTCCCGCACCCGCGGGCGTCGTTCCATCGGGAAGAAACACTCTCCCGACAAGCCGCCCTCCGAGGTTATCCGTGAGCGTCAGGTTCAGCTCGCGCGCGTCGGAATCGAAGAGAAGGACGCTCTTCGCCGTCGCCGGAAGCGACGTCCCCGTTCCCGCCGAGGCCGTAACGCTTACCGGGCCCACCGGCACTTTCTCGAATCGGTACCGGCCGAGCGAATCGCTCCGCACCTGCCGAGCCTTTGCATCCAGGACGTACTCGCAGATCGTGGGGTCGTAGCGCAAGCTTCCGAGAGATACGTCGGAGCCGAAGACCGGTCCGGACTCGTCGCTCACCACCCCGAAGACCGCTCCGAAGCCTGCGAACCGCAGGGTGAGGAGAGCCTCCTCTCCCTCGCGCGCGAGAAACGCGTGGCCGGTCGCGATGTCACCGTCCCGGCTCGCCTTGAACGTCCCCCCAGGAACGCCGACGCCGTCGAAGGTCACCGTGCCGTCCGCTCCCGTCGTCAGAGCGTCGCCGGCGCACGCCGTCGATCCCGTGAGGCGGATCACCCGCTGGCCCGCAACTGCAGCACCTCGCGAGTCGAGGACCCTCACCACCACCTGGCCAGTCCCGGAGAGGCGAAGGGCGACGTTCGCCGTCTCGCCCTCGACGACCACGACCGTCGCGTACGCGGCGCGATTCGTGCCCGGCAGGCTCGCACTCAAGGTGTGCGTTCCGACCGGCACGTTCGCGAGTACGAACCCCGGGCTCGTCACCACCTGCCGGCCTGCCGCCTGGACCACAACCCCCGAAACCGCACCACCCGCATCGGAAACCGTTCCCTGGATCGTGCCCACCTTCTCCTTCTCGAGAAAGACGTCGATCTCGAGCAGTCCGGAGGCGGTGAGCGTGTGGAGAGGGGACGTCGCCTGCCGACTCGTCACTCGATCGAGGGCGAGGATGCGGAAGCCTCCCGTGGGCATGCCGTCGAAGAAGTAAGCTCCCGCGGCATCGGTCCGAGTCGAGGCGGCGACGATGTCTCTTTCGAAGAGAACGTAATAGACCTCGACGTCGGGCAAGGGAGCCGTCGCGACCCCTTCGACGAGCTCGAAGACTCTTCCCTGGACGCGGCCTCGGCTCTCGTTGAGGACGACGTCGACTCGAGCGAAGGCCCCCGCGCGGTAGACGTTTCCCGAGGCCACTCCGGAGAACGTCCCGTCAACCGCCTTGACGCTCACCGGCCCGACGACGATCCCGCTCGCGCGGTAGAACCCATCTCCGTTGGCTTCGGCGAAAGCGAAGCTCCCGAGATCCGCCTGGCTCGTCGCGAGGACGCGGGCGCCCGGGCGCGGCTCTCCGAGCAGGCTCCTCACGAAGCCCTCGACTCCTCCCCGCCCACGCAGAACCAGGTCGACTTTGATGTGCTCTCCGTCCTCGGTGACGCGGGTCGAGAGCTCCTGAATCGCGCCGCTCGCCCGATCGGTCGCGCGGATCGCGAAGCTCCAGCGGTCGCTTCGCTGCACGTAGTCGAAGCCGTAGCTTCCGTCGGGCGAGACAGGCTTCTGCGAGAGGCCGATGCCGGGCCCGTTCAAATAGAGGACCTCCGCGGTCGGGACCGGGTTTCCGGAAGCGTCGAGGACACGCCCCGAGACGATCGCCCCAGGCTCGGTGAGACGCGAGAGGATGACGTCTCTTTGCAGAAACGGCGTCATCGGCATTCCCCTCGGATCGAAGAGCCCTTCGACCTCCGCCTCTCGCGGGATGAAGTTCCCCACCGGATCGCGCAGGAACAAAAACACCAAACGCCCGGAGAGCTGCCGACGCGCCGAGAGGACGGCGTTCGCCTCGACCTCGTAGCTCGAGACGGCCTCCGCTTCCGCCGCGCGGACCTCGCGGTCGAAGAGGAGCGCTACGAGGCGCCCCCAGGGGTCGGTGCCGTTCAGAGTCTCGGGCCCGATGGCGGTGGCGGCGAGGAGCTTCGGCCCCCGAGGTGCTACGAATCTCACGGACTGGGACTCGAAGACGCCGGCAGGACCGAGGTCGAGCCGCAATCGGTCCGGCGATCGTCTCAGATCGAGAACGACGCTTCCCGACGTCCCCGCGTCCACCGGGACGTCCTCGAAAACGTAGACGCCGGTCCCGCCTCCTACGAACGGGACGTTCAACGCGAGATCGAAGCTTCCCGTCGCCGTTGCCTGGAAGCGGACTTCGTAGAGGCTCCCCTCGATCGTCGGGACGAGAACGAGGCCGCTCCCGCCTTCGAGCGGCACGAATCCCCCGGGTGTCGGACCGAAGAGCTCGACCCCCGGAGGCGCCGTCCCAGAGGCGCCGACGATCAGGTGCTTCGCGCGCGAGGAGAGGTCCTCTGCAAGCTCCAGGTTCAGAGAGGCGACGGCCGCAGGAAGCGAGGGAATCTCTCGAAGCGTCGCGCCCGTGGCCTCGAGGAAGTCTCGTCCCGCGTCGGTCTCGTGCACGATCTCGAAAAAGCCCGGGTCGCTGTCTCCGAGAAAATCCATCGCCAGCTCGATGAGGGCGCGCTCCAGGTTCTCGCCGAGCTGGACGCGGAATCCCGCTTCTCCGATTGCGGTCGCGCGATCGAGGACCGTCTGGCGGCTCACCGAAGTCACGTCCGCAGGGACGCTCCCCGCGGGAGCAGTCGCGATACTCCATCCCGCTCCGAGCACCCGGAGCGCGGCCTGGACCACTCGGGGACTCCGTCGAGCCGACTTTTCCGCCGGAGAAGCGAGGGCTTCGACCGTCGAAGGAAGGACAAGCGTGTCGGAGGAGAGAGCAACGCCCCTCTCGCCTACCCCGAGCCGGAAGAGGAGCTTTCCCGTTCCCTGCTCGACACGCAGGTAGGAAGCCGTGACCTGGCCCGTCGATGTGGAAACGAACCGGAACGGGAGCGTCTCCGATTCTCTCGGAGCGAGGTCCTCGATCGTTCGGACGTCGGCCTCGCCGGGGATGAGCGAGGCGCCCGAGACCGCGCCTCCAATCCCGACGCGCACCAGAGGGGCGTTGTCGAGCGCGGTGTTGGTCACGGTGACGTAGAGCGTGAACTCCTCCTGCGCGCGCACGGTGGCGGGCACCGAGAACGTCAAGTGGAAATCGCGATTGCGCACCAGAATCCCGCCGCGGGCTTCCCCGCGGATGGGGATCGTTCCGACCGGAAGCCCGTCGAGAGAGCCCATGATGTCGAACCGGATCTCGTGGAAGCCCTCGCGCCTTCCCTCGAGGAGGTACTCCGCCTGGCCCTGCTCGCCCGGCTCGAAGCGGTCGCCTCCCGGCCCCCGGATCGCCGCGACCTTGATGCCCGCGGGAGGACCTCCCTCGGTCACCGCGAGACGAAGGGGGTCGTCGCTCGTGCCCGCCACTCCATCTTCGCCATCGGGAAGCAGGATCTCGCCCTGGAGCGAATGAACCGAAAGGCTGGAGCCCAAGGGGGCGCCGTTGGCGACGATGAGTAGAGCGCTGAAGAACTGATTCAAGAACCCGATGTCGCCGGGAATGACGAGAAGCCCCGGAATCCGCAGATCGGAAGGAATCGCAGCGAGGATCTCCGGATCGATTCCCCGTACGTCCGGCGTCATCAAGATGGGCGTGAGACCCGCGCTCAGAGCGGGAAGCCCGGGACCCGAGATGTCGACCGAGCCGGTCGGCCGCAGAGGAACGGGGACGTTGTTCGAGTCGAACACCACGGGGAGCTCGATCGTGACCGGACGGCTGTCGAGGCGCAGAGCGAGCAGGAAGTTGTAGCCGGTGAAGCTGTCGTCCCCGAAGAGGATGCCCTTCTGGCGGATCTCCTCGAGCGTGAGCGGCCTCGTCGTCACCTGGGTGACGAGAACCCGATCGATGACCTCGACCGTCGCCACGTCCGGACTCGCCCGGAGGTACGGCTCGCCATCGAGAAGGAGACGGATGTCCCGAACGACGTAGAGACCGCGCGTGGAAAGCGGAGGAATGGGGAGGAGCTCTCCCGGCGCGGCTCGCAGCTGGATTCCGGCCTCGAGCCCGGGCCCCACGAGCTCGCCTCTGACCTCGAGCCCCGGAGGGAGGAGAGATAGAAGAAGGTCAGGCTCAACACTCAAGGAGCCCAAGAGGATCGAGGAGGAAAGCTCGATCCGGACGAAGAGGCCCGAGGCGGTGTTCCGGGGAACGGTCTGGACCTCGGGCTCGGGACGGACTCCGAGGCCCAGAAGGAGAAAGTCGAAGTCCGTGAGCTTTTCCTCGGCGCGGACTTCTCGCGAGACGAGGACGCCCAGAAGAAGAGCGACAATGAGAACGACAATGAAAGCAGGCAGGCCGGGAAAGCCCCCCGAATACCGACGCATCATGGAATTTCTTCGACTTTCGAACGAAGCGGCAGTAGGGGCCTCGCCTCGTTGTCGGCGGTCGGCCCCCCGGTTGGGGAGGGGAGGAGTCTAGGCTCAGCGCGGGCCGGTTGTCAATGGGAACCTCTCGTTTTACCGGCCGGCCTCGCGCAACCGGTACCGCGCCATCGCGGGAGGTGTCGTGATGGCGGCGGGTGGCTGGTCGTCGCAATACGTCGTCGCTGACGTCGACCGCTACGTAGGGGCGCCTCTCTGCCGGCTGTTGTCGATTCTCCCCGGGGCCAGGGACGAGGCGAAGGAGGCTCCGCCGCCTCGCAAGATCCTCGTGATCCTCCTGTCGGAGATGGGAAGCCTGGTCCTCGCGCAACCGATGTTCGATCGGATGCGGGAGAAGTACCCGGATGCGTCGGTGTACGCTCTGGTCTTCCGCAAGAACAAGGAGGTCCTGGATCTTCTGGAGGCGATTCCGGAAGAGAACGTTCTCACGTTGCGGAACGACTCCCGGCTGCATGTCTTACGGCCTACAACCATCGGAATTCCCCGTGCGATGGGGACAACCAGTGTTTGAAAGTGATTCGACCGGAGGAAGTGCTCGAGCGGGCTCTGGCGATGCTCGCCGAGAAGTGATGGTCGGCTTGGTAGTAGTATCTGCGCTTCGGAGGTTGGCCATGAGAAGATGCCTTGACTTTGATGCGGACGTTCGTCGGCCACCACCGGCTCGTGGTTTCGCGTTTCTTCCGTTCGCTCTCACTGCCGTCGCGCAAGATCGCGCCACCCTGACCGTGGGGACGGCAACCGCGGCGCGAGGCGAGACGGCGAAGGGTTGGATCGAGATTCCTTCCGGAAGCGATCCCGCTCTCCGGTGATGTCGGAGGACGTCGGGGCACTCGTTCGCGGCACTCTCTCCGTCATGCGGCACTTGAAGATGCTGCCGGGAGATCCGACCCCCGTCGAGAGTCCGGTCTGGATCGGTACCCTTCACAACGTCACCGCTGACGTGGGCGGCATCTTCCGCCCTCTGGTGGCGCGAGGAACCTACGTTCAGAAGGGGATGAAGGTCGGGACGGTCACCGATTTTTTCGGCAAGACGCTCTTCGAAGCCCGCGCGCCGGAATCCGGAGTCGTGCTCTACGTGCGCGCCGTACCCTCGGCGGTGAAAGGCGATACTCTCGCGAGTGTCGGAGTAGTTCTCGAGTGATGCAGAGGGTGAAAGGCAGGGCTCACCGCAGGCTCAGAGCGGGGTCTCCCAGCAAGTGATAGATGCGCAGAAGCTCGGGGAACGCTCCTGAGTCGGCGTAGGCTCCCTGCGCGGCGAGAACGGCATCGCCCATCCGCCGGTGTTTGCCGGAGAGCAACTCCGTGAGGAGCGCCTCGTGGAAGAGGTGCGCCGGCTCGTTCAGGCTCAGTCCGCTCGGGGCGAAGGCTGCGATCGCGCCCTTTCCTTCCGCTTTCACCAGCGCCTCGGCGAGCGAGTCGAAGTACGGGAAGTGGAAGTAGCCGTTCAAGCAGTTCAGCGTCAGGACGAAAGGCTGCTGCGATGCGGGAGCGAGGGAAGAGACTCGCGACGTGTCGAAGACGTTCTCACTTGCCCAGAGGTGGATACCGCCATGGCCGAGATAGCTCAAAAGCGATGCTCCCTCGTCGAAGGCTTCCACGATCGCGGCTTCTGTCGGCGCCGTCCCCAGGCGGCCGAGGAAAACCTTTCGCGGGTTCCGAGAGGAAAGGAGTCCGCTCGCAAGCTCCTCGGCATCCGCCTCGAAATCTCCCGCTTCGTCCGGGTTGTCCGCCACGAGAACGACCGGACCCTGCGAGATCGCGCCGCTCCTCTCGTACGCCAGGATCTTCGCAACCATCGCCCGGGCTTCGTCGGCGCTCGCCGCCGGAAGTCTTCCGACTGCCAGGTCGGCGAGCTCGTCCTCTCCTCGGATGGCGGCATAGGCCCAATCGGACGCCGTCCACAAGTACGACGTTCTCACCATCGAGGGAGGCACCTGATTCTTCACTCCCGTTCCCAGGTAGTCCTTGAAGTCGTATGTCCCGTCACCAAGGAGGAGGACGTACCGAGGCGCGGGCGTCTGCCAGTGATGGTAGGCGTACGACAAGAACTCCCGGACCGCTTCGGGTCGCGGCTCCCCGAATCCGAACTCCGAGTAGACGTCTTCGATCGCGACTCCGCGGCTTCTCAATCCCTGACTCTGCCGCAGCTCCAGAAGGGGCGTTGCCACCTCGAGCAAGGCCCGGGGACCCACGATCAGGTAGTCGGCGCCGTTCCCAGGACTCGTAAGCCGGCCTCTCGCCACCGATTTCAGCTCCGGCGGTAGAACCGCCCGTGGGCTCACGACCCGGTAGCGCCGTCCGGCTTCGACGCGGAATCGGTTACTCGTTCCGAGCCAGCGCGCCTCTGGCTGGCTAACGTCGAGGACAAAAGCATTTTCCTCGAGGCCGTCGACGACCGCGACACCGGACTTGCTGAAACTCCCTTCCAACTCGCCGGCTTCGGCAATCAATCGCCTCGGGTAGGAAACCTCGAAGCCGTCGAGCATCACCATCGAGTACGCTGCCCCCGTGTCTCCCACGTTCTCGAGCGCGAGCTCGTTCCCGCCTTCGCGCAGTACTCCCGGAGGAATCTCCGCGGTGAATCGCAACGCGCTCTTTCCCTCGAAGGTGGTTTCGAACACCGGGGTTCCGTTCACGGCTACCCGCACGTGGTGGTCGGGAGACACGGCGAAGTCGCTCGTTCCCTGGACCTGTACCGATAACCGCGAGGACCCACCCGCCTCGGCGAGAGCGCTTACCTCGAAGGGATAGCTCTTCGTCACCGGGGCGAGGAGTACGTCCCAAAGCCAGAGGTCGTCGGCGTCCACCAGCCCCGCCTGGTAGTAGCGGTTCTCCTCGCGCGAAACCTCCTGCCAGTAGAAAGCGACGGCGCTTCCCTGGGGAGGGGCGGAGACCACCGGCATCCGCACTCCTCCGGCGCTCGACTCCAGCTCGTACACCGCCTCATCGCCGTAAGGGTTCATCGAGGCCCCTTCGCTCACGAAGTAAAGCGTCGAGCCCGGACCGAATCGCTCTCGGTCAGGCTCGATGTGGAACGGCACTGCGATTCCCAGTCGGCTCAGCCGCACCGAGGAAGAGGCGCCAGCCCGGCGCCGGCCAGCACCGAAGAGCTCCTCGTAGGTGACTCCGTAGAGCCCCGGCTCCCGGGTCGCGAGTCGTCTCGCCACGGTTCGAATGGCTGGAGCGCGCGCTTTCCGGCGCTCCGTTGGCTCTCGTCCGGAGAGCACGAGCCGGACGACGAGGCGACGAGCAAGAGCGAGCTCGCCGGTCGAGCGGTTCCACCTAAGGGGAGAAATCTCGATCCTCGCTTTCCTCTCATCCGCCTGATAGCCGATCGCGAGGATTCGTGCGGCCTCCTCCGGATAGAGACCCTCTCCACGAAACGCACGTCCTTCCCGCTGAGACCTTCCTCCCGCTCGCACCGTGCCTCGAACGCTCGCGACGAGCTCGGGTGAGTCGGCCGCCATCGGCCGGAGCGACGAGAACACCACCACGTCCTCCGCTCGCACCGAAGCCACCTCGACCGTCCGTGCGCCCTCGATGGGAATCCAGCTCCGCTTCACGGGGAGAAGCGGGCTTCCAGGCTGTGACTCTTCGGAGAATCCGGGAATCGAGAGACGCACTGAGCCATCGGCCTGAGGCTCCGCCCGGAAGCCTCCGGTCGTGAGCTCGAGGACGATCTCCCTTCGGCTCTGCGCCAGAACCCGTACCGACGACGTCGCGGGGTCTCCGTAGATCAGCGCAGCCGGGCTCGGCTCTTCGGGCGGGGAGGCGCCTGCCGCCGGGGTCACTGACACCGGACCGTGAAGCTTCGTTTTTCCCGTCGTGTCGATGTCTTCGAGCTTGAAATAGTACGTCACCCCATTCACCAGGCCCGAATCGGTGTACTGGTAGCTCGCGCCCGACGGCGAAGAGCCCAGGCCCGGAATGACCGAAGCGGTGATCCGCTCGTAGGGTCCATCTATCGAAGTCGCGCGATACAGATGGAACCCCAGGTTCTTCAGCTCCGACGCCGTCCGCCACGTGAGCTCCGCCGCTCCGTCAAGGCCCCGCGCCTCGAACGACGAAAGCTCCACCGCCGTCGGCAGCGGCACTCCGAACGCGAACGTCTGCGCCGGAGAGCTGACGTCGGCGCAGTATTGGAACAAGAGAATGTCGGTCTTGATCGCGGCCTCGGTCGGGAGAGTGGTGTAGGTGCCGTACTGCTGTCCGATGCGGATGTAGTAGAGATCCGGGCCGCCATTGACGGAGTAGGGCTCCCAGTTCGGGACGAGCGACTCCGGCCACGACATCGTCCCGTCCTGTCTCAGGGAGTTCGTCGTGTCGCTGAAGCCTGGGGCCCAGAAAGGCGTGTCCGTATCGCTCAAGAGAGCCCACGCCATTCCGTTCCAGTAGTGGATGCGGAGGTTGGCGTCGGGGCTCACTCCCTTGACCGCGAGCGCGATGTTCAGACCGAGGAACTTCGAGTCCGAGCCGATGAAGAGGCGGGGACCACGGAAGGCGGCGTCCCGGGTGACGAAGGTGAGCTGGAAGTTCCGGGCGCCGGTTCCGAGGTACTCGCTCGTCGACGCGGCGAGGCCCCCGTTCGCGAGGGCGGTAGGGGTTGTCGAGGAGATCCCGAAGGAGTAGAGCTCGTCGTAGAGGCCGGCGCCGAAAGTTCCAGCGCCGTCCCCGATGTCTCCGAGCCGGAAGGCGGCGTTCGTCCCCAGCAGCAGGTTCGACGCGGTCCAGTTCCCGGCGCAAGTCTGGGTGGGCACGGTCTGGTTGATGACGATCCTCTGCTCCGGACCGGAAGCGGGCGCCTCGTCCCACTCGAACCGGAGATGGACCCAGTCGTTCACCCGCCAAGAGTAGTTGCCCGAAGTCACGGTGCAGTCGTAGTTGACCCCGCTCGCGGTGATGCGGAAGCGCAGGGCGTTCGTGGTGAGCTTCTGAAAGACGAGCTGGTTACTCGCGTTCGCGTAGATACCGCCGAGGTCGTGCTGAAACGTATCGTTGTGGATCCAGCTCGGCTTGTACCAGAACTCGACGGCGCCCTTCGCCTTGTCGAAATCCCCCGTCAGAGCGCCGGCGCCGTCGGTGACGGGGAAGGAGATGTACTGGTTGTCGGCGGTGACGTTCGCGCCTTGTCCGTATCGCGCCGTGGCGTAGCCGACACCGCTGGACACGCCCGGGCTTCCGATGTCGGGCCAGGTGTTAACGGCGAGCGCGACCTGCAGCGTCGAGTGCCACAGGAGATCCTTGGCGAAGGCCGCGCGCGACACCGGCTTGACGTCGGCCTTGAAGTCGATGCCCCGAACCTTGGTCGCGCCCGCGACGGTTATCGTGGCCGGAGGAGTGAGCGAGCGCCACTGCCGGATTTTGAAGAACGGCGAGTAACGGGTCGTCGTGGAGCCGTCCATGTTGAAGGTCAATCCCGTCGCCGGGTTCAAGTCGAGGGTGTAGGCCGCTTCGCTCTCGTTGAAGAAGTCGGCGTCGGCGGTGTTCTCGTTCCAGCCGCTTCCCGGACCGATGGCGCTCACGGGGTCGGGGGTCCGGTAGTCGGTCGAACGCGTCGTCACTGCGGCATCGGCCTGGCTGGTGAAGTTCGTGGGCTTGAAGTAGGTGAGAAAATTCCAGACGTCGCTCGTTCCCGCATTGATCATGGTGAGGGTCGAGTCTCGCCAATAGAGCTGGTACTCCTCCAGCGGGGCTCCATTCTGGCTGGTTTCGAGCTTGTCGGCTCCCGGCCAGTCCTGGTACCGGATGTGGAGGAAGTCCGTTTTCGCCTGGGCCTGCTCGATCTGAAAGAGCACGAAATTCGGGTCCCCCGCTGTTTGCTGCGGCGGGAGAGCCGCAGCCTGGCTGTAAGCGGCCCAGTTGGTCAAAGGGTCCGCCGGATCCTTGTAGTGAACCGTCAGCTCGTGATCGTCGATGGTGTAGCTGACGTTGCTCGTGGCCACGCGGTTCCAGCGGAGCGCCGTTCGGCCCGAAGGATAGACGCTGTAATCGCTGAGGAGCTTGAGGCCCGGCAAAACGACGCCTCCCGGCCAGTCTCCGTAGAAGTCTTCCGAGCGCACCTTCACCCGGGTTGGCGTCGCCTCCAGAAGCTCGACCTTCTGGAGGCTGGCGGAGACTCTCTCGTTGGTGTACCAGGTTCCCCCGACGACGAGCTCGTCGAGCATCAAGGCCTCGTGCTCCGTCGACCCCCCGCTTCCTGCGAGGTCGTAGGTGCGCGGCGGATCCAGCGCCAGGTCGAAGAATCGATCGATCCCGCCCCCCGTCGCGGTATTGAAGCGCATCTCGAAGCTCGCGGGCGCGGTGACGGTGAGGGTGCCGGCGCCCGCGGAGACGCTCAGGTCGCCGCAGCTTCCGATCCCGAGCGAGAACATCACATTGAACGGGCTTCCGGCGCCCTCTTCCCAGGCAAGACCGAGAGAGCACCCGTTGGCGGACTCCATGGGGGCGAGCGCTCCCTGAAGGGGATTAGCGTCCGCGACTTTGAGGACGCTCTCGCCTCCCCAGATCGTGCCGTTGAACCGCCGATAGTAGATGCCGTTGTCCGACTTGGAATAGAAGACAAAGACGTTGTTCGCCTCCGCGGCGGCGAGAGCAACGCGGTCGATGACCGAGCCGCTCAGGGTCACGTCGGTGGAAATACGGGACCAGACGCCGGCGAATCCCGTATCCTTCTTATAGTGGACGACGTCATCGTTCCGGTTGACGTAGAGGGCGTGGAGGTTGCCGCTCGTGTCCCGCACCGCGGCGAATCGCAGCTGGGCGACGTCGTCGGCCGCCTCCTTCACTTCCGTGGTCGCACTCTCGGCGAGACCGCCGCCAAGCGTCGAAACGTTGTACCAAGAGGCGTCGTGCGAGTCCGAGAGCTGGTCGTACCTCACGCTCACAAGCCGGTGACTCCCGGCGGCGTAGGCGGCCTGAGTCGTCGCGCGAACGAGGATGAGGTCCTCCGGATTGGAGCCACCGGTGGGAAAGACTGCTCCCGCCCAGAATCGACCTCCGGTCGTCGGCGCGAGAGTGGGAGCGAGAGGCGGAGCGCTCCAGGCCGGGCTCGCGAACGCGCTCCCCCGCGCGAGCTGTCCCTGCCCCGGCGCGCTGGCCCGCCAGTACATGGGCTTCTGGTTCGCGATGAGGGCGTTGATGGGAGTCGCGGTAGCGGCGGCCTGGGCTACCGATTCAGCGCTCCAGCTCACCGTGCCGTTGCCGTTCAGCGTGCCGTTTCGATAGTAGCGGTTGGAATTGCCGGAGTTGAACCCGAGGGCGATGACGTTCGTTCCGAGAAATCTCGTCGTCCACATTCCACCGATGGCGGGATTGAAGGAGAAGATCGGCCCCTGCGAGGCCCAGCTCACTCCGTCGAGAGAGCTGAACACGACCGGCGTCGTTCCGTTGTGAAAGGCGACCCAGAAGTAACCGCTCGCGAAGTGGACGTGGAATCGGCTGGCCGAATCGAAGGCGGAGCTCGTCGTCGACGTCGAGATGAGAGAGGCGGCACTCGAGGGGCTCGCCCACGCGGCGAGAGCGATCGCGATGAACCCGGCGGCCGACCTCCAAAGACGCACGTGCAGTCTCTCCCCACCCGCATTCGTGCAACTGCCGTGCCAGGGGTTGTTCGAGAAAAGTCCTGCGTTCTCTGCTCTTTAACCTGAGCCGGACTGTTGATCTCGGGAATGCGCGAGGGAGAAAACCTACGGGTGTGGTCCCTTTTCCCGATGGTCTACCGCAGCGTTTGACGCGGCAGGTCGAGGACCCGCTCCGCGAGCGTCTCCATGACGCGAAAATAAGTCTCGGGACTTCGAGTGGCCTCGACGTCTCCGGTGAAGAAGTCGAGAACAACGCACGGGCAGCCGAGCTTCTCGAGAGCCGCGAAGTCCGCATGAATCTGTTCCCGCGTGCCTTCGCCCGCGCGGCGGGAATCGCCTTCGGGCCGTTCCGTGAGCCGCAGCAGGATCCGCGGACAGAGGCGGGGCGTGGGTCGTCGCATCGATCGCGCGATCGAGGCGAGCTCGGCCGCTTTCTCCTCGAGCCACGAGACGCGGACCCGGATCGGATGCCACGCGTCTCCGAATCGAGCCGCGCGCCTCATGGCGGCGTCGCTCCCGCCGCCGACCCAGATCGGCGGATGGGGTGTGATCGGACACTCCGAGCAAGTGATAGCGGAGCGATTCCGTCGTTCGAGCCCACTCGGAGAAATTCTCGGGGAGGGCGCCGGGGCCGAAGTTCAGGAGGTTTATGCCGATCTTCAAGATGGTCTCGAGATCAGAGCCCGACCCCGCGGCCCTTGTCGAAAGGAGTGACGAGCGGAAGGATGAGACGCGGCGAAGCGGTCAATGATCGGTGCTGGAGGCGGAGATCCTGTTGCGGAGGATCCCGATGCCCTCGATCTCGATCTCCACCACGTCTCCGGGTTTCATGGCGCTCGTCGATCCCGGGGTGCCGGTATAGATCACGTCCCCGGGCATCAGAGTCACGAACTGGCTGATGTAGCTCACGATGTCTTCGACATTGAACAGGAGGTCGCTGGTCCTTTGCTTCTGGAGGACCTTGCCGTTGACTCGAGTCTGGAGGAGGAGGTCGTTGTGATTGAGACCGGTCACGATGACGGGTCCGAGGGGTCCGAAGGTGTCGGAGGCTTTCGCGCGGAACCACTGGAGATCGTCGCGCTGCCAGTCCCGCTCGCTCACGTCGTTGCCCGCGGTGACGCCGAAGATATACTTCGGGGCCTCTTCCTTCGAGACGCGGCTCGCTTTCCTCCCGATCACGATCACCAGCTCACCCTCGAAATGCACGTTCGAGGCGCCCTCGGGGTAGACGATCTCCGCCTCCGGGCCGACGATGCACGTCGGAAACTTGGCGAAGAGCCCGGGATAGGGCGCCGGCTTGCGGTCGCCGAGGTGGCTCTTGTAGTTCAATCCGACCGCGATCACTTTCGAAGGATCCACCGGGGCGAGGAGAGCGAGATTCGTTGCCGCCGTTCGGGTAGAGTGGTTTTCGATTCCTTACCGGCCGGCCTCGCGCAACCGGCGCTGGGCGAGCGGCACTACGCGGGGTCCGTCGTTCGATTGGATGGTTGCTCCTTCGAACGCGAGCGCCTGCTGGAAGATCCGCGCCGCCTCCGCGCGCTCGCCCAGGCGAAGATAGGCAAGGGCGGTGTAGTAGAGCACCGTCCCCTGGGAGATGCCCGTGGTCTCGGCGAGAGTCACCTGCGGCAGGTACTCTTTGAGCGCAGTCTCGTAGTCGCCGAGCTGCATGTAGCAGAGAGCCACGTTCAGCCCGGCGAGCCCGGCGATGGCGGGGTCCACCACCATCCGATGCCGGAGATCGACGATCGCCTTGTTGTAGAGGAAGCCTTCCTCGTTCAAGGGAATCTCTAGAGGCGTGGTTCCCACGGCGACCGATGCGGTCTCGGTCGAGCCTCCCCGCCAGAGAGTGAGGCTGAGACTCGCTCCCGCCTCCATCCCCCGAACGGCTCGGAGGAGGTCAACCGCCTTGGTCACCGGCGCTCCCGCAACCGCCTGCACGATGTCCCCCATCTGGACTCCGGCCTTCGCCGCAGGTCCTCCGGAATCGACGGCGAGCACGATGGGACCCTCGGTGAGCCGCGTGTCGACGGTGGTGAGACCGATCCAGGATCCATGGAGCTTCGTCGGTGTCGAGAGCTTTTCGACGAAGGTGGGAAGAGCGTCCCGGTCGAGATAGTTCAGGGAATACCGATCCGGAGCGGGCGAGCCCACCGCGAGGAAATGGAGCACCACGTCTTTCGTCAGGCGCTGGGCGGGGACGTGACCCAGGAGAATCGCTTCGACCTCCAGGGCCTTCCCCAGTTTCTCTGAAGCCTCGCGCATGTGCTCCGGGGTGGCGGTCGTCGGCGCGAGGGCGGGAACGAGGCTCCGGACGCCTCCACCCCCGACGATTCGGTTCACGGCAGCGCTTTCGGGAAAGACGACGTTCATCACCGAGAGTTTTCGGAGCTCTGAGGTCAGCTTCTGGCGTATGTCCTCGAGGTCGCGCCCCGGAACCCCTTCGTCCGCGATGAGGTCGACGACTGCCAGAGTCGGGCGGATGGGACACTCGAACGAAAGGGACTCTTCAGCGCCTACGGAGATATCTTCGACGTATTTGCCCGTGGGGTGCTTCACCTCGAGACGGTGATCGCCGGAGCAGACGCGGTTCAGCTCCAGCGGGGTATTTCCTCTGAACTCGGAATCGAGGAACACCCGCGCGTCGCTGGGATTGCTCGTGACCGAGACTCTTCCGATCGAGTCGTTGAGCTTGACGATCTGGGCGGTGTAGTCCCGGGGCTCGTCGGCGCGAAAGGCAAACCGCACGGTCTCGAAGCAGTCGAGGCGCAGCTCGATGTCGTGCTGGCCCAGAGGAAGTGACAGGAGCTCGAAGGGCGACGAGAGCCGCGAAGGATCGAGATCGGGCGGCATGAAGCTGCGCAGGTCCGGAGGCAACGTTCCCGAGGTAACCCCCACCACCTGACCGTCGACCACCACTTGCACTCCAGGAGGATCGGTGATGATGGGAAGCCGGGCGCTGGTCCGGTTGAGCACCAGGTCGAGAGTGTTGATCTCGCCCGGTTCGATGCGCAGATTGTCGTCGACGTACCCCTGGTAGCCTTCGAGGCTGATCTCGATGCGGGCTAGCCCGGTGTGCACCTCGACGGGAAAGAAGTTGGTAATGCCCATGAAGTTTCCATTCACGTTCACCCGCGCCCCCGCGGGGTCGGTGGTGACGGCGATGTAACCGATGAGCTGCTTTTTCTGGTCCTCGAAGAAGTCGACGATCTTGGGCGAGAGCGACTCGGCGTTGAGCGCATAGCGGGCATTGTTCAGGAGCAGGTGGCGGAAGTCGTCGCCGGCCCCCTGGAGCTGTCCCGCGTCGAAGAAAGCGCGCGCCCGAAGCTCGAGCGCCTGGTGCTGGAGATCGAGAATCTCGGGCGGCACTTCGGCTCCCGATCGCCGCCGCTCCTCGATCTCGTCGATTACCCGTCCCAGAAAATCGATCGACTGGGACTGACGCTTCGGGTCCTCGAACAGGACCTTCGCCTCGGTGAGCTGCTGCGACAGCCGGAGCAGCAGCTCGTCGTCCTGCGCCGACGCCGCGCTGACCGCACCAACGAGCGCCGAAATCACGATCAGCGAGCGGAGAGTCCGCCTTCGCGCGAAGCGCTTCGGCGAGACCGCGCCGGCCGCCTCCGCGGAGCTACGGCGAGCATGGCCGAAGCCCGACCGTAGCCCGACCCGCCTTCGCAAGGCTTCGGCGGGTCCGCCGTAGCCCGAAGGGCGGAGGCGGAAGGGCGGAGGCGGAAGGGCGGAGGCGGAAGGGCGAAGGCGGGAGCCCGGCCGCAACTTACTTAAGGTGAACGATGGCTTTCTCATTCTCGTCGTAGACATACAGATCTCCCGAAGCGTCGACGTCGAGGGTGACCGGTTTCGTCAGCGTCCCAGAACCCAGCTGCTGCTGGGTCAAGAGAGTGACGAACTGATACGAAGCGTCGAACACCGCGATCTTCGCCTCCTCTTCGTCGAGAATGTAGAGATAACCGGCGGGGTCGAGGGCGATATCCGCCGCTTTCTTCATGGCCCATTGCCCCGTTTTCGTCGGGATGCGGGCAACGACTCGCCCCTCGGGACTGAGGACGCTCACGTCCCGGTCCCTCTTGTCCAGAAGCAGGATATTGCCCACCGGGTCCATCTCGACCCTCAGGATCTCCCGCGGGGTCGCGTCGGGAAAGGGGCCGACGAGATCTCCGGACGGGTTGAACCTCAAGAGCTTCTTTTCGCTCTCGTCATAGACGTAGATCTCCCCGAGCCGGTCCCGCAGTGCCAACCGGATCTTCTCGAGGGGCTTCGGTCCCTCCTGCGAAGGCACGGCGAAGGTGACCGGCTTGCCGTCGACGGTAACCGCCCTCGCGTTGGCGACGACGAGCTCTCCGCGGGCATCGACGAACAGACCGTACGGCTCGACCGCCTGCTGGCTCCCGGCAAGCTTCCCTTGACGGTCGAAGGTCATGACCCGTTTCTTGTCGCGCTCGAGAACGTGGATGCCGCCCGCGGAGACCCGAATCGCCACCACTTCGTTGAGCTTGTCCTTGAGAACGGGGTTGAATCCCGGATCGCGGCGGAAGGTGACGGTTTGTCCCAGCATGCGCGTCCCGTAGAGCCGGAACAGGAGCGTGAGCCAATCAAGGGCCGACTCCGCTTCCCGGCTCTCCGGGTACGCGTTGCGCGCCTCCTGGAACTGCGCCATCGCCTCCGCCGGATTCCCTTGACGCACGAAGCTTCGTCCGACGCCAAGACGAGCGCCCGCGGTCCACTCCGATCGCGGATGATCGACGATCACCTGGAAGTAGGCGTCGACCGCTTCCTGGAACTTCCCCTGCCGCTCGAGGGCGGTGCCCGTCGAGTTGAGCGCCGCGGGAATCCAGGGATTGTCGGGATAGAGGAACACCCGCTGGTAGTTCGCGAGGGCGTCGTCGAGCGTCCTCCCCGTCCGGTCGGAGCGAAAGATTACCTCGCCCAGGTAATAGTAGGCCCCCGGGGCAGAGTCGCTCGTAGGGTAGCCGCGGAGGACGGAATCGAGGTTGTCTTTCGCTTTCGCGAAATCCTCCTCGACGTCGAGGTAGTAGCGCCCGATCCGGAGGAGGGCGTCGTCGGCGACCTCGCTCGTCGCCATCGAGGTCACGATGATCTGGAAGTCGTTCAGCGCCTGGTTGTAACGCTGCTGCTCGTAGAACTGGATTCCGCTCTCCAGGTGCTGGCGCGCCAGATCCGAAGGCGCCTGTCCCTGAGAAATCGACGCGCCGAGAGTGGCCGTGACCGCGATGGCATAAACCCGCTTGCTCACCACTCCCCCTTCATGGTTTTTGACCGATGACGTAGCTCGGTTTGCCCACCTGGACTACGACCTGATGTACGTCCCTCAAATCGCCCGGCCAGGTGAAGACGAACTCGTGGGAGCCTTCCACGATGTCCCGGTTCATGAAAGGCGGCGCTCCCGCGGAGATCCCGTTGATGCTCAGGGTGCAATTGCCGGGATTGGCGCGAACGTTCACCCGTCCGACCGGCGGAGCCTGGACGGTCGTGGTCTCGCCCTCGCTCACCCGCACCTGGACCAGCCGATCGAGAAAGACCGATTCCGAAATCAGCCGGAGCTCGTAGGAGCCCGGCCGAAGCTGGAGGCTCGGACTTGGAGTCGCGGGCGCGAGCTCCGAGTCGCCGCGCTGAACCGAGACCGGATACGTTGACTCGATGACGAACGTGCCCGGTTTTCCGAGCGCGGTCAAGACCACGGGCAGAACGGGAAGCTTTTCGCTCCCGCGGAGGCGGAGAGTCGCCGTCTCGTACTCGGCCTTCGTGAATTTGACCTCGTGATCGCCCTTCGCGGGGAGCTCGATCGAGAGCGGGGTCACTCCCTCTAGGGGCTTGCCGTCAAGAAGCACCGACGCGCCCGCGGGGGAGGTCTGGAGCTCGAACGTCCGGGCGATCGGGACAGGCGGGACAGGCGGGACAGGCGGGGCGGCCTCTGCGAGGACGAACTCGAGCGGATCCGGCGGTGCCGCTCCGAGCACCACATTCGCCGAGGCAGGCTTGAAGCCGTCCATCCGCATCTCGACCCGCACGGAGTCGTTCACCAGTCCCGAAAGGGGAACCTCGACGCCGTCCTCGTCGGTTAGAAAATCCGTTTGACGCCCGTTGAGAGTGACGGCGGCCCCCACCGGATCGGAGTAGACCCGGAGGGTATGGGTGACCGGCTTGGGGCCATCCGGCTCCCGCGGAAACATCCAGAAGAGCCCGCCCGCGAACCCGGCGAGGGCGACGACCACCAGGGCCCAGATCGGCACCGCGAGAGCGCGCACCGGATCCGAGCCCTTCGCTTCCGCGAGCGTCTCCGCCGAGCTCGAGCCGGACCCGGTCCCGGGAGGACTCGTCGTCGGCACTCCCAATTCCGTTTCCGCGAGCGCCGAAGGTCCGCGGGCGGTTACCGCCTCGCTCCCATAGAGCCCGGTGAGCTCGCCGTAGATCTCGTCGAAGTGCCTGGTCCTCTCCGCTTCAGACCTCTGGCTTTCGCTCTCCTCCAGGTGGATCTCCCGCAGAGCCCGGCGAAGGAGACGGCGGACATCGTCGAGCTGCGGATGCTCCTCGAGAAGCTCCTTGGCCCTCTTCGAGACCCGACCCCAGTCGCCCTCGCGCGCCAGGGCCTGGAGCTCCTGGACGCTCCTTTCGTGAGCCGAGGTGGTTCGAGGAAAGGTCTTGCGGTAGACGGAGAGGATCTTGTCCAGCTCCTTCGCCATCTCGCCCGCGGTGGCGAAGCGATCTTCGGGCTTCTTCGAGAGCGCCCGGTCGATGACCCGCTGGACCTCCTGGGGAAGATCCGCGTTCCTCTCGGCCACCGGCTTCGGCGTCTCGTGGACGATGTTGTAGAGAATCGAGGTCGCGGAGTCTCCCGAGAACGGCCGCACGCCCGCGAGAAGCTCGTAGAGGATGCAGCCGACGGAGAAGATGTCGGTCCTGCCGTCGAGCTTCTCGCCCCGGATCTGCTCCGGGGACATGTAGTGGAGGGTGCCGATCATGACGCCGCTCTTGGTGATCTGATGACCGCCTTCGACGCGGGCGATGCCGAAGTCCATGATCTTGATCTGACCATCGTCGAGGTACCGGATGTTCGCGGGCTTCACGTCGCGGTGCACGACGCCCTTCAGGTGGGCGAAGTCGAGCGCCCGGCAGAGCTGGGCTACGATGTCGAGCGCCTCCGCGAGCGGGACGCTGCGGTTGCCGCTGACCAGCGCGGCGACGTCGGTTCCCTCGAGGTACTCCATCACGATATAGGGCTTTTCTTTGCCGCCGAAGTTCCCGAGCTCGAACACCGTGACGATATTGGGATGCGCGAGCTTCGCCGCCGCCCTGGCTTCCCGCTCGAACCGGCCGCGGGACTCCGCGTCGGCGATCGCGTCCGTGGTCAGGGTCTTGATGGCGACCCTTCGGTCGAGAGCCGGATCGTGCCCTTCGTACACCGACCCCATCCCTCCGCGGCCCAGGCGCCTGAGGATGGTGAACCTGCCGACGTGAAGCTCGGTTTGTTTCTCAGCCATCTCTCGCAGGAATCAGTATCAGGGGATTCTTCGGGATTTTATTCGGGTCAGTCTTCAAGGGTGAAACTCAAACGACTTGAAGCAGTATGGTAGTGGTGTTGTCTTCTCCGCCGCTCTCGTTCGCCGCCTGGATCAGCTCGTCGGTCTGATCGACTCCTCCGCTGCCGCCGAGCACGATTCGCAGAATCTCCGCGTCGTCCAGCATCGTGGTGAGACCGTCGGAGCAGAGCAGCAGCCGATCGCCCGGCTGCATCTCGAGCGTCTGAACGTCGACCTCGAGGTCGGGCCGGCCCCCGAGAGCCCTCGTGACCACGTTGCGCAGCGGATGGTTTCGCGCCTGCTTGCTGTCGATGACACCCGATTGCACCTGCTCGTTCACCCACGAGTGGTCGCTGGTGAGCCGGGCGATATTTCCCTCGCGAACGAGGTAGAGACGGCTGTCGCCTACGTGGGCGATCTCGGCGACGTTGTCCTCGACCAAGAGCGCAACCACCGTCGTCGCCATCCCCTCACAGCCGGCGCTGGTCCGCGCGTGCTCGAGAAGCCTCTGGTTGGCGAAGCGAATCGAAGTCTTGAGGCGGTTTCCGTTGAGGGAAAGATTCTCGTCGATACCGTAGGGCCAGGTCACGTCGGTGTCCCCCGAGGTGAGCTTGATGAACTCCTCGATGGTCTCGACGGCGAGGCGCGAGGCGACCTCGCCGTGGGCATGACCGCCCATCCCGTCGGCGACGACGTACAGTCCCTCGTCGACGTTCGAGCAGAAGCTGTCCTCGTTGAGGGGACGTTTCAGTCCCACGTGGGTGAGCGATTTGGAATCGACGCGCATCGGCCGTTCGATTACCTTCCCCGCGCGGGGCCCTTCTTTTCCGCCGCCACGGCTTCCGCGAGTTTCCGCTTCAAGTCGGGATGATTGGGAAATTGCTTGATGGCCGTCTCGTAGACCCGCTTCGCCCGAAGGTGCATGCCCGAGCGCATGTAGAGCGCTCCGAGCTCGAGACAGGGCTCGGGGGATGCGGGGTGCTTGGCCATCGCCTGCTCGTAGAGCCCCGACGCCTGGCGCTGCTTTGCCTTGTCCATCGAGAGGATGCGCCCGGCGGCGATCATGTACTCGAGCTTCTCGGGCTGAAGGCGCATGGCTTCGTAGTAGTACCTCAGGGCGTTCGTGTATTCTCTCGACTGCTCTTGGAGCTCGCCGTTCTTGAAAAAATGACGAGCCTCGTCCTCCGGAGACCGGACCTTCCGGTCGAGCGTCCTATCATACCCTCGACGGGCCGTTTCATCACGCAGCTGATTGTAGGCCGCCGTAATCAGCTGGAACTTCCGATCGGCCTCCACTTTCTGCGCCGGATCGCGAATGCGGTCAGGGTGGTTGTCTCGTGCGAGCCGCAGGTACGCTTTCTTGATTTCGTCGGAACTCGCGGTCTTGGCAATGCCGAGGATCGCGTAGTAGTCGGAATCCATGGTTCTCTACTTCGTTCGTTTGGTCAGCTTTTCCGCCTGCCTGCGGATCATCTCGGGCACGTTCCTGTCTTTCATCAAGGCCTTCAAGTCCCGCGCGGCCATGCGGGGCAAGAGCTGCGAAGAGATCTCCGGAGGAGTCTTGGGATTCTTGACCAGCTCGTGGGCCACCTTGTACCGCTTGGTCCACTGGCGATTCTTGCCTATCTCCCGCAGCACGTCGGGAGCGACGTTTCTCATCTGGACGATGGCTTCGGCATCGGCATCGTTCATGTTGCCGCTGGTGAGCACCGCGCCCCAAACGGTTCGGTTTCGATCGCGGATGAGCATCATCCGCGCCTGCCTGGACCCTTTGAGTCCCATGATCATCTTCTCCGCCGGGCTGGCCGTCATGATCTGGGCGAACAAGCTCTTCTTCTCCTCCTCCTCTTCAGGGCTCAGATCTCCGTCGGTATGATCCCTCATGCCGTAGAGCGCCTCCGCCTCCTCCCGCGACTTCGGCGGCGGCTCCTCTTGTTCCGCGGGACCCTTCCCCAAATCGAGCTTCGAGAGCGGAGGGGGCGGGGCCTTCTTTTCCTCGGGAATGACCCCGATCTTGAAATCGTGCTTCAGCTCGCGGATGCGGCGCTGCTGATCCGAGTTCAAGTTCTCGTTGCCCTCGAGGGCCTCGAGGATCGCCGTATGCCGGAGGAGACGCGTCTGGTTGACGACGATGAACTCCAGGTTCGTCTCGGAAAGCTTCGGCACCATTTTCCGGATAGCGTCGTCCGGAGTGTTCGCGTTTCTAACCACCGCCTGCTGGACTTCGTCGGAGTCGGTGTGCTCTCCCAGAAACGCCAGAGCGTCCGCGGGCACGGTCGGGTCCCTGAGAACGACGGCGAGGGCAGAAGGGCTTACTCCGAGAAGGCTACTTTGGGCGGTCTTCGCGACTTCCTCGTCGCTGTCCCGGGTGAGAAGGAAAAGAAGCTCGACCTGATCGAAGGGCGTCAGGGGTAGCGCCCCCGAGGCGCCGGTAAGGCGCACGTCGCGCGAGATTCCGCCCTTCTTGAACTGATTGACGAGAGGTGAGCTCAAGCGGCGGTCCTCAGGATCGATCGGCCGAAGAGACGAAGTCCAGGTAGTTGTCGAGGGTGATGGTTAGATCCTTTCGCACCTGTCCCGATCGGCCGAGAGGTATCCCCGGCCGGTCATTCAGGAGAAGCTTGACGCCTCCCGCGTTTCCGAGCCAGAGCCGGAGATCGCGCACCGCCGTTACCTGCTGAACGAATCCCTGGTCCTTCAGTCCGGAGATCACGACCTTCCCGTCGGCCGCGATCTCGAGCCAGCACGACTCCTCGACTGTAACCACCAGCCGGAGCCTTCCCTCGACGGGCGGCGACTCGGCGGCGAACGGAGAGGGCGGAAGATCTATTGCGGCTGCTGTGCCGCTCGCGGCCACCGCCGTCTCTCTCCGGACGTCATGCACGGGCCGGACATCCGCGACAGGCGGAACAGGCTGGACAGCAGGGGCTCTCCCCTCCGGCCGCGGCGCGGCAAGGGGCTCGCTCCGTACGGTCGACGCGGGCATCGCTCTCAAGAAGAGAACGAGCGGGAGTCCGATGCCTAGCGATGCCCCGGCCCACTTGAGCCACACGGGAAGCGCTGGAAAGCCGGCCGCGGCGCCCGATCCCGATTCCGCGCCGCCCTCTGAAGGCTTGTCCTTTCGGGAGAAATCGTAGGCGTTCAGCGCTCGTTCTTCGTCGAGACCCAGGTAGCGCGTATAGGCGCGAAGGTAGGAACGACGATAGAACTCGCCGGGAATCACGTCGAGCCTGTCGTCTTCGAGAGCTTGAAGGAAACGCACCCCGATGCGCGTTTCCTCGGAGATCTGCTTCAAGCTGATGCCGCGGAGCTCTCGCTCGCGCCTCAACCTCTCGCTCAGCGATGCCATGACACGACGAACCTATCGACGAAGTCCTCGGGGCGCTTTCCGACTGCGTAGGAGTTTTTCAACAGCCGTCCTCCCCCATTGCGAGCTTTCGAAAAGGCAACGATGCCTCTATCCCTTTCAGGCTACGGCATTTTTACCGCCAGACCAGCACTGGTTCATTGTGTCAGACCGGTCGAGCGCCTGTCAACGCGACCGCCCGCGCCCCGAGGTATTTTCACCACTCAGAATTCTTTCGGCGCCGAATCGGATGACCGGGGGCAGAGGCTTTTCGGCGATGAGTTTTCGAATCTCCCAGGTCGAGAGCCCCGCGAGCACCCTCAGCGCCGAGTGGACCGGAGTACGGCGGTGGCAAAGGACGCCGGCCCGGACGGAGGGACGCGAGATCCAGCGCTCGCTCCCGGCCACCACTCGCAGGACCTCGGCCGGAGTCTTCTCGCGCCTCACGATTGCCACCACGTCGGCCTCGAGAAGCCGCGGGTTCGAAAGGAGAGCCGCTACCACCCTGTGACTTTCATCGCCGGCGAGCACCGAGAGCAGCCCCCGGGGCGCGCTCCTTGCGAGAGAAATCTTCTCTCCCAACTCCAGCTCGGGGAGTCTCTCCCTGAGCCGGCTCTCCGCGGCAGTGCGAAGCGGCATGTGGAGCCGCATATCCGTCGCCACCCGCAGTTGGTCGCGCCAAAGGAGCAGGCTCAAGAGCCGAAGGGAAAGCGTCCTCGGGGTCTTTCCGTGGAGCACGATCGCCGCGCGAATCGGGTGCCGCCCGTCCCATCGCGGATGGCGCGCGACGGCCTCGAGGATCGAGCTCGGAAGCTCACGCTTCCTCAGGAGCTTTAGAACATGCGCCTGGTTCGTCTCCGGGTGGTCGAGGAGCGGCGCGACGTCCTCGGGCGTGCTGTGGGGACCGAGGGCTTCGACCCAGTCGGACGGAGTCATGGCCTTTCGACATGCTCGAGGCAGGCGAAGAGATCTCGAAGGCCGTCCTCCCGCTCGAAGACCGAGATCCCGGCGATGCCGTGAACACCGGTGTCGGCTATCTGTGATACCCGCTCCGGCGTAACGCCGCCGAGCGCGTACACTGGAATCGGAACCGACGAGACCACCTCTCTGAGAACCTCGAGACCGAAACCCGGATGACCGGGCTTCGAGGCGGTGGGAAAGATCGGCCCGAAGACCACGAAGCTCGCGCCCTCGGCGAAAGCACGCTCGGCCGCTTCCCGGCTATGAGTGGAGCGGGAAACGACGAAGCCCTCAGGCACGACCCTCGTGACCGCCGGGAGCGGAAGGCCGTCCGCCGGCAGATGAACGCCCGCGGCCCCGGAGGAGAGCGCCACGTCCAGACGACCGTTCACGAGGAGTCTTCCCCGGGCGTGAGGAGAAAGCCCGACGAGGCGCTTCGCGAGGGCTTCCACCTCTCGCGCCGACTGATTCTGCCGCCGCAGCTGAACGAAATCCACACCGGCCTCGAGGGCACGTTCCACCTGGACAACGAGACTCGCCTCGTCCACGTCCGCGGTGATCATGCAGGTGAAAAGCCGGCGGCGAGGCAACGTCATACTCACCGCAGAATCAAGGGGGATAGGGAGATTTGGGGAGATGTGGAGATAAGGCGGTCCCGCGGGGGAATCTTTGCCCATCCCCTTATTCCCCGCATCCCCCTTGCATGAGTTCCTCGTTCGAGGGCTGCTGCTCGCTCTCTTGGGGAGTCTTCCGGCGCCGATTCAGGACCTCGCTCAGGCCCATGTAGATGTTCGCGAGCCCGAGGCCGGCGACGGCCCCGCGGAGTGCGGGCGCGAGCAGGATCGTCCGAAACGACGGGTAGGCATCGAGAAAGTAGTTACGCTCCCATATCGGGGACCAGGGAACGAGGAGGAGGAATATCCCCACCTCGAGGCATACCACGACGTACAGGATGAACCACTGACGGTCTCCCATGATGTGTTCGGCGGCGCATCGACGGCACGAGACGCGCCCTAGGCATCGCGGCCGTCGGAAGCGTTACTTCCGCGCCGCCTGCAGCTCCTTCACGCGCTCCTGGACGTCACGAAACTTGATGTTCTCGCGGAATATCTCCATGTAGAGCTCGAGCGCGCGCTCGCGCTGCCCCGCGGCCTCGTAACCCTGCGCCAGGTCGTAGCGAAGGCCGTGGTATTCCTCTTGCCTCCGGCCGGGGATCGCGAGCCCCTTCGAGAACCACTTGATCGCGATGTCCGGCATGCCCTTCTCCATGAAGCAGAGCCCGAGCATACTGCAGCACTCGAGGCTTCGGAGCTCGTCTTTGGCCGCGAGCTGGAACTCGGCGATGGCCTCGTCGAGAAGCCCCATCTCCTTGTAGGCAATCCCCAGGTTGTATCGGGTGTCGTAGTCTTCGGCTCCGAGCTGCTTCTCGACGCCTTTACGGAACTCGCGGAAGATCTGGTCGAGACCGGGATCCGTGAGCGGACCTTCTGGCTCCGCGTCCTCTTCCTCTACGGCGCTGTGGGTCCCGAAGATTTCCTCGGAAAGCTCGGACGCGAGGTCGATGAAATCGGTCTCGACCGCGGGCCATGCGGGAGACCCCGAGACGCCGGCGGGCTCGTGCTCGCTCAGGTCGACGAGCGACTCGAGCTCGTCGCCGAGCGAGGCTTCGGTGAACTCCTCAACTTCGTCATGCGAAGAGAGCGGCCCTTGCTCTATCGCCTTTCGCGGCGGTGCTGCTGCTGAAGGGACCGCTTTCTTCTTCGGGGGGGCTTCCGCGACGGGAGTCTTGAGAAGGCGAGCCGGCTCTTTGGCCTCCTTCTGAATTTGCTCGGAGGAGAAGCCCAGTTCGTCGATCTTCGCGAGAATCTCCGGCTGTCCGGGGTGCTTCTTCAAGAGCTCTCGCAGCGTATCCCGGGCGTCCTCGTACAAACCGAGGGCGATGTACTCGTCCACCTCGCCGAGCTCGGCGGCGACGGGCGATCTCCCCGCGGGGGGCGGCGCCGGTCGCGGGGGAGGCGCCGGCTTCGGCGGCGGAGCGGGCGGAGGCACGGGCCGGGGCGCGGCTTTCGCCGGAGCGGGCGGCGCCGGGGGGGCGACCTTCGAAGGCGCCGCGACAGGACGAGCGGCCCGCTTCGGGTCATCGACCAACTTTGTGACCAACTTTGTGACCGGCTTTGCGGGCTCGGGGGCCTCTTCGATCTCAATCGCCTCCTCGTCCTCGATGCCGAGGTTCGACAGATCCGACAGGTCCATCTCGTCGGCGGAGCTCGGAATCTCGATCTGAAAATCGGACTGCTCATCCCCGGAGGAAGCGTCGAAGCTGGCCGGGAACCTTTCCTCGGCTTCCGACGCGGGAAGCGATACGGCGATACCGGCCTCGGGCTCTTCGTCTTCGCCGAGGTCGACCGAGAACTCTTCTTCGAATGCCGGCGAAGGCGCGGGAGAAGCCTCGTCCTCGATCTGGACGTCGAACTCTTCGTCGAGCTCCGTGGCGGCGGCGATCGCTTCGAATCCCGGCGCGTCATTTTCGGGGGACTCCTCGAAAGAAATGGGGATGTCCGCGGAAGAGGATTCCAGGTTGATCTCGATCTCCTCGGATTCGGACTCGATTCGGACTTCCTTTCCGCGGCCGCTCGAGGCGAATTCCACTTCCTCGGGAAGCTCCTCGTCGAGGGATACCGAAAACTCCTCTTGCTCGACCTCCACAGCGCCCGAGAGATCGATGCTGTCTTCGCTAGAGCTCGTCCCTCCGAAGTCGCTGGCCGCGGCGCCCCAATCGACCTCGACCGGAACCTCCTCTTGGAGCGGCGAGCGCGGCCGGGCAGTCGAGGGCGCCTCCGCGGGCTCATCCAGGCTGATGTCGATCGAAGGCTCGCTGAAGCTCGCGTCGTCGAACGAGATGGGAATGTCGACCTCGGATCGCGGACTCAAGCCGGAGAAAATGGGCTGGTCCTCTTCCATCGACGCGATGTCGATCTCGATCCCCGCATCGCCGAGATCCGACTCGGTCTCGGTCGCGAGAATGAGCTCCGGCTCTTCCTCGGCCGCGGCCGTTCGGGACGCGAGCGCCGGGTTGAGCTGGGCGGCCTCCTGGCGGGCGCTCGTCGCCTCCTGGCTCCGTCCGAAGTTGTCGTACATCTGGGCGAGCTGCATGAGCTGTTCGCCCGCCTCGCGGTTCATTCCCTGGTCTTTGTAGATCTCGATTAATTTCTCTCGCGTCTCCCCGTGGTAGCGGAAGCTCTCGAGGACGTCCACCAGCTGGCCGATGGCCTTGTCCACGAGCCCGTAGCGGACGAAGACCTCCGCCTCGGTGAGCTTCTCCTTGATGTTTTCCTCCTCCTCCTGCGTCAGCTCCACGGCGTCGCCCAGGTCGATCGCGGAGGATGCCGCGCCGGGAGAAGCATCCGGCTCGTCAAGGCTCAGATCGTCGCCGAAGGATCCAAAGTCGGGAATCTCTGAAATCTCCGATATCGGGGCCTTGGGCTGCGGCGCGGCGGGACGGGGCGGGGGCGCTGGCGCGGCGGGACGTGACGGAGGCGGTGGCGCAGGCCGCGCTTCGACGCGCGGACCGGGGGGAGCCAGAGGTTTCGGTGCCGGTACTGCCTGGCGAGGCGGCGGGGGCGCGGGTTTGGCCGCGGGCTCTGGGGCGCGCGCGGGTCCCGCTAGCTTGGACTTGAAGAACTTCAGGCGATCCTTGTGCTGCGAGCTCTCGGGATCGAGCTCGACCAACTGTTCCGCGACCGAGACCGCCTTCTGGTAGTCCCCGGCACGGCTGTAAGCCTCGCAGAGACCGTCGTACGCGGCCACCCGCCCGGACTCCTGCTTCAGGATCGTGTGGATCTCCGCGAGCTTGAGCAGGGTCTTTATGTGGTACGGGTCCTTCGAGAGGACCTTCGACAGGAGCTCCGCCGCCTTCTTGCCCTCGCCCTGCGACACCGCGCGATCGACGAGGGGCGACAGTTCCTGGAGAGCGATGTCGAACTTCGATTGGGCGATGCGCAGGTCGGCGAGCCGGATGACGTTCTCGGGATTGCCGGGCTGGACGGTGGTCAGCTCCTGAAAGATCATCTGGGCATCGTCGGTATTGCCCGCGGCGAGGTAGGCCTCGCCGAGCCGCCCGAGAACCACTGGATCGCCGGCCGCGCTCCGTCGCACTTCCTCCAGGAGCCGGATCGCCTGCGCGTGATTGCCCTGCATGGAGAACGCTTGCGCCAGCTTGATCTTGACCGCCGGGTCGCTCGTTTGAAGCGACCGTCCCTGCTCCAGAATCTTGATCGCTTCTTCGACCAGCCCCTGACCGATGAACGCGTCGGCGATGCCGACGTACTCCAGCGCCGCTTCGTCCGGCTTTCCGTTCTTGTTCAGAAAATCCGCGTACTTGTAGCGGATCTTGACGTCCTGGGGGTCGATCTCGGCGAGCTTCTTGAAGACTTCGGCGGCGGCGCGCTTATGGCCCTGTTTGTTGTAGAGCTCGACCAGCGTCTGATAGTAGGACTTCGCCTCCATCAGCAGGCCTTCCTCGGCCTGGAGCTCGGCGAGATTTCTCATCGAGGGCTCGTTCTGCGGGTCGAGCCGCAAAACCATCTTGAAGGTCGCGATAGCGCGGACGTTGAAGCCGTCCTTGCGGTAGTGTTCCGCGACCTGCGCGTACTTCTTGATCGCCTCGTCGTTGCGGCTGATGCGGGCGTAGAGGTCGCCGACGGTGCGGATGATGTTCCAGTCCTTCGGGTTCTCCTTCAGCCACGACTCGTATTCCAGAATGGCCTTGTCGATGCGGTTCTTCTTGATGTAGTTCTCCGCGGCTTTGAAGACACGGTCTTTGTTCAGCGCCATGTGCTCTGAGACCTCATGCCACCGCGGCTCGTGTCGGCATCTTCGGATTCGGTACTTTCGGAAGGGCTAGTTCGTCCGCTTCTCGCGCAGGCGGGCGGCCTTGCCTTTTCGTTCGCGCATGAAATACAGCTTCGCCCTGCGGACGTGATGCGAGCGCACGACCTCGATCTTGTCGATGGTGCGCGCGTGGAGCGGAAAGATTCGCTCGACACCGGTTCCGAAGGAGTTCTTGCGGACGGTCATTGTGGCGCGGGGACCGCTGCCCTTGAGGGCGATGACCATACCCTCGAATACCTGTACCCGCTCTTTGTCGCCCTCCTTGACCCTCACGTGCACTTTGACCGTGTCTCCCGATTGGAGCTTTGGAAGGTCGCTCTTGAGCTCACGGGCATCCAGCTTGTCGATGACGTTCATGGAAGTGTTCCTCTTCTATTTGGCTGTTCTAGCTGATGAGACTTTGTCGAAACTCGATAGCGTTCTACCGCCGCTCCCGCAGCAGCTCCGGACGGCGAGCGCGGGTGTCTTCGAGAGCGCGGCTCTCCCGCCACGCGCGAACCGCGGCGTGGTCTCCGGAAAGCAGCACGTCGGGCACTCGCGAACCACGGAACTCCGCGGGACGGGTGTAATGGGGATAGTCGAGAACTCCGCGGCTGAAGGAGTCTTCCTCCGCGGATTGAGGATCGGAAATGGCTCCGGGCAGCAAGCGCACCACGGCGTCGATGACCACCATCGCGGGAATCTCCCCCCCGGAGAGGACGTAGTCGCCGATGGAGATTTCCTCCGCCCCGGTTAACTCGACGAAGCGCTCGTCGACGCCCTCGTAACGACCGGCTACCAGGACCAGGTGCTCCTCCTCGGAGAGCTCCTGTATCTTCGGCTGATCGAGGGGGGTCCCTCGAGGACTGAGGAGGACGAGCTTCGGAGAACCGCCCTCGCCCATCCCCGCGATCGCGTCCACGGCGGACACGAGAGGCTCGACCTTCATCACCATGCCGGGCCCGCCCCCATAAGGAGCGTCGTCGGTCGTGCGATGCCGGTCGGTGGTCCAGGAGCGCAAATCGTGCACCTGAACCTCGACCAGCCTTGCCTCTCGGGCGCGGCGCACGATTCCGAAATCGAGGACCTCCCGGAACATGCCGGGGAAGATGGTTACGACGTCAATTCGCATTCAAGCTCACGAGTCCTTCGGGAGCATCGATTTCGACGCTTCCACGAACGGGGTCGATACTCTTGACAATCTCGCCGCAGAGCGGCACCAGCGTTTCCTCGCCCTGTTTTCCGCGCACCACCAGGAGGTCGGTGCCCCCGGTCTCGAGCACGTTCTCGACGATGCCGATCTCGCCCCGGGTGCGATCGCTCACCGTCAGTCCTCGGATCTGGAACTGGTAGAAGCTCCCCTCGGGGAGCGACCCGAGCTCGCTTTCTCTGACCCGAAGCTCGAGCCCCCTGAGCGTCTCCGCCTCGCCGATGTTCGAGATCCCGGAGAACTTCACGACCGGACGGCCCTTGTGGATGCGCACGCTCTCGACGACGAGCCCGACCGGCCCCGAGTCCTTCATCAGTTCCAGAGGGCCTTCGGCGTAGACCCGCGAAAGCCCGGTGAAACGCTCGGGCGCCGAAGTCCACGGATCCACCGCGACCTCTCCGTGCCGCCCCTGGGCTTTCGCCACGCGGCCGACGGCGACGAGCGCCTCCCATTCGACTGGCTCGTCGTCTCGGACTTTGTCTCGGACAGTGTCGCGATCCGTCACTCGATGATCTCCAGATGAAAGCGTTTTCCGATCTTGGTCCCCGCGGCGGAGAGCAGCGTCCGAATGGCCCTCGCCGTCCGCCCTTGCTTGCCGATGACTTTCCCTAGGTCCTCCTGCGCCACCCGAAGCTCCAGGACCGTCGTCTGCTCCCCTCCCACTTCCGAGACCGATACTTCGCCGGGACTATCCACCAGTGCCTTGGCAATGAGCACCAAAAGTTCCTTCATAGCGGCTCCCTCCTGCACCCGCGAGTCGCAGAAAAGATCGGCCTCAAGCAGCAGGAATGTTCTTGATGAGGCTCTTCACCGTGTCCGTCGCGGAGGCGCCCTTCGAGATCCAGAAGTCGATTCGATCGCGCTTCAGGATCACTTTGGCGTCCTTCGATTTCGGCTCGTAGGTGCCCACGTTTTCCACGATGGC